>JAIRQC010000043.1 GCA_031256675.1 Rikenellaceae bacterium
CTTATTCACTCGCTGAACCCGTCCGTATTGCTGTTCGGCTGTGATATGGATATATCGATTCAGCACAGGAAAAATATAGTCATCATCGTCCCAGAACGGACTGCGATACTTTTCGATAAATTCTTTGCCAGTCGGTTGTAGCTGAAACGAGATCAATTTACCCGTTTTCTGCCGATGAAACGTAATACGTTCTTCCGTAACATTCTTATATGTTAAATGCAGAATATCAGTCAGATTAATTCCACAACCGAAATAACTGAACAGGAATAAATCCTTTGCCAGCGTCAGAAATGGTGTAGAATATTGGTACTCCTGTAATCTGGACGGCTCGAAATCAATCAGTTGCTTTATATGCTCCTTGCCGATTGACCTTTTCGCTGTCTGCTCTTTAAATTGACTGACCTTGAAATCATCAAAAGGATAATTGGCTTTCCTAACGAGGTTATCTGATACCGCGCTGTTGTATAACGCCCGCAAAGAACGTAAGCGTATTCCCATAGTGTTGTCGGAGTAGCTTTTGACCGTCCGCATCCATTGTGCATACCGTTTCAGAAAATCCGTGTCGATGTCGAGAAAATAGAAATCGAGTGACTTGCAGAAATTCAGCAACGATGTCCGTAACTCCTTAAAAGTTTTAGCATTTCCGATGCGATTTTCGGTTGCCAGACGGTCGATGTAGCTGTCGAGGTAGTCCGCTACCGTTTGCCGAACGGCAGGCTTGGATGCCTTTTTAATTAGCGTGTGCAGGGTATAGTCCTTATCGTTGGTTTTAAAGTCGATAATTTGTTCTTGTATTTCTTTGGTTTTTAATTCGATAAGGTGTATAATCTTGTCTCTGTCGGGGCAGTTTCGCTTTGGCTTTCCTTTAGCGGTATCCCAAAATTTGGCATCCAACGAGAGGTGCAAACTGATGTACTTTAGCTTTCTGTTCTTCGATAATCTTAACATTAGGGGATGTTGGCCGTTACTGAGGGTTTTTGAGGTGTAAAGTACGGCTGTAACACTCGTGTTCATGACTTTGTCGGTTTAAACACTGGTTTAAACAAACAGGCGATTTCGATGTGAAAAGGGGTGATTTTCGGGCACGAAAAAAGCGACCTGCTTCCGCAAGTCGCTCACAATCAGTGATTCCGACAGGACTCAAACCTGTAACCTTCTGATCCGTAGTCAGATGCTCTATTCAATTAAGCTACGGAACCATCGTTTGGGGTTGCAAATATAATAAAAATTGCGCACGCAGCAAAATTTTTAGAAATTATTCCGCCTGCACGTCATTTTTGTCGCACAAATGACGTTGCAGCGCGTTGTCGAGCGCCTTGCCATGCAGGTTGCGGGCGACGATACGGCCGTCGGGGTCGATCAGAAAGTTGGCCGGCAGACTGCGGACGGTGTAGGCCGCAACCGCCTCGCCCTCCCACCCTTTCGGGTCGAAAACGTTAATACCCGCCACATTATGAGCGGCCACGGCGGCAAGCCACCGCTCGCGGGAAGCGTCAAGCGACAGGGCGTAAATTTCGAACCCCCTGTCGTGAAACTCGTTGTAGGCCGCCGCCAGCCCCGGCGTAGCCCTCAGGCACGGGCCGCACCACGATGCCCAAACATCGAGCAGCACCCATTTGCCTGCGCCCGCCAGCGACGAGAGGGCCACCGTGCGCCCCGTGCTGTCCTGCGCTTCGACGTCGCTGTACGGCCGGTCGTAAAATTTTGCCGCCCGCTCGCCCAGCCTTTTCGCCAGCTCACGTCCCCTGTCGCTGCGCCGTAACTTCCCTGACAGCTGGCCATACCACACTTCGAGTTCCGGCGGCGGCAGGCGATCGTGGTCGAGCAGTTCGCCGAAAGCATACAGCCCCACGAGATTGTCCATATTATCGTCGAGCGCATCGAGCAACAGCCCCGTATCTTTCTGTTCGTCAGCCTCTGCCTCGCGACGGGCCTGCAACAGCAGGGCCAAAACCTCGCTGTCGTGCGGCGACAGGCTGTCGCAGGGCGAAACGGGCGTGCAGGGGACTACGAACGGGGGACGGATGATGACCGTTGCCGTATCTGACAGCCACACAGCACGATATGGGACATAATAGCCCATGCCCGTCGCCTTCTGCACGCCGTACCCGACGAGCAGCGCGGCGCAACAAACCGAAAGTATAAATCGACTCATATTTTTCGTGGTTTTATCACCCTGTCACTGTGTTCGTTAACGAAGCTTTCCCAGCTTTTGGAGCCTCTGCGCGACGTACGTCCGATTTTCGCCCCGACCGACGCTGCGTTCAGCGGCGACGAACTCTGAAAGTGGTGGCACAGCGCAACGGCCAGCCCGTCCGTCGCGTCCAGTTTGCGCATGTTGTACTCCACCCCAAGCATCTTTTTCAGCAGCGCGGCCACCTGCTCCTTCGACGCTCCGCCTGCGCCCGTAATCGACTGTTTCACAAGCCTCGGCGCATACTCGTACACCGGCAGGCCCTGCACGAGCGCGGCAGCCATCGCAACCCCCTGCGCCCGTCCCAACTTCAACATGCTCTGTACGTTATTTCCGAAAAACGGCGACTCCAGCGCAACCTCGTCCGGACGAAATTTCTCAATGAGTCCCGTCACCCGCCCAAAGATCGTCCGCAGTCTCTCATACGGATCTTTAAGTTTATTCAACTCGATGTATCCCAGTGCAATACACTGCAAACTGCCTCCATGCGCCCTCAAAAAACCATACCCCGTACAGCTCGTCCCCGGATCGATCCCCATAATAATTTTCGTCATAAAAAACGTCTTAATATTTGAACGAGCTGCCGCCGATGAATTCGCGCAGGATTGACGTAGGGGGGATTTCGTCGGGCTGGACGGGTATGAAGTTGTCGATGAATTTGAGCAGACGTATCGCCTCGCCGTATTCGGGGACGTTGTTGGGAATCTCGTGGAGCAGCGGTTCGGCGAAGGCGCGGAGTACCGAGATCTCGTAAAACAGTGAGGAATTGAACATTATGTCGGCGTTCTCCTGATATGGGAATATGTATGCGTCTTCGCCGCGACGGACGCTCTCCCAGCGGCGGAGTGTCTCGCGGGCGTCGGTGCCGCGGGTGCGGTTGTCGCGCACGATACGCCTCAACAGCCTGTTGTCGGTGGTGGAGATGCGCGAGAGGTTGTCGAGCGAGATGGAGGTCAGGGCGGAGGCGTAGATCTTGAATTTGTATTTGTCGTCGATCCCTGCGGTCAGGCGCGGGTTCAGGCCGTGTATGCCCTCGACTATCACCACTCCGCGCGGGGCGAGGGCGCAGGGGGCGCCGTCGAACCGCCGGGTGCCGCTCAGGAAGTCGTAACTGCATAGCCGTATGCTGTTTCCGTCGAGCAACGATTGGAGATCTTCGTTGAATTTCGCCACGTCGATGGCTTCGAGCGTCTCGTAATTGTAGTCGCCGGTCTCGTCGCGCGGGGTCTGGTCGCGGTCGACGAAATAGTTGTCGAGCGAGATCAGCAGCGGCGTTAAACCCAGGATCCTCAACTGAATGGAGAGCCGTTTGGCGAAAGTCGTCTTGCCGCTCGACGAGGGGCCGGAGATGAAGATGAGCTTGACGTTGCGTTCGCGGTTGGCCTTGTCGATAGCGTCGGCGATGGAGGCAATCTTCTTTTCGTGAAAAGCCTCGGCGATGCGGACGAGCTCGCCCGTCTCGCCGCCCAGCAGCTTGGCATTCAGCGACCCTATGTTCGACACCCCCATGACCGCTGTCCAGCTTTTATACTCCTTGAACACGTCGAACATTTTGTCCTGCGGCACCATGCCCACCAGTTCGGAGGGTTTGCGACGGTCGGGCCCTGCAAAGTAGAGGCCGTTGTAGTAGCTGCGGATGTCGTAAAGTTCCAACGCCCCTGTCGACAGGGCCAGCGCGCCGTAAAAGTTGCCGTATATGTTGGCCAGCGAGTAGACCGTCTGGTAGAGGCGCGGGCGGGTGCGGAGCAGCTCCAGCTTGTCGTCGTAGCCCATGCGCGTGTAGAGCTCCTCGACCTCCGAGGTCAGCAGCCGCTGGTTGACGATCGGCACATCCTGCGCAACCAGCTCTGCCATACGGCGTTTGATCTGCTCGACCATCTCCGGCGTCACCTTGTCCACGCCGTCAAGTTCGCAGTAGAACCCGCGCGAGACCGAATGCTTGATATGCAGCTTGTTATCAGGGAAAAGGTCGTGCACCGCCTTGTCCAGCGTGAAGAACATTGTCCGTTCATAGACCCTGATCCCCTCGAAATGGGTAATATCTATAAAACGTATCGACACAGGGTCGAATATCCTGTAACTCAACTCCCTAAGCCTGTTGTTCACATAGGCCGCAATAAACGGCCGCTCACTCGGCAACGCCAGTATCCCTGCAACCTCTTTCAGCAACGCACCCATATTGACGAACAGTTCGCTGCCGCTGTTCTCACAGTAAACCTTAACTATCTCAGCCATCGCTTTCCCGATTTCAACACAAAATTAGCTTAAAATTATGCGGTTTCCAAGTCAGTGGAGATAAAATATTGCCGCTGTCCCGCATTCAAAATCTTCACTTTTCGAGAGACGTCAGGCGTCGTTTGCGCCGTTCCAGATCTCCCACGACTTTTCGGCCTGGGCCACAAGCATTTGATAGCCATTTATGCCGCGAGCGCCCCGGGCGGCCCCAAGCGTCAGAAATTTCGTCACGGGCGGATTGTAAACCAGGTCGAACAACAGATTTTCCGCAGTCATAAAATGGTAGGGCAACGGCGGGGCCTCATCCGTGCGGGGCGACGTGCCGAGCGGTGTGGCGTTGATTATCAGCGGATAGGCCTCCAGCAGCCGTTTGTCTACATCCGTATAAGTTATCCGCCCGCGAGATGCCTGTCGCGAGACCGTAAAGTGCTCCATGTCAAGATTTTTCAGCGCATATTCCACCGCTTTCGACGCTCCGCCGCTGCCAAGCACGAGGGCCTGCGGACGGCGATTGCCGATCAGTTCGAGCAGCGAGATACGAAAGCCGTAAGCATCTGTGTTATAACCGGTAAGCCGTCCATTGTCGATCTTCACGCAGTTCACCGCGCCGATCTGCCGCGCCTCGTCGTTCAGGTCGTCGAGGAAGGCCATAACCTGCTGTTTATATGGTTTCGTGACGTTAAACCCACGAAGGTCGGGATGTTCCGCCAGCAGTTGCGGCAGGCGGTCGACAGTTTCAATGGGAAACTTGCTGTACGAGCAGCCTTCGATACCCTCCGCACGGAATTTTTCGGCGAAGTAACCATCTGAAAACGAGTGTCCAAGCGGAAAGCCTATCAATCCGTACTCTTTCATAGCAGGCAACCGATCAGCAAGAACGACCCGACGAGCAGCACGGTGAAGGCCAGCGCCAGCCAGTTGAAATATTTGTCGATAAATGTCTTAACCGGCTGGCCGAACCGCCATATCAGCCACGCTATCAGGAAGAAACGCGCGCCGCGGCTCACTGTCGACGCCAGCAGGAACATCACGAAATTGATGTTGAAAATCCCTGCCGTGATCGTCGCAACCTTGTAAGGCAGAGGCGTAAAGCCCATCGTGAAGACCACCCAGAAGTTATATTTGTCGTAAAGTCCGCTGATCGTCCTGTAGCTTTCGTGCGAAAAACCAGGGATCACATCGAAAAAGAAGTCGGCCACGCCGGGCGTTTGCCACAGGTAATGTCCTATGCCATAGCCAAGTATGGCGCCAAGCAATGAGCCTGCCGTGCAGATCGCCGCATAACGCAACGAGCGCGCGCTCAGACCGAGGCACAGCGCAATGAGCAGAACGTCAGGCGGTACGGGGAAAAAACTCGACTCGGCAAACGCAATGCAGAACAGCGCGACCGCTCCCCAACGCGATTTAGACCACCCCAGCACCCAGTCGTACAGCCTTCGTATAATCCTCATAATTTGGAAGTTCGCTTAAAATTTAAGTTCAATATCTCAACGCATCAGCCCCGTTGCAGAATGTGCGCCTTGCCCGACCGCACAGCGTTGCCCGAGGCCCTGCTTCGGGTTTGCGCCACTGGCCTGGCAACCATCAGGGATACAACAGGTTCACTGGCCAGTCTATTTTCTTTTCACATCTCCGGAGAGCAACCTCGGAAAGCAGTCTCGGAGAACAACCCCGAAAAGAGCAACCTCTGAAAACAGGCACGGAGCAACCCCGAAAAATCTACCTTTTCTTTGCCTTTGCCGCCCTGTCTATTTCAGGCTTTATTATTGCCTCCATCACCGCATAACCTTCCGCCGTGGGGTGTACGCCGTCTTTGGCATATTTTTCGGGCAGGCCGTTGCGCTCGTCCTTCATCGCCGAGTGGTAGTCGACATAGAGGCAGCCGTTACGGGCGGCATAGTCGCGCAGCAGAGCGTTGAGTTCGATGATTTTGTCCGCCGGTTCGAGCCCCTTGCGCCACGGATAGTCGTACACCGGCAGCGTTGAGCAGATGATAGTCCGAATGCCGTGGGCCCGCGCCAGTTCGGCCATCGAGAAAATGTTGCCCGCGATGTTCCTGATTGATATAAAACCCTTGTTCATGGCAATGTCGTTGGTGCCGGCGAGGATAACGACACATTTCGGCCCCAGGTCGAGCACGTCGGCCCGAAAGCGCGCAAGCATCTGCGAGGTGACCTGTCCGCTGATGCCGCGACCGATGTAGCCGTTCTCTATAAAAAATTCCGGACGGGAGTTGGCCCATCCCTCGGTGATCGAGTTGCCCATGAAGACCGCCTTCGCGCCCTTTGCCGCCGTCACGTTGGCCTTCTCATAACGTCTGAACCCCGCCCAATCCTCCTGAGACTCAACTCCCAGTGTGCACAGCACGGCCGAGAGCAGCATGACAGTTCTTTTTTTCATGATCAATCATATAAAATTTTTTACAAAGATAAGCAAGAATCCTTATATTTGTACATTCCAAATCGTTTGCCGATGATCACTTTTCTCGCCTGCCTTGCACTGCTCGCAGCGTCGTATTTCGGTTATGGCCGCTACCTCGAACGCCTCGCCGTGGCCGACCAGAAGGCCGCCACGCCGTGCCGGAGCCGTTTCGACGGCGTGGACTATGTGCCTATGCCCCAGTGGAAAACCTTCCTGATCCAGCTGCTCAACATAGCCGGTCTGGGGCCGATATTCGGGGCGGTACTGGGTGCGACCTACGGCCCTGTGGCCTTCATCTGGATCACCCTCGGCGGCATACTCTTCGGGGCGACGCACGACTATTTCGCGGGCATGATCTCGCTGCGCAACGGCGGGGCGAGCCTGCCGGAGATCATCGGCAAGTATCTGGGACGCAACATGCAGCAGTTCCTGCGCCTGTTCACCGTCGTGCTGATGGTGCTCGTCGGGGCGGTGTTCATCGACGGCCCTGCCGGACTGCTGGGCGGCATGACCGGCCTGATAAAACCGTGGTGGGTCGCGATCATACTCGCCTATTACATCGTCGCCACGCTGCTGCCCATTGACAAGATCATCGGCAAGATCTACCCCGTTTTCGGCGCGGCGTTGATATTTACGGCCGTCGGCGTAATGGGTGCGCTGATATTCGGCGACATGCAGATACCCGAACTTACATCTTTCGCCAACATGAAGAGCAATGCGGCGAGCTTCCCTGTCGTGCCCACACTCTTTGTCACCATTGCCTGCGGGGCGATCTCGGGCTTCCACGCCACGCAGTCGCCGCTCATGGCGCGCTGCATGACTGGCGAGAAGCAGGGACGCGGGGTGTTTTTCGGGGCAATGATCTCCGAGAGCATCATCGCCCTGGTCTGGGCGGCGGCGGCAATGGCCTTTTTCGGCGGCGCGGGCGGATTGAACGCCGCCCTGACCGAACACGGAGGTTCGGCGGCATGGGCCGTGGAGACAATCTCCAACACTACGCTCGGCAGGGTCGGGGGGCTGCTGGTGCTGATCGGGGTCGTGGTCGCGCCCATCAGCACGGGCGACACGGCATTTCGCAGCGCGCGGCTCATCGTGGCCGACTTCATGCGCATTGACCAGCGACGGCTCGCCAAACGCATCCGGATCTGCCTGCCGCTCTTCGCCGTCGGTTATGCCATCACGCTGATGCCGTTCGATGTTATCTGGCGTTACTTCGCCTGGACTAACCAGACGCTCTCGGTCGCAACACTCTGGATGATAACCGTCTACCTCTCCGGTCGAGGCAAGAACATTTATGTTGCGCTGCTTCCGGCGCTGTTCATGACGATGATCTGCGCGAGCTATCTGTTCGTCGGCAGGGAGATGATCGGCATGGACTACACGGCCGGAATGGCGCTTGGCGGCGCAGTGACGCTGGGGGTGTTGTTGTTGTTTGTCAGATACATGCGCAAACGATGAGCCCTGATATAATAGTAGTTTTGCTGACGGGCGCGCTCACAGCCGGCTGCGGATTCTTAGCCGGGGCCCGTCCCGACTTAATCGCCGGATACAACACCATGTCCGCCGAGAAAAAGAAAAATGTCGACATACGGGGGCTGTCGACATTCCTGCGCAAATGGCTCGTCGCTTTGGGCGCGGCACACATCGCCGTTTACTTTATCCTCCGCCTGGCCGGAGCGGGCGTCGAAACAGGCGTCCTCACAGCCTGCGCCGTATTATTTATCGGAATACCCTCCCTGTCGCTCTTTGCCCGACGTTACGACCACAACAAAAGGCGATAGCGCTGCGAGCCGTCGCAATGCCGTTAATTTGTCGTCGGCTGTTCACGTTAGGCGTTACGGTATCTCAATTGCCAGCAGGTCGGAGGTCTCGACGGCTTTTATTGTGAAGCGGTTGGCGTCGCTTACGCCGATAGCGTCGCGACGGGCCAGTCGTTGCTTTCCGATTTCGACGAGGCCTTCGATAAGGAACAGGTAGACCATGTGGTCGGGAATCCTGCATTCGTAGTCGATCGACCGCCCTGCTTCGAGCCTGACCCGCGAGAACAGAGCGTCCTGGTTGATCCACAGCGCACCGTCGCGCTCGTCGGGGCTAACCAGCACCTGCCAGCGGTTCTGCCGCAATGCAGGGTCGAACCGCTTCTGGTCGTAGCGCGGCTTGATGTTGTTCACCCTGGGAAAGACCCATATTTGCAGGAAGTTGACAACTTCGTCCGGCGAACCGTTGTATTCTGAGTGGCGGATTCCCGTCCCTGCGCTCATTATCTGCACTTCGTCGACGTGGATCGTGCCCGCCGAACCGGTGGAATCGCGGTGGGCCAGCGAACCGGACAACGGAATGCTGACGATCTCCATATTCTCGTGAGGATGAGTGCCGAAGCCCTCGCCGACAAGTACTATGTCGTCGTTCAGCACGCGCAGCGCGCCGAAATGTACCTTCTGCGGGTCGTACCAGCCTGCAAAACTGAACGAATGGTGTGTGTCGAGCCAGCCGTGGTCGACGTGGCCGCGCTCGGAGGCAGGATGAAAGATCGTTGTCATGGTTTATGCCGTTTTTAGCAACGTTACAACAAATTTCATTCCACTTAATGCAATCTGCTGCGCCTGCGTCCGTAGAAGAAATAGATCGCCAGCCCGAGCGCCGTCCAGACTATCAGCCGCTCCCACGTCGGCCACGGCAGCGACGCCATTTGCGCAATGCACACCGCCGCCCCCAGCAGCGGCACGAACGGCGACCACGGGGCTTTGAACGGGCGGTGCAGGTCTCTGCGGGTGCGGCGCAGCACGATCACCGACAGGCATACGATGGTGAAGGCGAGCAGTGTGCCTATCGACACCAGCTCGCTCAGCACGTGCAGCGGCAGTATGCCCGCAATGGCCGCCGTGGCTATGCCCGCCAGCAGCGTCGCGTTGCGCGGAACGCCGTTCCTGAGCCTCGACAGCCCCGTCGGCAGCAGGCGGTCGCGCGAAATGGCGTAATAGATGCGCGACTGGCCGAGCATCATCACGAGGATCACCGAGCTGATGCCCGCAATAGCCCCGAGTTTGATGAGCGGCGCAAGCCAAGTCAGCCCCTGCCCCGCCCTGTCGACGGCCAGAGCCATCGGAGCGTCGACGCCCAAGTCGCGATAGTTGACGATGCCGGTCATCACCGCCGTCACGGCCACGTAGAGCAACGCGCAGACGCCAAGCGATATAAGTATGCCTTTCGGCATGTCTTTCTGCGGGTTGCGGGTCTCCTGGGCGGTTGTCGACAGCGCGTCGAAGCCGAGGTAGGCGAAGAAGACCACCGCCGCCCCACGGAATATCCCGCTCCAGCCGAAATGGCCGTAAACTCCCGTGTTTTCAGGAATATACGGCGTCCAGTTCGACGTGTTGACATACGACAGCCCGAAGCCGATGAACAGCACGATCACCGTCACCTTCACCAGCACTATTATATTGTTGACCAGCGCCGACTGTCTCACGCCGCCCAGCAGCAACGCAGTGATAATGATCACGATAGCCATTGCCGGAAAGTTGAACATGCCGCCCGTGAAGATCCAGCCTTCGGCCGTATGGTCGAGCGTCGGGGTGGTCAGCGTCCACGGCAGATCGACGCCCCAGCCGTGCAGCAGGTTCTGCATGTAGCCCGACCAGCCGATGGCCACGGTCGAGCAGGCGAAGAGGTATTCTCGAGCACCAGGTCCCACCCGATGAACCACGCAGGCAGCTCACCCATAGTGACATAGCTGTACGAATAGACGCTGCCCGACACAGGGATCATCGCCGCGAACTCGGCATAGCAGAAGCCGGCCAGCACGCAGCCGAGGGCCGAGATCAGGAACGAGATGGTCAGCGACGGCCCTGCAAATTCGGCCGCCGCAGTGCCGGTGATGACGAAGATGCCCGTGCCGACGATAGCCCCGATGCCGAGCGCCACCAGATGCCACGCCGACAGGCTCCGCCGCAGCCCGCCGCCCTCCGACTCGTCCAGCGCGTCGGAAATGCTCTTTTTGCGGAAAAGTTTATCCAACATCATATCTATTATCTGAAAACTCTATCTGTGCCGAGCATATCTTTTATGTTTTCAACATGCCGTATTCGTGTCTGCTCATTGTTGCCATTTTGCACCGATGCTTTCAATATTCTGACAACCTCGTTCTTGTCGGAATAGTTTGCAGGATAATTATTTCTCACAATGGCATCCACAACCTCCAAAACTCTGTTCTGCTTGACAATAAATGTTCCTTCCGGCACGAAACTGATCTCTCTCAGTTCACAATCTCCGCAGAACACTATAACCGAATAAAATGGCACCGGCGCACATTGTGAAAGTCGTTTTTGCAACTCCGCCATATGTGAAGCGTTCTGCATTATCGGGTTGTAAAAGCGATATTTATTCCTGCCATATGCCAATACCTGCGTCCATTGCGTATTTTTTCCATTTCCGAAAATCCAACCGCTGTAATCCTTTACCTCAAATACGATTATACTGACTTTCGTCGCGACGACCAGATCTATTTGTGAAAATTTGCCATTATGTTTTCGGACATACAAGTCATGAAAAATTGCCTGCGACGATATTCCGTATTTCAGAAGTCCAAGTATCAAATCTCTTTCCGCTCCTGTTCCTCTGTCGAAATCGGTTACGGTTCTTATCAGTTCTTGGTTTTGTTTATATTCGTTAATTCTTATTTGTTCGTTGATTTTGTGTTGCCTGACACATCGACAAATAATCAGCACAATAGATACTATACCCAAGCCGATTATAGCCAATGCCGTCATTATAATACTGTCGGACATAACCTTAATTTGTTTCACCCTATGCCATGCGCCGATATATACCCTCCGGCATTTGACATAGCGGCCATAAAGTTACGCTGTTTTATCGGTTTTCGCCAAATATTTACGTTTTTTTTAACCGCAGGCAAATTTTCTTTCCGGCATAAACGTCCCGTTCAGGAATTATTTGCTATACTTCGGAATAATTTCGCTTTATGAAAACCCCGGACGAGCGCAAACTGTTGAGATACATCCGCCTTATCGTGCTGTTCTACATCACGATGCTGGTGTTCTGGGGGGCGACGGCCTTTCCGTTGCAGTGGGGCGTTGGGGTGGCGTGCCGTCTGCTCGGCGTCGCGCCCGACGCAGACGGCGGACTTGCGGGATGGCTGACAACGGTGTGGCGCGGCGTTACGACGGCAGGCGGACAGTTCCCGTTCCTGTTCTACGGCACAGACTGGCTGGCCTTCTCGCATCTTGTTATTGCTGTGGCCTTTATCGGGGTCTACACGAAACCCGTGCGCAACGTCTGGGTCGTGTATTTCGGCATGACGGCCTGCGCTGGGATCATACCGTTGGCCCTGATCTGCGGGCCGTTACGCGGGATCCCGCTGTTTTGGCAACTGATCGACTGCTCGTTCGGGGTGTTCGGCGTCGTGCCGCTGATAGCGTTGCGACGCCTGATACTCAGGCTCGAAGCCATCTCGGGCCGGCAAACCTATAAATATTAGCCGGAGACCGTGCGCCCAAATGCAAGATGTTAGCCGGCTTCCGAACCCCCGCGGTAAAGCCGGTCGATCATCTCCACCACCCCGCCGCTGTGGTCGCCGAACTTGCGGGCGAAGAACGGGCCGCCGTTCGCGCTTGTCGCGGCAAACAGCGGCAGGTGCTCCACGGTGATCTCCGCAGGGCCGCTGCCCCCGTCGCGCCAGTCGGTCCAGGTGAGATTACCCAGAATGTCGTCGCGGTAGGGCGAATTGCCGATGATAGTCTGAAAGAAAGCCTCTTCCGGAGCCAGCGCAGTGCGGAAAAAGGCGACGTATTCCGGGTGCGTGTCGACATAATCGAGAATATGACGGACACATCCGCCGCTCAAAACCGACCATACCGTCCCGACATACACCCGCTCGAACGGGTAGCGACGCTTGTGCGCCACCGGGCGCAACAGCAACTCGACTCCCCTCAAAAACAGTTCGCGCAGGCCGCGGCGGCGACGGTCGTAACCATCGAAGTGATAGTATTTCAGCCTCTTTTCCGGTTTGTCGCTGCGGAACCCCTCGGCGGCGTTGATGAACTCGCCTCCTCCGGCAACTATCCGCCGCAACGTTTCGTCCGGCCTCACCGGATAGTCCGTCCCGCTGATCAGGGCGCAGTAGTCAAACCCCGCCGCTGCCCGCATCAGGTCGAGGATCGCCGCGGTGTGCGACCACCCTCCCCACCACACCCGGCGGCGGGGAGTGAAGGTCACATTGTCGAAGTCGCCGACATTCTGCGGCATCGGGCTCCGTGCGTCGACGTGGATAAAGAAGTGCACATCCTCCGCGTCGAGGGCTTTCAGAAGCCGCCGCAGATGATCGTATTGTCCGTAAGCCGTTATAAGATAAGCGATTCGCATTTCTGTTGCCATAGACGAATGGCAAGATACTGATTTTTTTATAAAAAAACCCGCCTGTCGGCCCTACTTTGCTTCGTCCCAACTGTCCGTTCTGAATGGCAGCGCGGGCAGTCCGTTGACGCTGAACAGATTGCCCAGACACCAGTTGCGAAAGCCGTAACGCACCGCCACGGGTTTGGCAACCTTGTCGCAGGCCACCACCACCACGTTCTTACCCTTGACCGTCGCCGTTGCCGGATAGAACACCCTGTCGTCGCCCGCCAGCTCGAAACACTCGACCTGACCGTTATCCCTCAGGGCGGAGGCTGTCGCAAACGTGACCGAGGCCTTGCCGCCGGAGTATTTAACGCCCTTCATGACAGGGCTTTGAGCCTCCAGCTTAACGCCATAGTCGTTGGCAAGGGCCAGCAATGCCAGCCGTTCGCCGACGGGCTTCTTGTCGCGCGGGTGGATGTCTTTGGCCTCGCCCATGTCGAGCGTTCCGGCCACACCTCCATAAGGCATGAGTTTCGCGCCGCGGTGCTGTGTCTCGTTGAGCAGCGCGCGGTCGACGCCGTCGGGGTCGTTATAATTATACGGCGCGATGTCGACCAGATAGAACGGCATCCTGCTGTTGCCCCACGCCTCGCGCCACGACCCGGCGAGGGCGGCGAGGTAGCGGTCGTAAATCTTGTAGTCGCCACGGTTCGACTCGCCCTGATACCATATGAATCCCCGCGCGGTGAACTTCACGATCGGGGCTATCATGGCGTTGTAGAGCCATCCTGGCTTGAAACGGTCTTCCGCGCCGGGCTTGGGCTCATTGACAAGCCCTGCCAGCGTGGTTTCGAGCGTCGCGGGCGAGATCCACGGCTGGATCGTCGTGCCGCCCCAGCTGCTGGCGATCAGGCCGACCGGAACGTTCAGTTCCTGCTGCAACCTGAGGCCGAAGAACCACGCCACGGCGCTGAACTCCGGCAGACTTTTGTCCGTGGGCGTCTGCCATTTGCCTGTGCAGTCGTCCTGCGGGGTTGCCGAAGCGGTGAGCTTGACGCTGAAGAAGCGCATTTTGGAGTAGCTGTCGGCGGCGGCGAAGATCTCGGCGGCGGCAGGTTCAGAGCTGTTGCCGGGCTTGTAATTTGACAACATGAACTGCATGTTCGACTGGCCGGAGCAGACCCACACCTCGCCGATAAAGATGTTTTCGAGCACGGTCTCGTCGCCGTCGTCGATCTTGATAATGTAGGGGCCGCCCGCGTCGGGGGTAGCGATCTGCAAACTCCATTTGCCCGTGTTGGTTGTGGCAAAGTAGCTCGTCTCGCTCCACGATGTGGTCACCGTAACCATTTTGTGGGGATCGGTCGTCCCCCAGATGTTGACCTTCGCGTTGCGCTGTAACACCATGTTACTGCCGAGGATCGACGGCAGGCTCACCCTAGCCTGCGACGCACCTGCCCCGCACAGCAGGGCGAGGGTAAAGATAAGTTTTTTCATCGTCAAAACTATTAATTAGTATTATGATGTCACCCTGAGCGTATCGCAAGCGCAGTCAACGTGGCTATTCCTTCTCCGTAAAGAGTATTACCCTCATGTTCAGGCGGTTTCCTATGTCTATCACCCTCACCACGCTTTGCAGGTCGAGGGTGTTGTCGGCCTGGAGCAGTATGTTGGGCTTCTGTTCGTCGTCGAGGCCGGCGGCCTGGGCGGCGATGGCGGGTTCGATGTCGTCGAAGCTCACCTGACTGTCATCGAGGAAGTAGCGGCGGTCGGAGGTGATGGCCAGGTTAATATTTTTCTTCGTGGCTACCTGCTTGGATGTGGAGGACTTGGGCAGCATCACGCGGATGGCCATCGGGGTGACCATCGTCGAGATGATAAGGAAAAACAGCATCAGGAAGAACAGTATGTCGTTCAGCGACGCTGTATAGACCTCGGCGGCCCTGCTCCGTTTGCGTTCGATCTTCATCGCCGGTCAGTTTGCACGCCCCTTAACCGCGCCGCGCCCCTCCCCGCAACCGAACGCGATGGCTTTCAGCAACTCGTTGCCCCCCTTGTCCATCATGAGTACCATGCTGTCGAGCCGGCGGTTGAGAATGTAGAACCCGACGTATGCCACGATACCCACCAGGAGCCCCGCGCCGGAGCATATCATCTTCTGATAGAGGCCGTCGGCGATGCTCGAAATGCTCAGGTCGTTGGTGAGCGAGATGTTGATAAAAATTTTGATCACGCCGAATATCGTGCCGAGGAAGCCCAGCATCGGTGCTATGGAGGCTATCATGCTCAGGTAGCCCACCGGGCCCTCGACGCAGGCGATGATCTGTCGCGCCTCGACCTGAATGTCCTCTTCGATCTGCGCCTGCGGCAGGTCGCCCGCCGCCAAAGCGGCCTTGAAGAGCCTCGCGAGAGCCGTATCGCCTTTTTTGGTCATGTCGTAAGCCCCCTGCAAGTCGCCTCCGTTGGCCTTTTCCATCACCCCGACATACCATTTGCGTCCCACGCGCGCCATCCGCCGCATAGAGAACCACACGTCGAACATAAAAAACAGCGCCAGCACGGCCAGCACGATCAGCGGGATCATGATCCATCCCCCCTTCATCATCAGCTCCACGAGCCCTATCCGCATCCCTGACGCAGAGGCGCCCGACTGTAACAGCATGGAAAAAATCATAGTCATCACGAAATAATTGACAAATGTACGAAATCTCCGACAGAACGTCAAATTCGTTTTTATTGTGAGTTTATCCGCTTGCGAGGGGCAGACCTCATCAAACATGGGGAAAAAAGGAGCCGCCCCCGTCAAATAGTGGGTAAAAAGGGGGCAGACCACGTCAAACAGATGGTAAAGAGGGCGGATCCCGTCGGACGGGGAATAAAAAGAGGCTTGTGCCGCACGGTAATAATCCGTATATTTGTAGACGTAACAGGATGCGTCCCTGCAATCTCGACCAAGTTTGAATTACTCTCGACGTTCACTATATTTCGGCAAAATTTAACAGAACTCAACAGAATGAAAAGTATTATTGCTGCTGCGCTCGCGTTGCCCGTCGCGAACCTCGCCGCCAGAACCGTAAAAACAGTCAAAACAGACAATCCGGCAGAAGTCTCCGATGATCAGAGGCTTAACGTCGTATATATCCTTGCCGACGACCTCGGTTACGGCGACCTCGGCGCGACGGGGCAACGCAAATTCACCACTGAGAATATCGACCGCCTACGTGCCGAGGGGATGTTTTTCCGCCAGCATTACAGCGGCAGCACGGTGAGCGCCCCCTCGCGGTCGGCCCTGATGACCGGACAACACACCGGCCACACCCCGATCCGCGGCAATCGCGAGCTGCCCGACGGCGCCGAGGGACAGAGCCCGCTTCCGGCCGGAACCTACACAATAGCACGCATGTTTCACGAAGCGGGCTATGCTACGGGCTGTTTCGGCAAGTGGGGATTGGGCTGGCCCGGTTCGGAGGGCGACCCTGTCAACCAGGGTTTCGACGAGTTCTACGGCTACAACTGCCAGCGGTGGGCCCATCGCTACTATCCCGACCATCTGTGGCACAACCTCGAGCGCGTGGAGCTCCCGTCCAATGTCGGCGGCCGTCGGGGAACCTACGCGCCCGACCTGATCCAGCAACAGGCCCTGCAATTTATCGCGAAGAACGGCAACAGGCCCTTTTTTCTCTTTATGCCGATCACACTGCCTCACGCCGAGCTGCTTGCGCCCGACGACAGCCTGCTGTGGCGGTACAGGGGCCTTTTCCCAGAAGTTCCGTTCAGGGGAGGGGATTACGCTCCGGACATGAACATTGCCAGCTACTGTTCGCAGCGGGAGCCATACGCCACATTCGCTGCAATGGTTTCACGTATAGATCGTTATGTGGGCGAGGTGATGGCCGCGCTCAAAGCGGCGGGCATCGACGGGCGCACCGTTGTCATGTTCTCGTCGGACAACGGCCCGCATCGCGAAGGGGGCGCCAATCCCGATTTTTTCGACAGTTACGGCCCATTCCGCGGCGTTAAGCGCGACCTTTATGAGGGTGGCGTCCATCTGCCGCTCTTTGTCCGCGCGCCGCAGATGGTCAGGGCGGGTTCGACGAGCGACCATATCTGCGCGTTCTGGGATATGCTGCCGACCATGGCCGATCTGGCAGGGGTCGAACTGCCCGCGACGGTGCGCACCGACGGTATTTCGATCGTCCCGACGCTCACCGGACGGGGCCGGCAGCGGCAACACGACTATCTTTACTGGGAGTTTCACGAGCAGGGAGGCAAGCTGGCCATTCGCATGGGGCGGTGGAAAGGTGTGATGCTCAACGTCTCCAAACCCGACAAGGCCGTTTTTCAGCTTTTCGATCTGTCGACGGACATACATGAAGATCACGACGTTGCGGCGCAGCATCCCGACGTTGTCGCCCGCATCCGCGACATATTCCGCACCGCACATACCGAATCGGAGACGTTTCGGTTTAACAGCGATGCGTTGTATATATAACAGGGTGTGGCTGCCAAGTTCTAATCAAAAAGGTTTTCGGCCTTGCGAAGCAGGGCCGGCAGCCCGCAGCCATCGGCGGCGCAGGGCTGCTACTGTCGCCTGCGGCTCCGAGCGTCCTGCGCTGGCTGCGGGCCGAAAACGAAAACCAAGAGGCTGTCCCGACAGTCCGACTCCCGTCATTGCGGGAACGTAAGTCCGACGCAATCAATCCGGTGAGGTGCAGTCTGTTTTTCCTGATTGCTCCGTTCTCAATGACAAAGATGCGACCGGACGGTCACAAAAAAAGAGGCTGTCTCAAAAGTCAATTTTGAGACAGCCTCTTTCCTTGAAACGTCTAACTATTTCTTCGGCTGCACGATCCTCGACCCTGCCAGCGCATAGTAGAGCAGGAATACCAGACCGGCGAAGATCACCCAGTAGCTGGCCATGTAGTCGGCCTTGACGACATTCTCGGCCACGCCGCTTTCATTGACGGCAGAGACGACCGTTCCTGCCTTGTCAGCCACAAAACCCTGAATAACAGGGAGAATACCACCGCCGCAGACCATAACCATAAATATGCCCGAAGCCTTCTTCACCGCGCTGCCCAACCCCTCGACAGCCAGATTGAAGATGCCGCCCCACATGATAGAGGTGCACAAGCCGCACAGTACGAGCAGCAGCACGCTTATCGGTGCCTGGGCCCAGCTGAACGACAGCTCTTTGGTTATGGCCGGGACGCGGGTCATAATGTCGGCGGGCAGGAATATCGCCAGCAGCACGAATACCATTCCCAACCCCGAAGCGACCGTAAGCATCGTCTTTGCCGACACTTTGGCGCCTACCGAGGCCCCTGTCAGACGCCCGACAAGCATCAGCAGCCAATAAGTTCCGGCCACCGAACCGGCAATCGCGGTATCCATACCCAAACCTTTGGTCAGATAGAGGATCAGGAAGGCAGGAATACCCACCTCGACGCCAACATATATAAATATGCCGATGATGCCCTGCACAAAGTGGCGGAACGACATCGGGCTGCGCGGTTTTTCGGTAGACGTTTCGGCCACCTGTTCGGGTTCCGGAATACGCACCAGGGCCAGCACCACGAACACCACGGCAAAGATACCCATAGCGATGAACAGTGCGGGATTGGCATTTTCGATGGTAGGCCGCACGGTGTTACCAATCAGATAGCCGACCAGTACGGGAGTGATGGTGGCAGCCATCGAGTTGAGCGAACCGCCGAACTGAATGAGCTGGTTGCCCTTGTTGCCGCCGCCGCCGAGGGTGTTGAGCATCGGGTTGACCACGGTGTTGAGCAGGCACATTGAGAATCCGGCCACAAAAGCTCCGGCCACATAGACGGCAAAACTCGCTGCAACGCCAGAATAGAACTGAATGGCCACGCCCACCAGGCCGACGGCCACGGCTATGAGGGCCGTCTTTTTGTAGCCCACCCGTTGCAGCAGCAATCCGGCGGGAATGCCCATAAAGGCATAGGCGATGAAATTGGCAAGGTTGCCAAGCTGCGAGGTTGCGCCCGAAGCGCCGAACTGATCTTTCAGGATCACCCCGATGGGGCTCGCGAGTCCCGTCACGAACGAGATCATCGCAAACAGCAGGAACATCATGGCGATGGCCACACCGCGTCCGCTTGTTTTTTGTTGTGTCATAGATAATTAAGGTTAAATTGGTTTTTGATTTTATATGGGTTCGGACGGCAGGCCATGCCCGCCGCCCGCTGTCGCCCTACTCTACCCTGCGCGCCCCGTCGCTGACGACCACGTCGTAGACTTTGGGCAGGATGTTGAACCTGGCCTTATAGTCGGCGAGCGTCCCGTCGATGAAGGCCTCGTACCTGGCTTCGGGAACGAGGTTGATGGTGCAGCCGCCGAAGCCGCCGCCCATGATGCGCGAACCGGTCACGCCGTACTTTTTGGCGCAGCCGTTCAGGAAGTCGAGCTCCTCGCAGCTGACCTCGTACAGACGGCTCAGCCCGTCGTGGGTCTCGTACATCTTGTGCCCGACGGTCTCGTAATCGCCCTTGACCAACGCGTGGCAGGCGTCGAGCAGACGCTGCACCTCGCCGATGACGAACTCGGCGCGATCGTGATCCTCCGCGCTGATCTCGTCCTTCACCTCGGCGAGCATGTCGAACGTTGCGTCGCGCAGGAACTCCACCTCGGGGTGGCGGCGGCGAATGGCGGCGGCGGCAGCCTCGCACGACTCGCGACGACGGTTGTACGGGTTGTTGACCAGCTCGTGTTTGACGCACGAGTCGATCAGTACGACCCTGTAACCCGCCGGGGCAGGGTCGAACGGCACATACTCATATTCGAGCGAGCGGCAGTCGAGACGGATCAGGTTGCCCTTTTTGCCGAAGACCGAGGCGAACTGATCCATGATACCGCACTTTACCCCCACGTAGTTATGCTCCGTGGCCTGTCCGATCCTGGCCAGTTCGAACCTGTCGACGCCGAGCCCGAACATGTCGTTCAGCGCAAAGGCAAAGGCGCTCTCCAGCGCGGCGGACGACGACAGGCCTGCCCCGAGGGGCACGTCCCCGTAGAATGCTGCGTCGAAGCCTCCGACCGTCTTGCCGCGCTTGACGATCTCGCGCACAACGCCGAAGACGTAGCGCGCCCAGTTTTTTTCGGGCTTGTCGGCCTCGTTCATGCCGAAACTGCACTCCTCGTCGTAGTCGACGGAGAACAGGCGCACCGTGTCCGTGCCGTTGGCCTTGACGGCGAGGGTGATCCCCTTGTCGATGGCCCCCGGCAGGACGAACCCGCCGTTGTAGTCGGTATGCTCGCCGATCAGGTTGACGCGGCCCGGCGAAGCGTACAGTGCCTCCGCCGCCTCGCCGAATCGCTTCGCAAAAACCTCTTTCAGTTGCTTTGTCTCCATAAATTATTGGTTTATAAAAGTTTTAGCTATGTTCTTTCGCTCAGGTAAAACCTTATTCCCGTCAAATTTTCCATTCCGGTCGAGAAAAAGGATGGCGTGGCGACATAACGCTTTCCCGCCTGCACACGATCACTCGCCTCGGCCCTGCCCGAGGATTTGCCGTTATTATAAATGCAAATTATTTTGTGCTCTCCAACAGGCAGCATATATTTTTTTCACCCCTGTTTTTTTGTATTCACCCGTCAAGTAGCCGCGCGAACTTAAATTGTCTATCGTGCTCGCCTGAACCCTATCGGCTGTTGTCAATGTGGCGTGCTCCGGCAGCCGTGTTTTTTCGTCAAGCCGCCACACTCCGTTCGCGAGCCTCATGTCCCCTGCTCCTCGCCCCAAATATGGCGCCATGCGGCAAAGCCATCCGACAAAACCGCCAGGCTCGGCCTTTTTCGCCAGCTTGAGCGGTATCGCTATTTCCGTCGAACCCGCGTCCGTACTTACGCTCATTATGGCGACTGCTTTGAGCCTGTCGTTCATGAAAGCCTCGTTTCTCACGGTCGACCCCGCGAGCCTGACGACACCTTCTTTTGTTCGCTTCTCACGTGCAGGCAAAGAGGAGTGGGACGACAGCGTCGCAACCGCCGCCGCACAAAGCGCAAAAACCCTCGACAGCCTGTTCATAAGGCTATTCCTTAACCGTGAACGCCACCTCTATCGTATGTTTATACTCCTGTCCGGGCCTGAGTATGCAGCTCGGGAAGTCGGGCAGGTTGGGCGAGTTGGGGCTGTACTGCGCCTCGAGACAGAATGCCTCGCGTTCGCCGTAGATCTTGCCCCCCTTGCCGGGCAGCGTGCCGCCGAAATAGTTGGCCGTGTAGAGATGGACGGTGGGATAGGTGCTGCTCATGGCCAGCGCGCGCCCCGACGCCGGATCGCAGGCCTCGGCAACGAGCCTCATCTCCCCGTCGTCGACGTTCTTGACGAGGAAACTTTCGTCGTAACCCTTACAGATCCTGATCTGGTCGTCGTCGGCCTCTATGTCCTGCCCGATAGCCTTCGCCGTGCGGAAATCGAACGGCGTACCCTCCACCGGCCTGATCTCGCCGTAGACAACGCCCCCGTCGAGCATCGGCAGGAAGCTGTCTGCATGGATTTTAAGCTGGTGGTCGAGAACGCTGCCCTCGCCCGCGAGGTTGAAATAGGCGTGGTTGGTCAGGCTCACAGGGGTGGCCTTGTCGGTCGTGGCGCGAAACTCTATCGTCACCCTGTCGTCGTTGCCCCAGCGGTAGCGCACGCTCACGCTTAGCCGCCCCGGAAAGCCCTGGTCGCCGTCGGGACTGACCGTCGAAAAGGTCACGCCGTCCGCCTCCTCGCGGCTATCCCACAGACGGAACGACAGCCCGTCGACGCCGCCGTGCAGGGTATTGTCGCCGTTGTTGACCGTCGTCTGATACTGCACGCCGTCGACGGCGAAGCGTCCGGCGGCGATGCGGTTGGCAAAGCGTCCGATGCTCGCGCCGAGGTAGCAGGCGTCGGAGGCATAGCCCTGCATACTGCCGTAACCCAGCAGCACGTCGCCTTTTTTGCCGTCGCGGTCGGGCACAATTGCCGACGCCCATGTCGCGCCGTAGTTGGTCACCGCGATGCTGTTGCCGCGGCTGTTGGTCAGCGTGAACAACTCGACCATCCGGCCCTCGAACAGGCCGAAGCCGCTTCTCATTATTTCCATAGCTTTTGGGGATATACGTTATTCTCTATCAGTTTGTTGAGTTTGTCCACCACCAGCGGTTTGTCCTCCTTGTAGGTCACGCCGAACCATGCGGCCGTCGTGTCGAGCGCCTTCACCGTAGCCTTGCCGCTACCGACCAGGTCGTTGACCAGCAGCGGGATAAAAAATTCCGACTTCGGTTCGCCGCCGCGCGCATCAAGGAAACCCTTGAAATATTCCAGCGAGTGGTCGAAGTAATCGGGCGTGAAGCCCCACATGTTCATCGACACGGGAGTTTCGGCCGCCAGCGGATGCAGCGTTCCGTGTTCGTCCTTATATACTATGGCGTCGCCGCGCTTCTCGATGTGCGTGCGTTCGACCACGGCGTTCAGATAGCCCCTGTCGTCGGTCTGGCACACCCCGCGGGCCACTGCGCCGCTCTCCGAGAGGGTATTGCCCACGCGGTAGCCCACCATGCCGTACTCGCCCTTTTTGCCTTCGGACGCGCTCAGAAATCCGGCGATGGCCTCGTAGGATTCGCGTCCGTAGAAGTCGTCGGCATTGATTACGCAGAACGGCCCGTTTATGGCGCCGCGGGCCATCAGCACGGCGTGGTTCGTTCCCCACGGCTTTTCGCGGTCGGGGTTGATCTTCGCAAGGTCATAGCCTTCGGGCAGGCTGTCAAGCTCCTGGAAGACGACGGCGGTCTCAATTTCGTTGCCGAAACGGCTGTCGACAAAGTTGCGGAACTCCTTCTCGAAGCTGTGGCGGATGACGAACACCACCCTGCCGAAGCCGGCGCGGATGGCGTCGTAAATGGAATATTCCATGATGGTCTCGCCGTTCGGGCCGATGCCGTCCATCTGTTTCAATCCTCCGTAGCGACTGCCAAGCCCGGCGGCAAGCACAAAAAGTGTCGGTTTCATCCTCTGTTTCTTGTATTTATATTTATTTGTCGATACGCAACCCGCAAAATCAGCGTTAAAGATAAAGATTTTTTCTAAGTTCTGGCATGGTTAGCGAATAATTTTATCAACGTTGAATCGCAAGCGGGCTCCTTAACCTGATCTCATCGCCTGTCAATACACCGTTTTTGTCTGACAGGCTCGGCGCTGCTACAGGTTGTCTCGGCATTGCTTTCCCTCGAAATGGCAATCGACATTACTTCGAAATACTCTCCCAATAACGGCAAATCAGGTGCCAGTTACAGGACTGTTTCGTTCTGCTCGCAATGACGTTCGGGATAGCTGTCCCTGCGTTTCGCCACCCCACCCTACCCTTTTGGGGCAGCTCCGCAGGAGCTGAAAATCTTTCTCAACTACACCGGCTTTATCACCTTTGCCAGTCCGCCTTCGGAGGTCTCCTTGTAGAGGCTGGGCAGGTCGTGGCCGGTGCGGCCCATCACCTCGACCACCTTGTCGAAACTCACGCGGTGGATGCCGTCCGAAAATGTGGAATAGGTGTTGGCGTCGAGGGCGCGGGCGGCGGCGAAGGCGTTGCGCTCGATGCACGGTATCTGCACCATGCCGCACACAGGGTCGCACGTGAGGCCGAGATGGTGCTCCAGCCCCATCTCGGCCGCATACTCGATCTGCGCCGGCGAACCCCCGAAGAGCTGGCACGCGGCGGCGGCGGCCATCGCACAGGCCACCCCCACCTCGCCCTGACACCCGACTTCGGCCCCCGAGATCGAGGCGTTGGTGCGCACGACGTTGCCGAAGAGCCCCGCCACGGCAATAGCCCTGTACAGACGTTGCATATGGAACTCGCGCGTCTGCATCAGGTGGTGGAGCACGGCGGGCAGGATACCGCACGACCCGCATGTGGGGGCGGCGACAATCTCTCCCCCTGCGGCATTCTCCTCGGCCACGGCCAGCGCATAGGCGTAAACCATGCCGCGACTTCGCATCGTTCCCGAGTAGCCGCTGGCCCTGATCAGGTAGTCTGCCGCCTTGCGCCGCACGCCGAGGCCGCCGGGGAGCGTACCTTCGGCCTCCAGTCCGCGCGCTACGGAGGCCTCCATCGTCTCCCACACACGGGCGATGAAACCCCAGATCTCCGGCCCTTCGCACTGTTCGACATACTCCCAGTATGAGGAGCCGTTCTGCTCGCACCACTGCTTGATCTCGCCGAGGGTGGTCATCCCGTATACCCTGGCGGCGGCCTCCTCCTCGAACCCCGGGGCTGATAGCGACCCGCCGCCGATGCTGAACACCTCCCACGGAGTGCAGCCCGCGGCCTCGAAGAGCATCCCGTTGGGGTGGAACGGCAGCGTTACCTCCGGTTTCCAGACTATCTCCACCTGTCCGGCCCGCTGCAACACGTCGAGGATGGCCCTGTCGGTCATGTGGCCGCGGCCTGTTGCGGCGAGGCTGCCGTAGAGCGTCACGCGGAAGTCGCGGGCTTCGGGGTTGCGCGAGAGATAGATCTGTGCGGCGCGTTTGGGTCCCATCGTATGGCTGCTCGAGGGGCCGTTGCCTGTTTTGAAGAGGGTTTTCAGCGATTCCATCCGCTTAATTTTTTGCGAAATTAATAAATTCATATTATAAAGTAACGGCAAATCACATATCTTTGTACGATTTTTCAAAATAAGCATTCCGAGACTATTATCATCCCCGCAGCCGACGAATGTCCGTCGTCCTCTGCGCTATCGAAAGACAAAGCTAAATATTATAAAACATGGAAGCATATCGGCAATTCAAGGAGCATCTCGACGCGGAGCTCGACGCCATCCGCGCCGGTGGGCTTTACAAGAGCGAGCGCATCATCGCCTCGCCGCAGTCGGTGAACATCAGGCTGGCCGGCGGGCGGGAGGTACTCAACTTCTGCGCCAACAACTATCTCGGCCTCGCCGACCACCCGGGGCTGATCGAGGCTGCCCGCAAGGCGATGGAGACGCGCGGCTACGGCATGTCCTCCGTCCGCTTCATCTGCGGCACGCAGGACGGGCACAAGGAGCTGGAGGCGGCCGTTTCGCGCTTTTTCGGCACGGAGGACGCCATACTTTACGCCGCCTGCTTCGACGCCAACGGCGGGGTTTTCGAGCCGCTGCTCGACGAGCGCGACGCCATAATCTCGGACGCGCTGAACCACGCCTCGATCATCGACGGGGTGCGGCTGTGCAAGGCCGTTCGCTATCGCTACGCCAACGCCGACATGGCCGATCTCGAAGCGCAGCTCCAGTCGGCGCAGGCCCAACGGTTCCGGCTGATTGTCACCGACGGCGTATTTTCGATGGACGGCAACGTCGCCCCGCTCGACAGGATCCATGCCCTGGCGCAGCGGTACAACGCGATGGTTATGGTGGACGAGTCGCACTCGGCAGGGGTTGTGGGCAGGAGCGGCCGCGGCTCCACCGAGCAGTTCGACCTGCGGGGGCGGGTGGACATTATCACCGGCACGCTTGGCAAGGCCTTCGGCGGCGCCGTGGGCGGCTTCACCACCGGACGCATGGAGATCGTCGAGATGCTGCGCCAGCGTTCGCGCCCCTATCTCTTCTCCAACTCGCTGCCGCCGTCGGTCGTTGGGGCGGGCGTCTACACCTTCGGCCTGCTGGAAAGCTCCAACGAGTTGCAGGACAGGCTCCACGAGAATACCGCATACTTCGTCGATAAAATGATTGCCGCCGGCTTCGACGTCAAACCCACCCAGTCGGCCATCTGCGCCGTGATGCTGTACGATGCGCGGCTGTCGCAGGATATGGCCGCCAGACTGCTTGATGAGGGGATATATGTCACAGGGTTCTGCTATCCTGTTGTCCCGAAGGGGCAGGCGCGCATCCGGCTCCAGATCTCCGCCGCCCATAAACGCGAGCAGCTCGACAGTTGCGTCGAGGCATTTATAAAGGTCGGGCGCGAACTGGGGGTGATATGAAAAGGATACTTATCGTCGGCAGCACGGGGCAGATAGGCTCCGAATTGAGCACGCGACTGCGTTCCATATACGGTGCAAGCAACGTCATCTGCGGCTACTACACCCCGCCATACCCCGACGGGTTTTTCGAGGCGGGCCCCACGATGGAGATCAACGCACTGCACATTGAGCAGATAGCCGAGGCGGTGAGCAGGCAGGGCGTAGACACCATCTACAACCTTGTGGCCATCCTCTCCGCCACAGCCGAGAAGCATCCCAAACTCGGCTGGGACGTGGGCACCGGCAGCCTGATGAACTGCCTCGACGTGGCGCGCGAGTATGGCTGCGCGGTCTTCACGCCGAGCTCCATAGGCGCGTTCGGCCCCGACACCCCGAAGGACGACACGCCGCAGGACACCATTCAGCGTCCAAACACCATTTACGGCATAACAAAGGTGCTTGGCGAACTGGTGAGCGACTATTACTTTCATCGGTGGGGGGTCGACACCCGTTCGGTGCGTTTTCCGGGCATCATCTCCAGCGTCACCCCTCCGGGCGGCGGGACGACCGACTACGCCGTCGACATATTCTACAAGGCCGTACTGGGCGAGGAGTTCGTCTGCCCGATCGCAGCCGGCACCTTCATGGACATGATGTACATGCCCGACGCGCTCGACGCAGCCATTGCCATCATGGAGGCCGACCCTGCGCGGCTCGTCCACCGCAACTCGTTCAACGTGGCCTCAATGAGCTTCGACCCGGAGATGATCTGCGCCGAGATCCGCAAACACATTCCCGATTTTCGGATGCGCTACGAGGTCGACCCGTTGAAGCAGCACATCGCCGACTCGTGGCCCAACCGTCTCGACGACAGTTGCGCCCGCGACGAATGGGGCTGGCAACCCAGCTTCGACATCGCCCGCACCACGGCCGATATGATCGGGAAGCTGAAAGTGAAACTCGGCTAAGGGGCTGTCGATTCGTGGCGGGTTAACATTAAGATTTATGTTAACCCGCCCCCGAGGCAAGGACTACCCCTCCGTACGGGACATGGCGATTTTATCTCGCCAGAAATCTATCCGCGACGGTTTGCTCCACCCGTGGCATCCGAAAGGAAGCCGTCCGCCTGCTCTCGTCAGGCAGCGCAGCGGCTGTTCGGAAATCGAGAACAAAAGCGCCTCATGCAGATCGGGATAGCGAAATTCGGGGTTTTGCGTAGCCCAGAATACATCCTCGTTGAATTCCGAATGCAGCCTGCACCGCTCGACGAAGCGAGCGATCAGGGATTTTTTTGCCTTGCAGACCTCCAGGTGGGAGGCAACCCTGCGCAGGGAAAGGCCGCCGTTGCCGACCCTGTTTTCTGCAAAGGGGCGGAGCTCGCGATGGCGAAGAATTGTTTTTATTCTTAAAAACAGCCACAGTGGAAAATAGCTGTACTTCCGTTTGAGCAGCCACGGCGCCCCGATGTAATCGTAACCCCGCCGGCACCACTGCTGCAACTCGTCACGGAAAACGTAGGCGTCCAGCTGATAAATCAATATGTAACGGCAGTCGGCAAAGCGTTCATAAAATTCCTGCGACATCATAAGGCGATTATATCCGGCCAGACTTGCAAAATATCCGTCGTCGAACGCCTTTGTCTCTATCGAAGGGTAATCCCTTTGCAAATTCACCGTATCCAGCGACTTCGGTTTTACAAAGACGGCAGGCCAGGCGGAGAGCGTTTTACAACACTGGTCCAAAGATATTTGCTCGCAGGCGTCCAATTGATCTTTGTAGATCGGGATCACGATTTTCGCCGGAATTAAATCGGCCTCATCCCTCATTTCGAGATACCTGCGCCGTCGTCCGGTGTTCATGGCAGTGAAGATCATATGTGTAATACGTTTTTCAACAAAGATAATGATTGTTAGATACAAAACAAGTGTTTTGCATGATTTTTGTCGAAAAAATTTTTGCAGGACGACGAGGGGGGCATGCTTTGCTATCTCGCGGCCGCAATGGAGAAAGATCGACTTTTGAGGCGGCCGTCCGTTTTCTGCCCTCCGCCCGAATATTAAATAATTGTTAACATATTGCCGGAGGGGCGGAGAAACGGATGAAATTTATAATTTTGCAGCCGGATAATGTCGCCCCTGGCGAAGCATAACGCAGTTATCAGCCGCCACAGAGCGAAACGTAACACAGTCATTAGCCGCCACGGAGCGAAGCGTAACAGGCTGTATGTGCCATTCGGAGTGGAGCGTAGCGGGATCGAAGAACCTGCCCATGTGTTTTTTCGTCCGTCGTTTTTCGTCAGAAAAAGCAGGCCTTTCGACTGCGCTTCCGCACCGCCAAGGGTGACACATAATACTCCGGCCTGCTACATTTCGCCACGTCCGGGGTGACCTCCGGCCCAAGCCCGACAATTCACATGGTCGGGCAGCGCCGACGACCGGTTTAAGCGCCGTGAGGCAGTTTTAAGGAGAGACAACCAATATAAATCTGTATAACTATGGCTTTCAACACTTTCATGAAATTCTTCCTCCCGAAGGAGAGCAAATTTTTCCCGTTGCTGCACACGCAGGCCGACGACATCATCAAGGCTTCCGACCTGCTGATCCGCTTCCTGCAAACCACCGGCCACGAGCAGCGCAAGAACCTCTACTCCGAGATCAAAAAGGTCGAAACGCACTGCGACCAGGTCACCGACGAGATATTCAACGAGCTGAACAACACGTTCATAACCCCGTTCGACCGCGAAGACATCCACACCCTCGCCTCGCAACTCGACGACATTCTCGACATGATCAACGCCTCGGCCAAACGCACCATACTCTATCAGCCGCAGGAAACCTCGTCGAGCATGGTCTCTCTGGCCGAACATATCCGCGAGAGCGCGCTGAGCATCCTGATCGCCGTGGAAGAGCTGGCCAAAAAACGCCGCAAAAACATCATACTCAAAACGCAGTGCATCCGTCTGCACGAGATCGAGAACAGCGCCGACGACGTCTACGAAAGTTTCATAATCTCGCTGGTCGAGACCGAGAAGAACGCCATAGAGATGATCAAACAGATAGAGATCAGCCAGTTGCTCGAAAGCACCACCGACAAGGCCTATCGCGTGGCCGATACGCTCAAAACCATTATGGTAAAATATTCGTAAAAACTCCGCCTGTACCCTGATTTCCGCGCCGCGCGCCGCTATGCCCATACCGCCGGCCAGGCCGCAAGCCGCGAAATACGTACCGCAGGAAGTTTTTTCGGCAGCAACAAGCAATCTGAAATCTTAGCGCATGACTTTACTTATCATAATCATCATTCTGGCCCTGGTCTTCGACTTTATCAACGGCTTTCACGACGCGGCCAACTCCATCGCCACGATCGTCTCGACCAAGGTGCTCACGCCGTTTCTGGCCGTTCTGTGGGCCGCATTTTTCAACCTTGTGGCGCTGTTCATCGCCAAACACATCATCGGCGGCTTCGGCATCGCCGACACCGTGGCCAAGACCGTAAAGCCCGACTTCATCACCCTGCCGGTGATACTTTCGGGGCTTGTCGCGGCCATCATCTGGAACCTTTTTACCTGGTGGAAAGGCATCCCCTCCTCGTCGTCGCACACGCTGATCGGCGGTTTCGCCGGCGCGGCCATAATTGCGAGCAGCTTCGCCGCAATCAAGGGGGCGGTGATCATCAAGATCGCCGCGTTCATCTTCCTCGCGCCGCTCATCGGCATGGTCATGGCGTCGGTCATCACCGTGGCTATCATGCACATCTGCCGCTGCGCCAACCCGCACCGGGCCGAACGGTGGTTCAAACATTTGCAGCTGGTATCGTCCGGGCTGTTCAGCATTGGCCACGGACTGAATGATTCTCAAAAGGTTATGGGTATCATCGCCGCCGCGCTGTTCGCTGCAGGAGAGATAACGGACATCGGCAACATACCGTGGTGGGTGCCCTACGCCTGTTTCAGCGTGATTGCGCTCGGCACGATGTCGGGCGGGTGGCGCATCGTCAAGACGATGGGCACCAAGATCACAAAGGTGACGCCGCTCGAAGGGGTCGCCGCCGAGACCGCAGGGGCCATGACGCTCTACCTGACCGAGATATGGAAGATTCCCGTCAGCACCACCCACACCATCACCGGGGCCATCATCGGCGTAGGGGCGGTCAAGCGACTTTCGGCCGTGCGCTGGGGCGTGACGGTCAACCTGATGTGGGCATGGGTGATCACCATCCCCATCAGCGCACTGCTGGCAATGGGAATATATATGCTGGTGAAGCTGCTGGGAGTGGGGGTATAAAATCGCGGGGTAACTAAAAAGTTACCCCGCGCAGGTTTTCAGCCCGCAGACGGCGGCGCAGGGTTGCGCTTATTGCCTGCGGCCCGTGCATCCGCCGTCTGCGGGCTGCCGACCCTGCCTTGCAAAGCATGAATTATGGCGTGTTAACATAAATCGAGCTATTCTGATTTATGTTACACGCCATACTCACATTAAGGGACGCTCTTCGCCGCCGTTGCAAGCAGGGCGAAACAGTCCGGCGAGACGTATATTCCCTGATTGCTGTGCCCGCAATGACGGAGACGGCTGGCAATGACCACAATGGCTGTTTCGGACTTGCGTCCCAGCAGTGACTGAAAACAGACTGGGAGAGTTATACGATGGAAGGATCACATCGTATAACTCTCCCAGCCTGTTTTTACTCCACCTTTATGTTCCGCCCTTCGGTGTTTGCCCTGACGGTGTGGTCGTACATCGCTTCGGCGCTGATTGGCGGCAGGTAGAACAGGCCGGGATAGACGGTGCAGAGGTTGACGCGCAACGTCACCTGACGGCCCGACGGCAGACGGTCGATGTAGCTGTACACCCTGTCGTCGCGAATATCCTGATAGTTAACCCCGTCCGGATACCTGTCCGTCGACTCGCCGTCGGTGAAGCGGGTGTTGAGTATCTCCCAGCCGGAGGGGAATATCTGCGTGACGGCCACGTTGTTGTAGCTTTTGGGCGAGGGGTTGCGCACGGTGGCGACGGCGGTGAAGTTGACCCCCTGGCCGAGCGCGTCGACCGCTACCGGACGGCCGCTGCGGTCGAGGTATGATACCGTGACGGTCAAGCCGTTGGCGTAGGCCCTCTCCTCGCCCTGTTCGGGTATGCCCTCGGCTATTATGCGCACGAACTCGGTCGATCCGGAGGTGTTTTTCAGCTCTACGGCCACTTGTTTGGCCCCCTTGTCCAGCAACTGGCGGCTCCAGAGGCTGTTGCCGACGCTGACCCTGTCCTTTGCGCTGCCGCAGGAGTAGGAGAACTCCAGGTTGCCCGATACCTTGTATTTGGCCATGTATCCGGCCATCGCCATCAGGCCGTAGGCGGTGGTCTGCGTGCTGTACCACTCCTCCGTTGCGAAGGCCTTCGAGATGGCGCGCGCCTGTTCGGCCGCTTCGGCCCCCCTGTCCAACATGCATAGCGTTTGGAGTATGACCGCCTGATCGCGCAGCGAACTGCCGAAAGTCATGTCGTACTCGTTGTAAGTTTCCGCCTCGACGCCGACCGTGCGCGTGGCGAGCTCCGTAGCGACCTCCTTGCGACCGGCTTTGGCGTATGCCATCGCCAGCATCCAGCGCGAGGTCTGCGAGAGGTTTTTGCTCTCTTTCAGACGGTTCATTGCTCCCAGCTCGGCCGAACCGCCCAGCGCGAGCACATAGAGACGGTAGGCCTGCGTGGCCTCCTCCGAGCGGGCGTAAGATCCCCCGCTGGAGGGTTTCCAGTTGCGTGCCACGCGGCGCAGATAGCCTGTCAGGCTGGTTTTCATCTGCGAGGGCACCGAAAATCCCTTCGCCTCGGCTTCGCACTGGAAATGGGCGGCGTAGGTCGATCCCCAGCTGTGCGCGTCGCTGCCTCCGGGCCAGTAGCTCATGCCTCCCTCGCCGGTCTGATAGGTGCGCTGGCGGCGGATGACCTCCTTGACGGCCTCCTCGACGGTGGCGCTCTGCTCTTTGGTCAGCGTGGTCAACTCTTTGAGATAGAGCTGCGGGAAGCCTTTGGATGTGATCTGTTCGATGCAGCCGTGGGGGTAGCCGATCAGGTAACCGAGGCGCGAGGCAAGGTTGAGCGGCTCGACGTTGGACACTTCGAGGGTCAGCTTGTTGGTGCCGTCGGCCCCGGGCATGGCGACGTTCTGGTTCCAGCTCTCGCCCGGTTTCAACGTGAAGGCCGTGACGCGGCTCTGCGGCAGGCGCACCGAACGGATCTCGATGTCGGTTTCATACGTGCTCTTGTCGCCTTTGGCGGAGGCTGTTATGGTTACGTGCCCCTTGCCCTGCCTGCCCGTGACGCGGATGCGGAAAACGGCCTGCTTGTCGTCGCGCTCCTTGAAGTTGAGCGTCTGTTTGGCCGGGCCCACAATCTGCATGTTGTCCGAGCAGCTGATGGCCACCTCTACCGGCCCGACGTTGTTTTCGGTGGCGAAGACCGTCGCCGGCGCCGACATCTCCTCTCCGAGGCCGATCACGCGCGGCAGCGTGCCGATCACCATCACCGGCTTGCGCACCGTCACGCTCTTTTCGGCATTGCCGTAGGCGCGTCCGTTGCCCGCGACGACCATCACGCGCACGCGGCCGTTGTAGTTGGGCATATCGTACTTGTGACGCGCCTTGCCGCCCTTTTTGAGCAGGAACGGCCCCTCGAACTTCACCACGGGCGGAAAGCGGTTGACGATCGCCTTCGGGCTGCCGGCAATAGCATCGTCGCCGCCGATGCTGAACAGCTGCTCAATGCGCCCGCCGTAGGCCCCGACTATGTAATTGTATAAATCCCATGTGTTTACGCCCAACGCTTCGCGGGCGTTGAAGGCGCGCCACGGGTCGGGGGTCTTGAAGCGCGTCAGGTCGAGCAGCCCCTCGTCGACTATTGCCAGGGTGTAGGCCATCTCCTGGCCGTTCTTCTCGCTGACGGTGATTTCGTACTTGCTTTCGGGCTTGATCTCGTCCGGCGTGCCGATGACCGGGGCCAGATGGCTCTCCTCCGAGGTAACCACCACGGGCGTAACGCCATACATACGTATCGGCATATCGTTGAGCGTCTGGGCGTGGGGCTGGAGCAGCGTTATGTAGAGATATGCGTTGGGCGTCATCTCGGGCGTAGCCTCGATCTTGATGACGGTCTCCTTGTCCTTGCACTCGAAGTCCTTGACCGACAGAACTTTCGACCCGTTCTGCACGGCTACCACTGCCCGGCTGCCTTTCGACGAGGGGATGGTTACGCTGATCTTCTCGCCGGGTTTGTAACTCTCTTTGTCGGGCTTGAAACTGAGCAGTGTAGCCCCGTTGGAGCCCTCGTCGCTGCGGCTGTGGCCGTATGGCCAGTCGAAGTAGCTCACCACGCCGGTCGAGTGGCCGCCGGAGACGTCGCTGACCTGAATAAAGTAGGTTCCCCACTCGTTATTGCCGAACTCAAGGTCGAATTTGGCCTCGCCGCTGCGCGATGTGGTGAGCGTGAAGGTTTTGACGTGCTTTGCGCCGCGGTCGGAGATGTAGCTGGCCAGCGAACTGCGGTCGGACGACCACCACCAGTACCAGTCCATTTTGTAGACCTCTACGCGCAGGTCGACATCGCGCTGCGGTTTGCCGTCGTAGTCGACCGACGCCAGTTTGTAGGTATGGCTGCTGCCCGTATTGAGCTGTTCGCGATCTTTCTGCGGCGAGAGGATGCCCACATACCGCCGGTACGGAGAGAATTTCATCGAGAAAGCGTCCATGCTGAAATCGCCGCTCTGCTCGAAGACGCGGGTGTTCATCGTGGCCAGCAACATGCCCGGCGCAGCGTCGGCGTCGGGGTTGAATGCGGTAATGTTCACCGCCCCCGTAATGGTCGTCGCCGTGACGTCCGGCCCGTCGACAACCGCTTCATCTTCATCTGCGGGCTCTTCCGGTACGGTCGGCACGGACGCCTGGTTGTCGCCCAGCCTGATGAGCGCGTTGCCCTCCGCGTCGGTCGAGCCGTTGATGACGAGGCTCCCCTCGTCGGAGAAGCTCTTGATCGGGTCGTCGAAAACGTAACCCTTGTACTCTGCAAACGAGGTCGGTATGGAGGCGAACGACGTTGCGATCTCGTAGCGCAGGTTGCGCGCCGTGGCTCCCTGCAACCACTCGACGTGCATCCGCGCCTGGCTCTGCCGTCCCCGCACAAGCAGCGGATCGTCTATCTTGATGTTTATTTTCAGCCTGTTGGGCTTGATGGTCTCCACGCGGATACGCTTTTCGAACGTCACGCCGCCAACGTGCACCTTGACGTTCCACGCGCCGGTGGGGGCCTCGGGATCGGTGGGGAAGCTGAAAGCGTACACGCCCAGTTCCCCGCGAGTGGCAGTACGTGTGTGTACCATCTGGCCGAGGGGATTATAGAGCTCCATCGTCACCGGATGGTCTGCGGGCAGCGTGCCGAGACGGTCGCTGAGCATGAAGCCCAGGTGCAACTCGTCGCCCGGCCGCCACACGCCGCGCTCGCCATATATAAAACCCTTCATACCCTTGTAGATCACCTCGCCCGACACGTCGAACGAGCTGAGCGACAGCGACGAAGCATTGTCCACACGCAGGTAGCCGCGCTGCGGGCCCTGCGAGGCGACGATATAGAACGGACGGCCGCCATTGACCGCTATCTGCGCATATCCCTCGTCGTTGGTCACACTCTCGCCCATGAGCTTGTTCTGGTAGTTGAACAGCCTGACCGTCACATCCTTTTCGGGCTTGGTCGAGAGCAGGTTATGCACCAGCACCGTGTAGCCGTCGGCCTCGCCCGCCATCGCTATCACCCCGAGGTTCGATGCCATCACGTTGCGCACCGGACTGCTCGTGGCGCGGTAATAGGTTTCATGGCAGGGGTTGTCGCGCTGGTTATAGTCGTAATCGTAATAATAGTCTTCGTCATCGTCCGAATAGTAGTAGTAGCCGCCGCGGTCAAGACGTTCGCTCTCCTCGCGGAACAGCCTCTCGTCGCGCGCCTCGATCTCGCGTCTGGACATCTGGCGGAACGCAGGTTCGTCGTCGGAATTTGAACCCTCGCCGCACTGGTAGGCCGACAGCTGCCTGTCCATCATCAGATAGATGCGGTATATGGCCCCCGGTTCGGGCTGCATGAGGGTGTTCAGGTCGATGGCGTAGGTGTTGAGCTGCGTAAGGTCGACGGTTGGATCCTCGTCGAGGAAGATGGTCTTGCGGGCCACAAGCCTGCCGACGCGCATCAACTCGGACGAGCCGTCCAACTGGTTGATTTGCAGGAACTGGCCGATGTTCTGCTCCATGATCTTGATCACCTTCACCGTCACCCCGCGCAGGTAGACCGCCTGGAACGGGATGTTCAGTTTGTCGGACTGCGGGATGATCACCCCGTTGCCGATGAAGTTGACGCTCGGCGTGGTCTCGCCCACGTTCACGACATAAGAGCCGCCCTCGGAGAGCGTCTTGCCGTCCTTGCTGTTTATCGACTTGTCTATCGTCACGGTCAGGCTGCCCGTGCGCCCCTCGTCGGGGTAGAGGAAGATTTTGTTGCCCTCGCGACGCACCACCTCCGAACGGTTGCCGACGATGTTGGCCAGCCCCGTCAGGATCTGCGAGGCGTTGAGCGGACGGCTGAACGTCGCCACGATGCGGCGTTCCGGCGTACCCTGGTACTCAACGCTGTACACGCTGAAATCATCCTTTGCGGGCACGACGACGTCCAGCAGGCTTCCGCGCTCGAGGCCGAAGTTGTTGCTTGCGGCGCTCAACGACAGGTAGCGCGAGGCATTATGCGGCTCGACGCCCTGCAACGTCGCCTCGTGCTTGCGCCCGTCGGCCGAATGCGACCAGACCACCGTCGCCTTTTCCGACAGCTCGACCAGCTTCTCGATATCCTCCGGCGTCTCGCTGTCGGCCGTAACCAGCGTGGCCACAATATCATAGTTTTCCGCATTCTCGCCGTTCACGTCGAGCGAGGCCAGATGAGCCCTCACCGCAAAGGGCAGCGTCGTGAAGCCGAACGTGAAGGTACGCTCGTCGTCCCTGACCTCGCCGAAGAGCTTGCCCACATCCATTTTGACCGTGTACTGCGCGTCGCGTTTGAAACCGTTTTTGGGGCGGAACGTTATGGTGCGTCCGTCGTCGGACGAAAATTCGCCCTCGACCGACGGCTTGATTTTCACTATGTTACGCAGCGACTCATCATTGAGCGCCTCGGCGGGCAACTCCTTGCTCATCACGATGCTCATCGGGGCGTGGCGCGAGATCCTGCCCGCCGTAAATGCCTCCACGTATGGGTTGTAGGCCACGGCGAGCTGTTCGCCCGACCCTTTTGTCCCGCAACCGGCCAACGTCATGGCTGCAAGCGCGGCAACGGAAATGAGGTACGAGATTCTTTTCATAAAATTTTTATGGCGTCTGATTTTTGCGATAAAGATATGAAATGTTTCATAAATAGTTGCTATATTTGACACAAAATTTCACCTTATTGAATAGTATGAAAAGAAAAGCACGGCTGTTGCTGGCCTTTCTGACCGTAACTGCCGCCGTTTCGGCGCAAAACGCCACTGTACAGGCGGAACCCGAGTACAAGAGGGTTATCGCGAGGGAGTTCGCCGAGTTCCAGCGGCTGATCGCCGAACAGCAGTTCGAACGGGCGATGGATTACATCCCTGACGAACTGTTTGCCGTCGTGCCGCGCGACACGCTGATCATGGCCATGAAACAGATGTTCGACGACCCCGATGTGGAGATCAAACTCGACAGTGTGAAGCTCGTTTCGATTGGGGACGCGCAGTTGGTCGAGGGAAAATATTTAGTCCGTTTCACCTACTCCTACCGGATGAGTATCAGGCTCGAGGCTGACGGGGAGACGGTCGCCATGTTGAAGTCGATCTACAACAACATGTTCGGCGAGGACAATGTAACATACGACAAGCGCAGCGGATCTTTCGAGCTCGCGCCCGTCAGGTCTGCCATCGCATATTCCACGGACGGAACGGCAGACGCGACGACCAGGTGGAAGTTCCTCAACAACGAGAAGGAACAACTCGAAGCGCTGAAACTGTTCATATCCGAATAGCTGCTCCAATAAGTTCCGGAGGCGGAACAGTCCCGACCGTTGCGCCGGACGCATCGTCAAACGACCCTGAACACCTGATCCTCATAAATTGGAAATGCCGAACATCCTCGCCGTTTTATCAACCGTTGCGCTGCTCACGGGCTGCCTCGGCGACATTGCCGACCGGCAGATCGCCCGCGCCGCCGCAGAGGTAAACAGCGAATGCCCTCAGATCGTCGACAACGACATGAGGCTTGACAGCGTCGCCGCCGCGCCGGGCCGCCGGCTCCTCTACTACTTCACGCTGCCCCGCCTCGCAACGGAAGAGATCGACGCGGCGGCTTTCGACAGCATCAGGCGGGCAAACGCCATCTCTTTCCTGCGCGAGAGCGACAACCCCTACCTCGCCCTGCTGCACGTGGGCGGGACGACGTTCTGCTATCGGGTTCGCGACAGGAACGGCCTGCTGTTCTGGACGTTGGACATAACTCCGGAAATGTATAAAAAGAATTGATAATGAAACATGCCTTTATTTTTCGTCTTGCGCTGCCTGTCACCCTCGCCGCCGCACTCGCAGGGTGCAGTCGGGATGAGGTAATGCTGCTTAACGCCGCACGGGAATTGAACAGTTACTGCCCGATAATGATAGACAGGGACACGAGGGTGGACAAAGTCACCGCAATGCCGGGCAAAAAGCTGATCTGCCACTATACGCTGTTAAACCGTGAATGGGACGGCGTCGACGCCGACAGCGTCGCCAGGAGCATCATGCCACAGATATTCAACCACGTGCGGACGAGTCCCGACATGGTATTCCTGCGCGAGCATAACGTCGCCTTTGTCTACCGCTACCGCGACATGAACGGCCGGTCTGTCCTGAAACTCAGCATTACGCCCGACATGTACAAATATCTCGCGCCCCGGAACGGATGAGCTTCGCCTGACCGAAATTATTTTGCCGTTTGAGAATTATTCGTTATGTTTGTCCGACAAAATCCCAAACTCAAATGAAACCGATTAAATTCATCTGCATCGCGGCAGCCGTGGCCCTCGCCGGATGTCTCACCGGCAACATGCTTGACAAGGCGCTGATCAAGGCAGCCGAAGAGCTCAACAAGAACTGTCCATTCATGGTCGACAGCGAGACGCGGCTCGACAACGCCATGGCCCTGCCCGACAAGAAGCTGGTCTATTTCTACACAATGGTCAATTACGTCAAAGACGAAATCGACGTAGACGTTTTCGCCGAGAGCATGACCCCGACCATCATCAACGCCGTGAGCACCAATACGAGCATGGAGTTCCTTCGCAAACAGAAAGTTACGTTCAGCTACCAGTACAAGGACAAGAACGGCGAATTTTTCTGGACGCTCGACGTAACGCCCGACATGTACGAAAACCATGTTCCCATTCCCGTCTTCGAAGAAGCGGCCCCTGCGCCGGACACAACATTGACGCTCTGAAAGGGCGGCAAGGAGCGGCAAGGAGCGCTAAGAGGGGCTAAGAGGCAAAGAGCGGCAAGGGGAGACAAGGGCGCTAAGAACGGTAAGGAGAGGCAAAGAGAAGCAAAGAGCGCGCCAAACCTGATTTCAACGTCGTCGCGAAGGCGGCGATTCATTGTAGGCGGTGCGAAACGGTTCGGATTCTCCGGACTGTTTCGCACCGCTTGCAATGAGGGGGGACAGGTGGAGCGTCGCAATGACGGGGGCGCAATGGCCGGAAAACGCAACATTTTATGAATTTTTGTCATCGCGACGGACGAAGCCACGAACCCTGAAACCCCGAAATTCCGAGGCGATTATGTGCAGGGGAGGAAGCGGAAAAAGCGCAACACGTGGAGCATAAGGTTTTCGACGAATAACCATTACTTTACATCGAAAGTTATTTTTCGGCTGTTGCCCCGCTCGTCGGTGAGCGTCAAAAGATGCTGTCCGGGACGGACGGTGCAGACCAGATGGTGGTCGCCGGTGGTTTTGGATATGTACCGGTCGTCGACGTGCCAGAATATCGTGGCCCCGGGGCGGGTGTGGGCGGCGCGGAAGATGAATTGCTGCTCGCCCGCGAAACCTTTTGGCAGGAACAGCGCCGCCCCGTGCTGCGGGTAGATGATCTCGATCTGGCTCCCTGCCGTTTCGCGGCATCCGGCTTTGAGTGGCGGCAGCGGACGATAGTCGATATGGTAGTTGCGGTAGTAATACTCCTGCGCCGACGGCAGCACGAACCAGCTGCGCGAGACGATGTCGGCGACCGCCTCGCACGAACTGTCCACCCGCCGGCTGCCGTCCGCCGAGAGGTGTACGAGCCGGTGATAGGGACAGACGGCCGTGCCGATACCGCTCAGGGGCATGGCCAGCGTGTCGACATGCTCGCAGAGGTCGGAGGCCTTGTGGCCGCTCTCGCGACAGAGGGCCATCGGTTCGAGTTCGTCGTGCGGCGGTTCGAACCACCCTCCCGACGGCAGCAGCGAGAAGACGTCGAACAGCACGGGAGCGGCATAACCTACCCCCGTCAGCCCCGGACGCCCCTCGCCCGAAGCGTTGCCGACCCACACCCCTACCACATGGCGCGGCGTAACCCCGACAGCCCAGCCGTCGCGCCCGCCAAAACTGGTGCCGGTCTTCCACGCCACGCGCTTCATGGAGCCGAACTGCTGCCAGTCGGCCTCCTCCTCCGGACGGTTGAGCCCCGACATCGCCTCGAAGGCGAACCATATCGAGGCTGCCGACAGTAGCGGTTCGTCGGTGAGCCTTTCAGGCGGGACCGCCGTCATGAATGGGGTCAGGGGGCGTATATCCGCCTGATCGTAAAGGCCCTGATGGCCGCGGTAATGGTTGAGCGCGCGGGCCAGCGAGGCGTATATGCCCGCTATTTCGTCGAGCCGCCCCTCGGCCCCGCCGAGGATCAGCGCCGCGCCGTAATGATCTTCCGAAAAGGGCAGAGTGGTCATCCCCAGCCGTTTGAGCAGCGTGAGGAAACGCCCTGTATTGTAGGTCGAGAGCATCCGCACCAGCGGCACGTTGAGCGACCGTTCGATAGCCACGCTCGCCGGAACCGCCCCGTAGTAACTGCGGTTGAAGTTCTGCGGGGCAAAGCCGTTGATATTGAGCGGCGTGTCGGCAATTAGCGTCGAGGGCAGTATCTGCCCGTCGCCAAGCATCGCCGCGTAGAGCAGCGGTTTGAGGACGCTGCCCGTGCTGCGCGGCGAGGAGATCACGTCGACGCTGTTGCCCCGCTCGACTTTTTGCAGCCCTTGCGGGGCAGGCTGCCGTGCGGCGGGGCTTTGTCCCGCCGCATCATACCCTGCCGAATTGCCGACGTAGGCCAGAATGCGCCCCGTCTCGACCTCGGCGACGATTGCGGCAAGGTTGTAGATGTGGTTGGCGACGGCGTAATCGTGCGAATATCTGTTGACTATGTGTGCTGTTTGCTGTTGCAGTCGCACGTCGAGCGAAGTCTGCGACCGCTCGCCGGAGGGCAGGCGGTCGAGCAGGTGCGGGGCCATGTCGGGCAGCGGCACGGGGGCGTCGGGCAGCGGCTCGATGCAGGCCAGCCGGAGTTCGGTCGCGTCCAGCAGTCCGCGATGACAGAGGCGGGTCAGCAGTTCGTTTCGTTTGGCGAGCAGCGCATCGCGATTGCGTCCCGGGTGGATCAGCGCGGGGGAGTTGGGCAGTATGGCCAGCGTCGCCGTCTCGGCCCACGACAGGTCGAACGAACTGCGGCCAAAGTAGCGCCATGCCGCCGTTTCGAGCCCCACGACATTGCCCCCGAACGGCGCGTGCGAGGCGTAGAGGTTGAGGATGGTGCGTTTGCTGCATGTGGTCTCGATATGGAGCGCCCAAAGCGTCTCGACACCCTTTTCGTATATGCTGCGGTGGCGGTTGCCGCGGGCGATGCGCGCCAGCTGCATGGTGATGGTGCTGCCGCCGGAGACGGTGCGCCCTGCGTTGATATTGAGCCGCAGGGCCCGCGCAAGGGCCAGCGGGTCGACCCCCTGATGATAGAAAAAGCGTTTATCCTCGTAGGTGGTCAGGCAGTCGACAAACCGTCGGGGCAGAGAGTCCGACGCAGGAAATCGCCATTGTCCGTCCGAAGCGATGCGCGCTCCCAGCAACTGCCCGTCGCGCGCATAAAGCAGCGAGGAGTAGGGCGACGTGAACAGCCTGCGCGGCACGACAAGGAACATCGCCCCCCACGCGACAAGCAGCAGCCAGAGGGGGGGCAGCAGTCGACGAAGCCATTTGCTTTTTCCTGACGGCATGACGGGGCAAAGATACGATTTTGAACGCGCCCTGCAAACTGCCGGAACATATAGTGCCCTCTCAACGTTTGAGAGGGCGCTATATGTTCGTCGGGGCTGGAGGCCCGAAGCGGCCTTATTGCTGTGCGCGGCAATTACGAGTGTCGCCGCGCCCTGCTCCGTCGCCCGCAATATTATGCCAACTCTGCTTCAGCGTATTTCAGCCCGAAGGTGTCGGCGACGGCCTTGCAGGTGACCCTGCCTTTGACGACGTTCAAGCCGGCTTTCAGGCCGGGATGTTCGGCGCAGGCCCTCTGCCATCCCATGTCGGCCAGCGCGACGAGGTAGGGGAACGTGGCGTTGGTCAGGGCCAGCGTGGAGGTCATCGGCACCGCCCCCGGGATGTTGGCCACGCAGTAGTGTAAAACGCAGTCGACCATATAGGTCGGGTCGGCGTGGGTGGTGGCGTGCGACGACTCGAAACATCCGCCCTGATCGATGGCCACATCCACAAGCGCCGAGCCGGGTTCGAGCAGTTTGAGCATCTCGCCGGTTATCAGGTAGGGGGCTTTGGCCCCTGGGATCAGCGCCGCCCCGACCACCAGATCGACGCGCGGAAGCATCTGCTCGATGTTGTAACGGCTCGAGAACATTGTGTCGACGTTGGCGGGCATAATCTCGCTCAGATAGCGCAGCCGCGGCAGCGAAACGTCCATAACCGTGACGCGCGCGCCCAATCCGGCAGCCATGAACGCTGCCTGCGTGCCTACAACGCCGCCGCCGAGGATCAGTACGCCGGCCAGCCTCACCCCCGGAACGCCGCCCAAAAGGATCCCCTTGCCCCCTTGCGGCTTTTCAAGATATTTGGCCCCCTCCTGTACCGACATGCGCCCGGCAACCTCCGACATGGGGACCAGCAGCGGCAGCGTGCGATTGTGTTCGACCGTTTCGTAAGCTAGGCAGACAGCCCCCGAAGCGATCATCGCGTCGGTCAGAGAGCGATCGGCGGCGAGATGGAAATAGGTGAACAGCAGCTGGCCCGGGCGTATCAGCGGGTACTCGACGGGAATGGGCTCCTTCACCTTGACAATCATATCGGCAACGGCGAAGACCTCCGCTGCGGTGGGCAGGATGGTCGCCCCTGCCTTGATGTAAGCCTCGTCCGGAAAGCCGCTGTTGCGTCCGGCATTGGTTTCGACATAGACGGTGTGTCCGCCGTGGACGAGCGCCTGCGCGCCCCCGGGCGTCAACGAGACGCGGCTCTCGTTGTTTTTGATCTCGCGTGGGATACCGACCTTCATAATGTGTGGTTTTTGGGTTGTTGTTTTGCAAATATACGCATTATTTGATTATAATTCCAAATAAATATTAGATTTTTGATTGTAAATCGACATATTTTTGCAGCCGTGACAATATCAAAAAAAATTCATATATTTGTCAGGTTGCAGTTACAATATTAAAAAATTCATATATTTATAAAATCAAATTTGCCAAAAGTCATGGGAGTTGCAACGGACGCTTTGCAGGGCATGACATATGCCGCAGAGCAGGGGGTAAATTTCGCCTCGACGCTGACCATCGGGCGACAGACGCTGTATGCGGAAGACAACAGCATCGAGAAGATGCTCAAACGGCGCGGCGCACGGCTCGACATGCTGTGCCCGCCCGACGAACGGGGCAGGCGATGGGCCGAGGGGCTGTTCGAACACTTCGGCGCCGAAAGGGTCGATTCGCTCGACTATTCCGACTACGAACATGCGACGATTGTCCACGACATGAACACGCCGGTGGCCGACGAGCTTAAAAACCGCTATTCGCTGGTCTGGGACGGCGGCACTCTGGAACATGTGTTCAACTATCCGACAGCGTTGCGCAACTGCATGGAGATGGTCGCCCCGTGTGGTCACCTCGTGCTGCACACCCCTGCCAACAACTTTTTCGGCCACGGGTTCTATCAGTTCTCGCCCGAGCTGTTCTTCAGCCTGCTTGTCGAGCAGAACGGCTTTGCCGACACGCAGGTGCTGATACAGGACGACTGTTTGCGCTGGTATGCGGTCGCCTCGCCGTGCGAGATTGGGCGCAGGGTCGACATTTGTCGCGCCAGGCGCACCCCGTCGCTTATACTGGTCATTTCGAGGAAGGTGGGCGAGGTGCCGACGACGCTGACCGTCCAGCAGAGCGATTATGTCGTGCAGTGGGAGGCGAGCGGCAGCGGCGCGGGGGAGGCAACCTCGCCGTTGCGCCGGCTTTATTGTACGGTCGTCCCCGTGCCCCTGCAACGCGCCATTGAGAGATGTGTCTTTGCCGTCAGAAGGCCGTGCAGGAGGCGCAAACTGCTTAAATTGTTTTATAAGAGGGTAAGGATAAGTTGACGGCAGGGAAAGGGACTGTCTCAAAAGTTTGATATTCCGTCACTGCGCCCCCTCCGTCACTGCGGGGGGGTCTTTTATTGCGAGCGTGGCGAAGCAAACCCCCGAGCCGGTATGACCGATTGAGGCGCGCCCCTCGCCAAGTGGTTGTATGGTGACGGG
>JAIRQC010000096.1 GCA_031256675.1 Rikenellaceae bacterium
CGATTCGCTGACCATCGTCCAGTCAGAAAACGGCAGGCGGCAGCACAACTTCTCCGCCCCGCTGTACGAACATTACGCACTGGCCCGCGAACCGTACATGGAGTTCCGCCAGGGGGTTACGGTGCGCTCGTTCGACGATTCGACCGACGTGGCAACTTCGACCCTCGTGGCCGACTACGCCATATTTTTCGAGAAACAACAGCTCTGGGAGGCCAAAGGCAACGTCGTGGCAATCAATAAGGAGGGACAGAAGCTCGAAACGCAGCAACTCTTCTGGAACCAGAAAACCAAAAAGGTATACTCGAACGTCGACACGCGCGTCACGCAGCCCAACGGCGAACGGATAACGGGCGTGGGCTTCGAGTCGGACGAGACGATGACCGACTGGGTCTTCCGCCGTCCCAAAGGGCAGGTGATCATAGACACCGACCCCAACGAAAAGCCCGACACCACGACGCTGTTCCCCGAACAGCAGCCCCAACAGGGAACTGTGCTGGCGCCGACGCTCGCGGAGCGTCCGAATCCGGGTTACGTTCCGGAATGCCGCGGCGCCGCTTCTCCTGCCGCGGCGCCGCGGCAGGGCAGGCCGTCGCTGTTCGGTCGACCGAACAGGCAGGACAGGCGCGTCAAGCCTGACGCGGCAGGCACAACAGGCACGCCTAGCGCTACGGACGCTGCCGGCAAACAGCCGACGGACAGGCCGCTCCCGATACGCAAACAACCCCTGATGCACGAACAGGCCCTGAACAAACAGGCGACCAAATCCACCCTGACCGGCCCCGAGGCGACCAAACAGGATGCGGCCAAACCTGCCCCGGCCAAATCAGGCCCGCAGGCCGCACCACAAAAGTAGAGACAAATGGCAACAGTAATCGCAGTGATAGTCGCCGCGCTGCTCTGCTCGGCCTTTTTCTCGGGGATGGAGACGGCGTTCATCACCTCCAACCGCCTCAAACTCGAACTGGAAAAGAAGCACAACCCGCTGCTGGGCGGCATAATGAACATCTTCACCCGCCAGCCAGGACAGTATATCACAACCATTCTCGTCGGCAACAACATCGCGCTGGTCGTCTACTCGCTCTACGCCTCGCAACTGCTCAGGTCGACGGGCTGGAGCTGGCCCGGAGGCTCGGTGGTGGTAGAGACCGTCGTCTCGACCATTGTCATCATCTTTCTGGCCGAGTACATCCCCAAGGCGCTGACCCGCGGCAACCCCAACTTCTACATGACGGTCTTCGCACTGCCGATATTCATCGTCTACATACTGCTCTACCCGATAGCCAAGCTGACCACGTGGCTCTCGATCGCCATCCTCGGCCTGTTCGGCCAGCCGATGCGCAAGGCGCCGCAGATCAAACGTTTCGAGCGTATCGACCTCGAGAACCTGCTCGAAGAGGCGGCCGAGAACGAAGAGGCGGCAAGCAACGACAGCGACCTGGAGTTGATACGCAACGCGCTCGACTTCCCTGACATCCGCGTGCGCGACTGCATGGTGCCGCGGGTTGACGTCGAGGCGGTGGAGCGCAGCGCGCCGATGGAGGAGCTCGCGCGGCGGTTCGTCGAGTCGAGCTACTCGCGCCTGCCGGTGTTCGACGGCACGGTGGACAACATTGTGGGCTACGTCACATCGAAAAGCCTGTTCACGTCGCCAACCTCGATCGAACAGATAATCAAGCCAATAGACTACGTCGCAGAGACGCTGCCCGCGCAAAAGATGCTCAGCCTGTTCACCCGCAAAAAGACCGCGCTGGCCGTTGTGATCGACGAGTTCGGCGGCACGGCAGGCATAGTCTCGCTCGAAGATATTCTGGAGGAGATCTTCGGCGAGATCGAGGACGAGCACGACGCGCCGGACATGGTCGAGAAGGTGGCCGCGCCGGGCGAATATGTCCTCTCGGGGCGTCTCGAAGTGGAGTACCTCAATGAAAAGTACGACCTCGGCATCGAGGAGAGCGACCAGTACAACACGCTGGCCGGCTACATCATACACCACCATCAGGTCATCCCGTCGGCAGGCGACGCGATGACCATCGACAACAAGCAGATCAGGATACTGCGCGTGAAGGGCTCGAGGCTCGACCTGGCAAAACTGAAAGTCGAGAGCTGAAAGCAGGCCTGACGCCCCGCCACGACGTTATTGCGAGCGGGCGGGACGGGCGAAGCACTCCTGTGGGGCAAAAAACTTCGCCCGCGGGCACAATGACATGAAGATGCTTGCGATGTGGTTGAAATTGGCTGTTGAAACAGCCCGGACGTATTTTGATTAAAAAAAAATCATTATCTTTGGGGCCTGTTTATTTATAAAGGTAAAATTTCATAATACAAAAATATGGCAACACTCAACACGCTCCGCACGCGCGGAGGGATTATCGTTTCGATCGTTATCGGCGTGTCGCTCGTCGCCTTCCTGATGGGCGACATGCTTTCGTCCGGCGGCACGCTGATGAACGCCCGCAAAATGCGCGTCGGCCGCATCGACGGCAACAACGTCGGCTATGTCGACTACGTCAACATGGTCGAAGCCAACACCAGAATCATGAACGCAATGAGCGGCCGCGAGTCTAACTCCGTTGACGAGCAGGACCAAGTGCGCGACATGACATGGCAGATGCTCGTCACGCAGTACGCCGTCACCCCCGGCATGGTGGAGATGGGGCTCGTTCCGGGCGACGAGGAGCAGATCGACATGACCAACGGGGTCTATCTTTCGCCGGTGATAACCGGCATGTTCCGCAATCCGGACACGGGATTTTTCGACCCCGAAATACTCAAAAGGTTCGTCGCCAACATCGCTACCGACCAGAGCGGACAGGCGTTGATGCTGTGGGATTACGCCAAACAGCAGATGCTGGAGCAGCGGTCGATGGAGAAGTTCATCACGCTGTTGACCAAAGGGATGTATGCCACCGATCTGGAAGTGGCCGACGGCGTGCGCAAGTTCAACGAAAAGTACGACGTGAGCTACGTGTCGCTGCCCTACACCGAGATTGCCGATTCGACGGTCAAGGCGTCGGAGTCGGAGATCAGGGAGTATTACAACCGCACAAAGAACCACTATAAACGTATACCTTCGAGGGATATAGACTACGTGGTCTTCAACCTCATCCCCTCGGACAGCGACTATGTCGCGGCCAAAGCGAGGGTCGACGAGCTGGCCGCGGAGTTTCGCGAAAGCGCCACGCCGATGCAGTATGCCAACCTCAATTCGCAGGAGGCCCCCGACAGCCGTTTCCTGAAAGAGTCGCAGCTGGAGGCCCCGATAGCCGCCGCGCTGTTCGGCAAACCGGGCGCGATGTACGGCCCCGAACTAACGGCGGACAAATATACGATGGCCCGTCTGGCGGAGATGAGGAGTATGCCCGATTCGGTGGGTGTGCGACATATCGTGCTGCCTCTCACCGATAAAGAGCGCGCCGACAGCATCATGCGCGCATTGAAGGGCGGGGCCGATTTCGCCGCCCTGGCCGCCCGGTATTCGCTGGACGGCAACACGGGCCGGCGCGGCGGCGACATGGGCGTCTTCGACCCGCAGCAACTCATGGCACAGCTCCCGCAGCTCGCCAACGCATGCATCGCAGGGGCCAAAGGCGACATTTTCAAGGTAGAGACCCAGTATGGCATTCACGTGGCGCAACTTACGCTCAAAACAGCCATGATACCCAAAGCGCAGATAGCCCGCGTGACATACAGCGTCGAACCGAGCGACGCCACGCAGTCGGTCATCTACGGCGAGGCAAGCAAGTTCTACACCGCAGCGGCAGGATCGGCCGTGAAGTTCGACAAGGCCCTCTCCGAACAGGGACTCTCGAAGCGCAACGCCACGGTACGCAACACCGAGCGCAACGTTTCGGGCCTCTCCAATTCGCGCGAACTGGTGCGCTGGGCGTTCAATTCGAACCCGGGCATGGTCTCCGGCATTCTGGAGATCGACAACAGCTACGTCGTGGCGCTGCTGGGCGGCAAGAACGACGAAGAGTACGCTCCGCTGGAAGAGGTTCGCGCCCAGATAGCCTCGACGCTCGTCAGGCAGAAGAAAGGCGACATTCTGGCCGGACGGATGAAGGGCGCAACCCTCGCCGAGGTCGGTCAGGCAATTGCCGCAGAGGTCAAACAGTCGCTCGGAGTGCAGTTTAACTCCTATTCCCTCGACGGCATAGGAGGCGTGGAGATGCAGCTTATTGGCGCGATCGGTCGGTTGGGCGGCACGGGCAAGACGGGCGCGCTGTCCGTGGCGGTCAAGGGAGAGTCGGGGGTATACATGTTCCAAATCGACGCCATCAACACCGAGGAGGCCTCCAACGAGGCCGGCGAGCGCATCCGCATCGAAGCTATGGCCCAGGGATATATCACCGAGCGTGCAGGTCAGGCGCTTATGGAGAGCGCAGGGGTCACCGACAACAGGGTGAAATTCTTCTAAAAAGGCATTGTGTCGCCCCGAGCGGGACGGAAAGTGAAGCGAAGTCGAAAGGCATGCCGCTGTTTCTGACAGACAGAATTTTAACGCAACTGCAAGGCAGGCCTTTCGACTTCGTCCGGTTCAGGGCGACATGATAAAAATTTACAGCGCCATACACTTGTTGATAATATAAAAATTCATCAAAAACCAAACCAAAATGAAAAGGATTTTTGCCATGATCGTACTCGCAGCGGCCTTTATGAGCGCCTGCGGCGACAGCGAGACGAAAAAACTCGTCGACCGGATTTCGTCGAGCTACGAACTCGACGGTCAGAAGGTGACGCTCAAGGGGTATGTTACCATCGGCGGCATGGAGATCGTGAAAGACGGCGCTGTGCGGGTCAGCCTTGTTGCTTCGCCAACCCAACAGTCGGCCTCTGCTTTTGCCACGGCGCGCGTGCGCTTCGGTCAGGAGCCGAACTGCGTCTGGATGCCCGACAAATTCAAACTCGACGACGTAGAGATATACGACGCAGCGGGGGCGAAGTACGGCACAAATACAAAATTCGCCTTTGTCGGCGTCGTGCGTTACACAAACAAGGACTGGGAGCAGAAACTCGATGCGGCCGGCAAACAGGACATGTTCAGCGACAACGAGGCATTCAAAAAGATGCGCGAAAAGTCGGACAAGAAGAACCGCGAAGCTGCCGAAGAACGTCGCAAAAAGACAGGCGATGCGAACGACTACTCGTTCGAGTTCGTCGTAGATGAAATAATCGCCGAATAGGAGGAGGCGACGACAAGGAAGGGGCTTTTTTGAGGCCTCTTCTTTTTTTCAAACAACCGAATTTCGAACAACCGCGTTTGAATAACAGCGTTTTGAACAGCTGAATTTGAACAACAGCGTTTCGAATAATTGCTTTTGAACAGCTGCATTTTGTTGAACAATCGAACAAAACGCGGCAATGTTATGCCCAGATGGAGCGGTGCAGTATCTCGCAGAGAGAGTTGTGGGCAATGTATACGACGAGGCGCACGAGATGGAATGCGGCGAGGGCCCCAGCGAGAATGTAGCCAAGCGTGCGGCTGTATATCAGGCGGTTGAAGTATTCGCCGCCGGTGGCGAGTTCGACGCTCAACAGAACGATCAGAAACAGGCACACCACCGCGACCGGCAGGCCGAGGATATGATATGTCAGGCTGCCCCACAGATCGCCACGGTAGAGGCAGACCAGAGATTTCGTGAGGCCGCAGCCGGGGCAAGGCAGCCCTGTGAGCATCATAAAGGGACAGAACGACTGCGCATGCTCCAAGTCGCTGCCGACGCCCAGCGCGCCAATCCCGAAGGCCTCGTATGCTTCTGTGGGCTCTGTTGTCCCTGCGGCCTCCGTGGTTTCCGTGGCCTCGGAGGTATTGTAGGGGTCGGGGGGGGCGGAAGTTTCTGTGGCGCAGGGTATCTCGGAGGTCTTGGAGGTCTCGGCAGCCTCGGTGGTTTCGGACGTTTCGGAAGTTTCCGTGGCCTCTGTGGCCTCCGTGGTCTCGGAGGTTTCGGCGGTCGAAATCCCCGAAGTCTCCAAGCCGTTGCCGGAACCCAATGCTTCCAGGCCCCCGTTTCCGACGGACATAATAAAAAAGGGAACGGCCAGCACCGCTAGGGCGATGGCAATTCCCGTGAGTTTCCTGAAAATCCGTGTGCGGGCCGGCACGTCGCTCGCGCCTACTTGTAATAGAGCTTGTTGATGTCGCCCTGAATGATCATCGCAGCGACGATCGGGAACAGGAAGCCGAGCACCAGCAGCAGCACCGACTGGTCTTTGCCCTCCTCGCCAACCTCCTTGTAAATCAACGGAAGAGCGTCCTTGCCCGCCAGATAATAGAAGTAGAGGTTGACCGGGCCGCACAGACCGGCGAGGACGGCCACCGCCTGCGAGATCACCTCGCGTTTGGCTACGGCGTTCATAACCTGCGCCGCCTTGATGTTCCAGTAGATCAGATAAAGGCCGCAGGTTACGAAACCCAGAAGCAGCACCACGACAGGGTCGTTTCTGAAAACAGGCACAGGGCCCTGTTGATTTACTTCGCTCATGATATAATAATTTTAAGTGGTTTATACAAATTAACTTCCCGTCGCTGCGATGGCGGGAACCGCCCCATCGTCACAATCGGCTGCTAAATTAGTACATTATTTTTACAGTACAACAATATGGCAATAAAAAAGAGGACGACACGACGTCGCCCTCTTCCAAAACAGTAGTGCAGCTGTTATTCCACGTTGTCTTTCAGCTGTTTCCAGAACGAGGCATTGACCGCCATAAGCACCGATGCGAACACAACCATAAGCGCCAGCATGACGATGCTCGTGATGACGCCCACGTTGATAATGCCGCACAGCCACGAGAAAAGAAAGAAGACGGCATATAAAACGGCGCAGACCACCAGCTGCACGAAGAACATCGTCCACTTGCTGCCGTATGTGGCGTCGTTGGAGTCTTTCAGCGCCTGTATCGGGTTCTTACCCCTCTCGACAAGGAAGTATGTGGCGAGCGACCATGCGAGCGAAATCACTATGGCAGGAAATAAGAGGAACGAACATGCAAAGAGAAGCGCGCCGGCAACCAACCCCCACAGTATGAAAATCTCACCCATGCAGCGACGGTATTTGCCGTCGAAAATGTCCAGCGGATTGATGATGTTGCCTTTGGCCAGCTCGGTGGGCAGGAGCGAGATTGCGATCGTCGTGCCGACGTTGAGATAGGGGATCCAGAGCGTTATAGCCCACAAAGCCACTGCCGCAAGGATTGACGGGGCGTTCTTGGCGCCGATCTGGATGGCGTCTTTCAGCGTCTCCGCAAAGTCGAGTTTCTTCGTTTCCATAGATAATTTTTTTTAGAGGTTAATATTAGAACTCATACGGAACAGGAATATTAACATCATGCAGGGCGAAACCAAACAAAGTGGAGCACGCAATTTTTCGAGCAAACCATGCGCTGCGCCAACTCCTGCGTAGGTGCGGCAGCCGGTTACGCTTCACGCTTCACGCTTCACGCTTCACGCTTCACGCTTCACGCTTCACGCTTCACGCTTCACGCTTCACGCTTCACGCTTCGAAGCGAGGTAACATAATACAAATATAGTAAAAATTATTTTAACCCTGATACGATTTTTGACATTTTTTTACAGGGGAAATGGTGCGTTTAGTGTAAATTGCCGATTATCAGCAGTTCGCGACGCAGTTCGTAAGGCGATATGTTGCGCCTGACCTCGCCTCTCGATACGTAGGAGATGGCCCCCGTCTCCTCCGACACCACAATGACCAGCGCATCGCTCTCCTCGCTGACGCCGACGGCCGCCCGATGGCGCATACCGAAGTCGAGCGGCAACTCCGCCCTGGTCGACGGCAGCATACACTTGGCCGCCGCAATGCGGCCCTGCCGGATGATTAGCGCGCCGTCGTGAAGCGGCGAATTTTTGAAAAATATGTTCAGGATGAGCGGCACGGAGATCTGCGCGTCGATCGCCACCCCCGTCTCGGCATAACTGCCCAGGTCGGAGCGACGCTGGACGACGATCAGCGCGCCGATATTGGCGTGAGACATCTGTTTGGCCGCCTCGACGATGGAGTTCACCATCTCGGCATTGCTCTTCTCGTAGTTGCGGTTGAGGAACAGGTTGCCCAGAAAGCTCTTGCGCCCGCCCTTGCCGCCCGTGCCGACGACATGCAGAAAGCGGCGGATCTCGGGCTGGAAAACGACGATCAGCGCTATCACCCCGCCGCCGACGATGTTGCCCAGCACGGCCGAGAGCAGCTCCATGTCGAGCGCCCGCACCCCGATCCACAGAAAGTAGACGACAAGGATGCCCACAAGGATATTGGGAGCGTTGGTACCGCGCGTCATCTTGTTGACGTAGAACAGCAGCAGCGCAAAGCCGACAATATCGACAACGTCGATGAATCCTATCTGAATGAAATCCATACCAAAATTCATTTAGCCGGCCTCGGGCCGCATTCAAACCGACGCTATGACCAGATAGCTGCCGTACAGTCTAAGTATCGGACAGTTTTGGCCAAATATTCTTGTCGCTTTACCACTCCCTTTGACCGTCGCCTTTCCGAACCCTGTTTTCAGCAGCAGCTCCCTTAAAAATCCATGCCTCATTATATTGATGTGCGACGGGTCGCGAAGCACGCTGTCACGCCCCAGTTTTACCAGGAACGAATCGGGATTTGGCGTTGTGATAAGTATTACTCCATTCCGGTTAAGGATCTGCCTGAACGTGCTCAGATAATCGATCAACTCCGGTAGCGGGATATGTTCCACCACCTCTCCGCTTACTATTGCGTCTACCTTTCCGACCGAGGAGATACTCTCCGTCGTGAGGTCGACGACCCTGTCATATGTTCCGTCGGGGATGAGCTCAAGGCGTTCCCGAACGATGTCCGCGCCGTAAATTATTGAGTCCGGATTAAAATCGCGGATAACTTTGCCCCCGCGGCCCGTATTGCATCCGAAATCGAGGATGGTTTTATGCCCCTCGGTCAGGTATGAGGTAAACGTCATGTAACGTTCGACCGTAAAGCGGTCTATTTCGCTTGCGGTCTGCCGTTTGTTGTTCTCGATAATTTCGGACTTTTCCATTTATCTGACATATTTTTCGGCCCGCAGCAGCGATCCTATTCCTTTTCCTCTTCGTTATCGTCGCTGTCGATGATCTCTTCGGCCCCCTTGATCTCGTCGTCGTAGTACTCCTTGTCCTCCTCCTCTTCGATGCGGTCGTCGATCTTGACGTCGATCCGCACCAGGTAGTTGACCTGTTCGGTCTCGAATACCACGGCGTAGAAGAAGTCGTTGGGCCCCTTCTCGATGCGCAACATGTGCTCTGTGAAGCCGTTGGGATAGCTCTTTTTGATCTCTTCCTGAAGCTCCGGCGGAAGGTTGCGGAAGCTGACCACTATGCGTTTTTTGTTCTCCATAGACTGTGTGCGGGAAATTTTTCTGCAAGTATAAATAAAATCTCAAACAGTCAGGCGGATAAAAGCTATTTTTTTATAGGAATTTTTTCATAAAGCTCCCGAACGGTAAATATTTCACAAATCCCTGTGATTTTATAACATAAGGTGCGGTGTGCATGGCGCGTTACTTATCCGATTGAATTCCAGCTTAAAACATGCAGGAAGCAACAATCATGCCGAGAGGTGAAACGGCGGTTATGCCGGCTTTTATATTGGCGGTTTTTGTTTGCTGTTTCTGTTGGCGGTCTTGTTGACGGTTTTATTGGCGGTTGTGTTGGCTGGTTTCTGTTGGTTGCTTTGTTGGATATTGTTGTATTGGTAGTTGTGTTAGCTGGTTTCTGTTGGCGGTTGCGTTCCGGATGCTGGCGGCGACATTGCACGGTTTGTGGCATTAATTTTTGTCTGACGGTTTTTTGACTTGACGTTGTCTGATTTGCAGTTTTTTGACTTGCAGCTTTTGCGTGCTATTGTCTGACTTGTGGCTATCTGATTTGCTGTTTTTTACGGCTGCTTGACCTGCAATTGTTTGATTTATAATTGCTTGACTTGCAATTATTTGACTTGCAGTTTTCGGCATGGCGCGGTAGCGGTTTTGCGATAGTTTCATGGCAGGGCAATCTCTGCATGGCGTATCTGTGCGCCGCCAGCACTTCTGTGTGCCGTCCATACTTTTCTTGTCGGCCAAGATAAGGTGCGGCGGCGGGATAAATAACCTGTGACATGTTTTTCTACTTTTTAGTTAGACACTTGTATTAACGCCATGTATGTGTGCGGGCTTGAAATCAGGGTTCGACTCGATACTCGATTGTGAGGTATATAGGCGCGGGCTGTTAGGGTGATATTCCGCGAGGGTTGCGCATACAAGCGTGCGGTGATGATAATCCAGCCGCCGCACCGGTTGTGGTTGTCGGCAATCTCGATGACACAACCCATCGAAACGCATTATGGAGTTGCCCGACACATTTAACCACCATGCCTCGGCATATATTAAATTCTCCTCCGGTATGAGGCGCGGCAAGAATGATGCCGCCGACGTGCGGATGATAGCCAAATACGCTTGGCGTCACCTCAATAACTTTATCTTCGCCCCCGAATTGATAAACGTTCGAGAAAATGGATATGAGCTGTGATTTTCGGAGGTATTTTCATTTGCATGTCGGTGGCTGCTACGAGGTTGTTTGCGAGGGGCAACAGATTTTTCGAGTTTGTTTTTGCGGG
>JAIRQC010000106.1 GCA_031256675.1 Rikenellaceae bacterium
GTGGCGCAGTCACCGCGAGGCGGCAGGCGAACAGCGGAGGGAGGTAATTAACAACTATGCTACGAATAATCACCGACCGGAACAGCCTCTGGTCGCCCGCGAGGTGGCGCAGTCACCGCGAGGCGGCAGGCGAACAGCGGAGGGAGGTAATTAACAACTATGCTACGAATAATCACTGACCGGAACAGCCTCTGGTCGCCCGCGAGGTGGCGCAGTCACCGCGAGGCGGCAGGTGAACAGCGGAGGGAGGTAACTGGAAAATGAGAAATGGTTTTCGGCCCGCAGCCGGCGGAGGATGCGACAGGAGCCTGAGGCGACAGAGCAGCCCTCCGCGTTGCGCGGCTGCGGGCTGCCGACCTTGCTCCGCAAGTCCGAATAAAACTAAGCGAATAGCGCAGGGAGGTAACAAATATAGTGACAAACGATAATACCAACCGAAATTATTATGAAACACATTCCGTGCATTGCAGTTTCGGGCCAAAGGCCAATGGTCATTGCGATGACGAAGAAATTTATTGCTTAAATAATATTATAAGGTAATGTACATAGCTATCGCAGGCAACATTGGGAGCGGCAAGACCACTCTCACCGAACTTCTGGCCCGCAAATGCGGGTTGCAGGCCTATTACGAAGAGGGCGGCAACCCGTACATCGGCGACTTTTATCAGGACATGAACCGCTGGTCGTTCAACCTGCAAATCTATTTCCTCGGGAGCCGCATCCGTCGCGCCGCCGAATTTCTGAGCAAAGGCAAAGGGCTTGTCCAAGACAGGACGGTCTACGAAGATGCGTACATCTTCGCCGACAATCTCCATACGATGGGGCTCATGGCCTCGCGCGATTACGAGACCTACATGGGTATCTTCGACATCGCCTCGAAGCTCATCCCTCAACCCGACCTGCTGATCTGGCTGAAAGCCAGCGTTCCGACGCTCGTGAAACTCATCCGCAAACGCGGTCGCGACTACGAAGCGGGCATCATGGAAGAGTATCTCGAACGCCTGAATCAGAAATACCAGCACTGGATCGACAACATTTACCGGGGCAGGGTCATAACCGTCGACGTCGACAACACCGATTTCACCGCCGAACCCGAAAAACTCCACGACCTCGTCGAACAGATAATGAAGTTCGGGAAGTAATTCGTACCTTTGCCCGCCAAACGCCAAACCAATATTTCGTGCAATGGCGAAAATACCGCAAGCAAAAGAAACCAATAAATAAAATATTAAAGAATGAAAATCGGAGAGAATACGTTCGTGACGTTGAGCTATATATTGAAGGTCGCGGGTAAGGTTGAGGACAGGTCGCCTGAGGGCCAGCCGCTCAGGTTTCCTTATGGGGTAGGGTTTCTGCTGCCCAGGTTCGAGGAGAATATCGCGGGGTTGAGCAGGGGCGACAAGTTCGCCTTTACGCTGACGCCGGCACAGGGCTATGGCGAACTGTCGCCCGACGCTGTTGTGGAGCTGCCGCTGGATGTATTTATGGTCGGCGGGAAGATCGAGGATGGGCTGCTCGAAGTGGGCAACCATATCCCGATGTCGACGCAGGACGGCCAGAGCCTGATGGGCGTAGTGAAAGCCGTTGGGGCAAACTCGGCGACGCTCGATTTCAACCACCCGATGGCGGGCAAGACGCTCGACTTTTCGGGCGAGATCGAGGATGTGCGGGCTACTACCGCCGAAGACCTTGCGCCGCTGACAGGCGGCGGGTGCGGGTGCAACTGCGGCGGGTGTCACGACTGTAACGACCACGACTGCCACGGTTGCAGCTAACCTTAATATGATTACGGTGCGGGCGTTGCCGACAGGGCGACGCCCGCACCCTATTTCAGCCGCACCGCCCTGGATGTTTGCGCGCTGCGACGTGCGGCGTTGAGAATCTCCACCACCAGCACGTTGTTCTCCAGCGCCGATAGGTCGTAGGGCTGCGGGGTTATCTCGCCGCGGATCCACCGCGCGAGATAACCCAGGGCGACGTTGTAACCCTCCATTGGAAAGCAGGAAATTATCTGGCCTGTCGCCTCTTCCTTCATCTCCCTGTAACGGTAGCTCCACCGCTCGCCGCTGTGGATGAAAAAGTAGCCGTCGCGGCCGTAAATATGCATGTCCTTGCGGGAGAATGGCCATGCCCACGAACCGTTCACCACGCACTCCATATCCCTGTACGACAGTAGTATGGTAGCGTCGTCGTCCACGTTCGGGTAGCTGGCCGGGTCGTGGGTGCGGACGTCGGCGTAGACCTTCACTGGCCGCTCGCCCCGCATGAGCCACGTTATGAGGTTGGCCCCGTAACAGCCGAAATCTATCACCGCCCCGCCGCCGTTGAGCTTCGGGTCGGCGAGCCATTCGAGGAATGTGGGCTGCACATTTATCCCGATCGGGCCGTTGTGGCCGTCGTAGACTATCACCTTGCGCAACGGGCCCAGTCGGCCTTCGTCGATGGCCTCCCGCGCCTGATTATTGGCAGGGTACCACGTGGTTTCGTAATTTGTCATCACGATTATGCCGTGCTTGCGGGCCAGCGCGGCAATCCTGCGGGCGTGACCGGCCGAGACGGCCAACGGTTTCTCGACCATGACGTGAATGTGGCGCGGGGCGGCGGCCTCGACTATCTTCAAGTGGTCGAAAATGTTGCCGTAACCCGCCACGGCCTCTGGCTTCACTGCGTCGAGCATCCGCTCGAGGTCGGCGTAGACAAGCCCGGGATCGATGCCGTACTTTTTCGTCAGGGCCGTTTCCAGCGGGCCGTTGGTCTCCCAAATGCCGATGATCTCAAAATTGCCAGGGGGAAAGCCTCTTTCGCGCAACACCTGTTCGACATGGCCGTGTGTCAGCCCCGCGATGGCCACACGGAGCGGTTTTTCATGAGCCGCGACAACCGAAACGCAGCACACGGCAAGGGAAAAAAGCAGGAACTTCTTCATAATGATCGGGCGTTTGTGCGTCAAATTTAATGATTTTATCTATATTTGTGGCTGTTAATCAGAAAATGTTATGACACAGGAGGAACTTTTTCGCAAGCTGATCGCCCACTCCAAGGAGTATGGCTTCATATTTCCGTCGAGCGAGATCTACGACGGGCTTAGCGCCGTTTACGATTACGGCCAGATGGGCGTAGAGCTCAAAAACAACATCAAAAAATACTGGTGGGACGCCATGACCAAGCTCCACGACAACATCGTGGGCATTGACGCGGCCATTTTCATGCACCCCCGCACGTGGGAGGCGTCGGGCCACGTCGGGGCGTTCAACGACCCGCTGATCGACAACCGCGACTCCAAAAAGCGTTACCGCGCCGACGTGCTTGTCGAGGAGTGGATGGCCCGACAGGACGAGAAGATCGAAAAGGAGGTCGAGAAGGCGCGCAAACGCTTCGGCGAGGCCTTCGACGAGGCGCAGTTCCGCTCCACCGCCCCCCGCGTCCTCGAGCTGTCCGCCCGCCGCGAGCAGGTGCGCCTGGCGATGGTTGCCGCCTTGACGGATAACGACCTGGAGGCCCTGCGACGGATAATTGTCGGCTGCGAGATAGTCTGTCCCATCTCCGGCACCCGCAACTGGACCGAGGTGCGCCAGTTCAACCTGATGTTCGAAACCAGAATGGGGGCCGCAGCCCACGGGGCCAACATCGTCTACCTCCGTCCCGAAACGGCGCAGGGCATATTCGTCAATTTCCTCAACGTGCAGAAAACCGGCCGCATGAAGATCCCGTTCGGCATCGCCCAGATCGGCAAGGCGTTCCGCAACGAGATAGTAGCCAGACAGTTCATCTTCCGCATGAGGGAGTTCGAACAGATGGAGATGCAGTTCTTCGTCCGCCCCGGACAGGAGATCGACTGGTTCAACCGCTGGCGCGAGGTTCGCATGAGCTGGCACCGCGCCCTCGGCTTCGGCGACGAGAAATACCGCTTCCACGACCACGACAAGCTGGCCCATTACGCCAATGCCGCCACCGACGTGGAATTTCAGTTCCCGTTCGGCTTCAAGGAGGTCGAGGGCGTCCATTCGCGCACCGACTTCGACCTGGGCAACCACCAGAAGTTCTCCGGCAAGAAGATACAGTATTTCGACCCAGAGAGCGGCGAGAGTTACGTCCCCTACGTCATCGAGACCTCCATCGGCGTCGACCGTACCGTGTTGCAGGTGCTTTCCGCCGCCTACACCGAGGAGAAGCTCGACGGCGGCGAGGAGCGCGTGGTGTTGCGCATTCCGGCGGCCATAGCCCCGGTCAAGGTCGCCGTGCTGCCGCTGGTCAAAAAGGACGGCCTGCCCGAGGTGGCCCGCAACATCGTGGACATGTTGAAGTTCGACCACAATGTACAGTACGACGAAAAGGACAGCATCGGCAAGCGTTACCGTCGTCAGGATGCTATCGGCACCCCGCTGTGCATAACCGTCGACCACGAATCCCTCGAAAGCCGGACGGTCACTATCCGTCACCGCGACACAATGGCACAGGAGCGCGTCCCGATGGCCGAACTGCCCCGTATCGTCGAGGAGCTCGTGTCGATGCGGAGGCTGTTCGAAAGGATAAAACCGCTGTAAAAACCCTGCCTCGCAGGCCCGCAGCCGCGCTGCGCGGAGGGAGTGAAGGACGGCGTTTGCTTTAAGAAAACACAAAACTGTTAAGAAATATGAAAAGGTATTGTTTTGTTGTGGCGGCAGCGCTGGCTATCACCGGCGCAGGCGCGGCGGAGATCGAGGTCGGCGGCAAGTTGCAGTCGGCGACCATTTTTAGGACGGGCGCCGAGATGACGCATTCGGCCCAGGCCAAACTGACCTCGGGCTCCAACGACGTGATCGTGACCGGACTAAGCTCGACGGTGGATGTGAACAGCATAGCCATCCGCTGTTCGGGAGGTGTGACGGTGATGAGTTTCGACTACTCGAACGACTATGTGACCGTCAAACCACAGCCGGAGGCGCTGAAAAAATTGAATGACTCGCTCGATATTTATTCCACCGAGATCGAGAGACTGACGGCCCGGCAGAACACCTCCGAGAACATGCGTATCCTGCTGACCGACAACATGAAGATGCTCAACAACGAGAAGGCCTCCGTGACCTCCGTCGAGCTGCCCAAACTGATGGATTACTACCGTAGCAAGTGGATAGAGCTGAGCAACGATATGATCGACCTCAAAAAGGAGATCGCCAAACGGCAGAAGAGGGTAGAGGCGCTCAACAGCCAGATCGCGCAGGAACAGGGGCGCACGGGGCTGCCGGTGGGCAGGCTCAGCCTGAAACTGGCCTCGCCGCTCTCCGCCGCGTGCGACCTCACGGTGAGCTACTTCACCAACTCGGCCTATTGGAAACCGCTATACGACATTCAGGCCAGCGGCTCGGACAAACCGCTGACGCTGGTCTCGAAGGCCAAGTTCGGCCAGTTCACCGGCGTAGACTGGCGTAAGGCGAAAATCACCCTCTCGTCGGCCATCCAGAGCCGCGGCCGCATCGCGCCGGTCGTCAGCGCATGGTTCGTGTCGCCCAACGCGCCCCAAGCGCTGCGGTACTCTATGGCCCCTCTCGCCTCTAAATCGGCGCAGTTAGACGAGGTCGTCGCCCAGAACCAAATATCCTATGCGCTGGAGGGCCGCGCGGCCGGAGTGCAGGTTCGCGGCGTGGCTACCATGGACAAAAAGGAGAGCGGGCCGCTCTACATAATCGACGGCGTGCCGCAGAGCAAGGAGCTCTACGAGTCGATAGAACCGCAGATGATAGGGTCGATAGAGGTACTCAAAGACGCCTCGGCCACAGCTATTTACGGTTCGCGCGCCTCAGGGGGGGTTATCGTCGTTACCACCAAAAGGAGTTTCGTCACCGAGTCCGAAACCGACGTGGCCGAAACGACCTACGCCCTCGACCTGCCCGTCGACCTGCTGGCCAACGGCAGCGAACAGACCGTGACGCTCAAAACGATGGAGGTTCCGGCAACGTTCGAGTACTACTGCGTGCCGCGCCTCGACCGCAATGTCTTCCTGCTGGCCGGAATCAGCAACTGGGCGCAGTACAACCTGCTGGCAGGCGAGGCGACCATCACATACGACGGCGCCTACGCCGGCAAAACCTCAATCGATCCCAACAGCAACAGGGAGATCCTCCACCTCACCCTCGGCGAGGACAAGCGTGTGGTCGTAACCCGCGAAAAGCTCCAGAATTACAGCTCGACCAAATTCATCGGCAACAGCAAAAAGCAGGTCATAGCCTACAAGCTCACCGTCAGGAACAACAAGGGCATGGCCGTCAACATGATACTCAAAGATCAATACCCGATCTCCACCGACAAGAGCATAACCGTCGACCTGGGCGATGTGAGCGGGGCGCACAACAACCCCGAAGTCGGCTCCCTGACATGGGAATTTCCCCTCGCCCCGGGCGAGAGCCGCACATTCAACCTCAGCTACACCGTCACCGCCCCGAAAGAGTTCGTTTTGTAGATCTCGAGGGGGCCGTTATTGAAAACCGCAGGAATGCAAGTATGACAGATCATTGGGAGGAGCATCACAGGGCAGGGTTCGAAGGGAGCGCGCTGACCGTCGAGCCAGGGGTGGGCGATGCGCCGACGGTGAACCCCGATTTTCGGCGGGTCCCGCGGCGACGGCTGACGGGGGCGCAGTATGTGGAGGGTATCCTGGCGGGCGATGTGACCGTGCTGTCGCAGGCCATCACGCTGGTCGAGAGCAATAACCATGCGCATTACGCTTTGGCCCAGGAGATCATCGAGAAACTGCTGCCGCATGGCGGCCGGTCGGTGCGCATCGGGATCACGGGGGTTCCGGGGGCGGGGAAATCGACCTTTATCGAGGCTGTGGGGAGTATGGTGGTCGAGCGCGGCCACAAGCTGGCGGTGCTGGCCGTCGACCCGAGCTCGGAGCGGAGCGGCGGGTCGATCCTCGGGGACAAGACCCGCATGGAGGCACTGTCGGTTAACCCTCGGGTGTTTATACGCCCTTCGCCGTCGGCGGGGGAGCTGGGCGGAGTGGCGCGCAAGAGCCGCGAGACCATCGTGCTGTGCGAGGCGGCGGGCTTCGACACGGTTTTTATCGAGACGGTGGGAGTCGGGCAGAGCGAAACGACGGTGCACTCGATGGTCGACCTGTTCATGCTGCTGCAAATTGCGGGCGCGGGCGACGAGTTGCAGGGCATCAAACGCGGCATTATGGAGATGGCCGACCTGGTGGCGATCACTAAGGCTGACGGCGAGAACGTTCTGCGTGCCGGATTGGCCAAAACGCAGTTTGTAAGCGCGTTATCGCTGTTCCCAATGCCCGAATCGGGGTTGCGGGCCGAAGTTTATACCTGTTCGGCCGTCACGGGTGACGGACTGTCGGAGGTATGGGCCGGAGTGGAGGCGTTCGTCGACCACGTGCGGCGTAACGGCTATTTCGACGCCAACCGCAACAGGCAGAAGCGTTTCTGGATGATTGAGACCATTGAAGAGGCGTTGCGCAACAGTTTCTACGGCCGCGAAGATGTCGCCCGCCGCATAAAAGAGTACGAGCAACAGGTGCTCGACGATCGCATCAGCCCCTTCGTAGCCGCCCGACAGTTGCTTGAGATGTACTTTGGGCAGTAGAAACAGGCAAACTCGTCGGGGTAGCGTTAGTTAACGCAGGTTAAGCGAATTGGAATGCCGTTAAGTTTCTAATTATCACACTGTCAGTCTTGTGCTCTCGGCCTCATATTTCAATTTGCGGAACTCATAGCAGGCGCATCTTTCATGGCCGCAGTCGTCGATCACCTTTTCCCTGCTCTTCCACAGCCCTCCATGTTCTCCTAAAGCTCTCCAAGTTCGTAGAGGCGGTGGTGGACGATCTGTCACACAAATATTTTTTGTTTCGTAAAAGAGGGCGAGAACCACGTAAATTATGTTATGTTAGCCATTATGTGCCGAAGTGCGCCATGTCGTGGTTTCGGACGGTCGAGGTTGCAGGTTCGCCCTGTTCGTCTTTTTCGAAACCACTCGCACCGGTACGTTCCTCAGCTTTAATCTTTAATACATAATGCTAATTAAAGATTAAAATTGCCTTCTGTTTTGATAAAACAATAAATTATTAGCACATTATGCAGCATATTGATTGGGATGGAGTTTTGAGGTTCGCAGGCGGTACAGGGATGCTTCGTTGAAACTACAGGCAAAAGGTGTAACAGCGCTCTGTGGCGACCATGCATCCAAGTAGCGCAGAACTTTCCCCTGCCTCGCAGAGGCAGAAAAACACAGACTAATGCTTTTTAACAGCATATTGTCAACACGCCTTTACTGAATGCCCTTAATTCGCATATATCGACAGGCATAGTACATCGTCACGCTCAGTTGTATTTAGCGGCCTGCCGGCAGTCGGTAGACCGTTCGATTTATTTCCTGACCGGCGCAGGGACTACCATTGCCCGTGCAGCCCATTGGTTGTAAGCCTCGATCATTGCGGCGAGCTTTGCCGGTTCGCTATCGGCCAAGTCACGCAGTTCGGTGCGGTCAACGTTCAGGTCGTAGAGTTCCCAGCGTGCCTTGTCCCCAGGACGCACTATCTTCCAGCCGTCACTCGAAATCATGGCACTCTGCTCGAAATGCTCGAAGCCAAGCCATTTGTGCCCCTCGCGCCGCCCCTTTTTGAAGATCGGTACAAGGCTACGGCCCTCCATCGGGATAATACTGTTGCCGTTATACTCGACCGGATAGCTCGTTCCGGCCAGTTCAATGCACGAAGCCATTATGTCCATCACGTGGCCGCGCTCGGATGTGACGCCTCCTTTCAACTTGCGCCACATCCCCTTGGGGCAGTGAGCAATCATTGGAGTGCATATACCTCCTTCATATGCTTTGGCTTTCCAGAAGCGAAACGGTGTGTTGGCGACGTTGGCCCAGCGTGGGCCAAGCCCTGAGTATGTGGTCTCAGGGCCGGGCAACGCCTCCTTATTGCGAGGGTATACGATAGCTTGACCATCGCGCGTCATGTCGGGACGGTCATTCTCGCCCGGGGTGAAATTCTGACACTCCTCGTTGCTGCACCCGTTGTCGGAGAGAAACAGTATCAGCGTGTTATCCAGCTGGCCATTACGCCTCAGGGCCTCCGTTAGACGTCCTATGCCGCGATCCATGCACTCGACCATTGCGGCGTGGACGGACATCGCGCGCGCGTCCCATACCGAATCGGGATTGTCTTGCCAACGGTCGGCAAACAGTCTATGCGATAGATAGTTGTCTGCCTCGGGAAAGATACCCGAATGCTTCATTCGTTTGTAACGAGCCTCGCGAATTGGTTCCCAACCATTTTTATAGGTATTTTCATACTGCGCAATATCCTCAGGCAGAGCGTGTAGCGGCCAGTGCGGAGCTGTGTAGGCCAGATAGAGAAAAAACGGCCTGTTCCCCTGCGCATAACGGTCGACATAGTCTGTCGCCTTATCCGACAGCGCGTTGGTGATGTAGTAGTTGGCAGGAACTTCGCGCACCGGCTCCTCACCCTCTACGAGGCTAAACGGGTCGAAATAGTCCACCACACCGTATATAGTGCCGTAGAAGTCGTCGAAACCTCTGTGCGTCGGGTAGTTGGCCTTGTCTGCGAACTGTGGGTAGTATAGATGGTGGGCCAGCCACTCGCGCTGGTCGTGGCGTAGCGGTGTCTCGGCAACATGCCATTTGCCAACCATTCCGGTGGCGTAACCCGCCTCGCGCAGCACTTCAGCGATGGTTACGGCATTGTGCGACAGGGTTCCGCGGTATCCTGGCAACCCGTCGTCGAATGTCATGCGTCCTATACCCGCCTGATGCTGGTAGAGCCCCGTGAGCAGCGAGGCGCGTGTGGGACAGCTACGCGAAGTATTATAAAAAGCGCTGAACCGCAGTCCGTTGGCCGCAAGACGGTCTAGGTTCGGGGTATTGATCTCGCTGCCGTAACAGCCCAGATCGGAATAACCCAGATCGTCGCACAGAATTACGATGATGTTGGGTTTGGCCTGCTTTGGGGCGGTACTTGCGGGTTTGGCTGTCGATGCGGCTGCCGCGACTGTGCCGAGAAATGACAGCGAGGTTCGTAAGGCGGTACTTTTCATATCATATACTATTTTCGGAGGATAAAGGTAAGGAATTTTCACTTACCTTTGCAGGCAAGAATAGCAACAATGTTCAGTTGCTCATTAATTTTTGAACCATGCTTACACTGAAACAGATTCGCGACGATCGCGCACGCACATTGGAACGGCTGGCAGTCAAGGGTTTCGACGCCGCGCAGGCCGTCGAACAGATCGAAAAACTGGACGACCGCCGCAAGGAGGTACAGTCGTCGCTCGACGCCTCGCTCGCCGAACAGAACGCCATAGCCAAACAGATCGGCGCCCTCATGTCGCAGGGCAAGCGCGACGAGGCCGAAGCCGCCAAAGCCCGTACCGCCTCGTTGAAAGAGAGCTCGCGCCGGCTCGACGAAGAGCTGCGGATGGTCACCGAAGAACTTAACGCACAAATAGTCCTGCTGCCCAACTTCCCTTCGGAACTCGTGCCGCAGGGACGCTCGGCAGAGGACAACGTCGTGGTTCGCAGCGGCGGGACGCTCCCCACGCTCGGCGACGGTGCGCTGCCCCACTGGGAACTGGCGCGCAAGTACGATATTATAGATTTCGAACTGGGCGTGAAGCTCACCGGAGCGGGATTCCCTGTCTACAAGGGACAGGGAGCGAAGTTGCAGCGCGCGCTCATCGCCTACTTTCTCGACATGAACGCTGCGGCGGGCTATCTCGAGATCGAACCTCCGATCTTGGTCAACGAGGCGTCGGGCTTCGGCACGGGACAGCTGCCCGACAAGGAGGGACAGATGTATCACGCCACGGCGGACAATTTCTACCTGATCCCGACGGCCGAGGTGCCCGTGACCAACATCTATCGCGACGTTATACTGAACGAGGAGGATCTCCCCGTGCGGCTTACCGCCTACACCCCCTGTTTCCGGCGCGAAGCGGGCTCTTACGGCAAGGATGTGCGCGGCCTCAACCGACTGCACCAGTTCGACAAGGTGGAGATCGTGCGGCTCGAACGGCCCGAAGATTCATACAGGGCCCTCGACGAGATGGTTGCGCACGTCGAGGGCATCGTCGCCTCGCTCGAGTTGCCCTATCGTATTTTGAGGCTGTGCGGCGGCGACATGAGCTTCACTTCGGCGTTGACCTACGATTTCGAGGTGTGGTCGGCGGCGCAGGAGCGGTGGCTGGAGGTGTCGAGCGTGTCGAACTTCGAATCGTTCCAGGCCAACCGTCTGAAACTCCGTTACCGCGACCACGAGCGCAAGGTCCGGCTGGCCCACACCCTCAACGGCAGCTCGCTCGCCCTGCCACGCATCGTGGCCGCGCTGCTTGAAAACAACCAGAGCACCGACGGCGTCCGCATACCGACGGCATTGCAGCCCTACACGAAATTCGAGGCGATAAAATAGCTGCTGAATGATGTACAGGTTGAAACCGGCCCAATATGCCCTGTTCGCCGTGGCCTGCGCCCTCTGCGTGGCGCTGTATATCTACAAAGACAAGATACTGCCCAACCCCAACGAGGCTTATAAGGCGCATTACTCTACATTCGTGCACACCGATGCGGTGATCGTCAGCCAGCGCAGTAACGGGCGTGTCAGGCGCGGTGCGGCGATGCTATGGACGTTGCGGTTCAAAGACACGAACGGCGAGCAGCACACGGTGGAACGTCGGCAGATGAACACTCTCGGTATGGACAACGGCGACACGGTGGCCATTTGGTACGACCCGCAAAACCCGAACACCATTTGCAGCGAGCGGGAGTACAGGGAGATCATGCGGTGACGGAGCTGTCCGTCGGGCATGGCGGCCGCGTTTTTGCCCCGCCAGAATCGGCTGTTCGTCGGGGAAAACCACTGTTCGTCGTTTTTATCTGTACTTTGGGGGTATTATTCAACAAAGTATCACTGTGCCGGGTGCGTGCCATAAAATATTATTTTCATCAGTACGCCACACAATATCTATTAATATCACAACAATTACAATTTGTTTAATTTTTGATCGACTAAAACATATATGATCAATGACGATCAGTAAGTTGAAGTGAGCGATCTTTGTATATTTATGATTAATAGGCCGTTAAAGATGCGGAAAAATTATCCAGCCAACCTGACAAGTGGTCAATACGTGGTAATATTAGCGATAATTGACGATAAATGCAAGCGCATTCATAGGTTGAAAGATATTTTCGACTCTGTTTTCTGCCTGTTAAAAAATGGTTGTCAGTAATATATGTTACATTCCGATTTTTGCACCAGTAGCTATATTACAGCTCTTTCGCCAAGCGGTATAACGGCATGAACGGAACGAGGAATTGATGGCAGAAAGAACGTGAAAGGCCGCAAACGACACATAGTGACTGTTACGCAGGGTTTGCTTTTGGCTGAGGAGATTCATGCAGCTATCTGGTACAACAGCAAGGGATGTGGTCGGAGGGTTGGAGAGAAAGGTTAGAGTGGCGGTTCGAGCGTATGCGGAAGATATGCCGACGGTGGCTATCGTGGCGAATTTATTGAAAATATGAGAGAATGATATGAGTGAGATATAGATATTGCTTCGGAGCAATTCCTTAACAGCACTCAAATCTTTGCCAAGACGTTGGGCGATCGAGCAAACATTTGCCTGGCCCTGCGATTCCTGACATTGGCAAAGATTACGATAACACAGCCAAAACCTTCCAAGCAATGATCCACCTCGCAATGCTCACCCTGATGCTAAAACAATTATAAAACTAAATTTCAAACAACTTCTCTGTTCTTTTCCGACCCTGCGCCTCGTAAATGGCGGCCGCTACAGTAGTGAAAATGATGTAGGTGGATAAATGGCGTGCCTTGACTTCTTGACCACGACCGGATAAACTGAGCATAAGATCTGAAATTATTGTTGATTATCAGATGAATATACCAACATAAACGCAACCAGGCAAACCTTTTACCGCTTATTTGTATCTGCTCTTAACGACAATCCATGCCAAATATGCTGCGGTTGACCTGATATTTGCAGTTCGTCATTCGGAAATACTACTCGAAGAACCTATATTTACAGTCGATATGAGCGTGTTGCGGAGAAAACAGGCGGCGTTTAGACTGGCATATAGTGTTATGATTCCGCGCAACTGCTACTGTTCAAAACCGCACAAAATCGCCGTCAACCGTCAAGGCAAAACATTGAATCCCATCGCAATAATCGCTGCAACTAAATATCTTTCATCTGCTCCCCGCCTCAAAAACAAAACATCTGGCATCCAGGCAACCTCAACAGCAACCGTAACCTCCATCCTGCCTTTTTAATCCCAAAAACAATAAACTCTCAAGGAGTTTTGCTATTTTTGTGCGGTTATGACCCCTCGCGCCCATATCTCGCTTTACGAACTGCTCTCGACGGTGCGCTGCCGCATCGACGAGACTTTCCCGTTGCCCGTGTGGGTGGCGGCGGAGGTGAGCGAGCTCAAAGAGGGTCAGGCCGGACACTGCTATATGGAGCTTGTCGACAAGGGCGAGAAGGATCGCCTGCCGCGCGCCAAATGCAACGCCGTGGTGTGGCGATCGCAGTGGGGGGCCGTTTCGGCTCACTTCTTCTCCGCCACCGGACAGCGCCTCGCGGCCGGAGTACGCATCATGTGCCGCGCGACGGCAGTTATGCACGAGCTCTACGGTTTTTCCCTGCATATCAGCGATATAGACCCCTCGTACACTTTGGGCGAGATGGAACGGCAACGGCGCGAGACCATCCGTTTGCTGGAAGAGGAGGGGGTCTTCGATATGAACCGCTCGCTGCCCCTGCCGCGGCCAATGCAGAGAATAGCTGTCGTCTCGTCGCCTAACGCGGCGGGCTATCAGGACTTTATGAACGAACTCGAAGCCTCGCCGTATAATTTTGCCTGCGAACTTTTCGACGCCTTTATGCAGGGGGCCGGCACAGAGAACTCTGTCGTGGAGGCGCTGGAACGGGTTGCCGCACGGTGCGAGGAGTTCGACGCAGTGGCGATCATCCGCGGAGGTGGCGCACAGAGCGATCTGTCTGCGTTCGACAGCTATCGTCTCTGTAACCACGTCGCTCAGTTCCCGCTGCCGGTTCTGACCGGCATCGGGCACGACAAGGACCGTAGTGTGGCAGACCTGGTGGCCGCCATATCCCTCAAAACCCCCACCGCCGTAGCCCGACGACTTATCGACGGCATGGACGAACTGTGGGATTGGCTCTGCCTGGCAGGGGAGCGCGTGGCCTCGGCGGCGCAGGGCTTTCTGTCGACCTCCGGCGAGCGACTGCAGCAGCAGGCCCTGATGCTCTCGCGCCACAGTTCGGCCCTGACCCGATCGCTCGAAGTCAGGCTCGAACGCTACTCCGGCGAGGTTTTACGCCTTTCCGGAGCGGTCGTTTCGGCCCGCCGGTCGCAGCTCGACCGCTTTGGCGAACGGCTGATCTCTTCTGCGCTCGCCCTGCTGGCCTCTGCACGCTCGCAACTGGAGCTTGCAGAGGCCTCGGTTGCAGCACGCGACCCCAGACGCATCCTCGAAATGGGTTTCGCACAGATACGTACAGACTCCGGCACGGTATACGGCAGCTCCGCCCTGTCGGTCGGCTCGACTGTCGAGATACTTTTCGGCCACGACGCGGCGCGGGCTACGATAGATAAAATTTATTGAACATTATGGAAAAGATCGGTTATTCTCAGGCTTTGGCGCAGATCGAGGCCATTTTGAACAAGTTTCAGCAGGGACAGTTGGACGTAGACACACTGGCTGCGGACGTGCGGCGCGCGACGGAGCTGATACGCTTGTGCAGGGAGCGGCTGGCCAAAGCGGAAAAAGAGGTTGAGAGCGCGTTGAAGGAGGAGAACAGCTGATTTTTCCGCAAAAGCCTTCGGCAAAAAACATTTCGGCAAAACATCTTTTGATAAAAAACTTCGGCAAAAATTCAATATCCGTTTCGGTCATGAAAAAGTTTATTCGTTTTGTGCTCAATCGCCTGCCGCGCCGACACATCCAGCGGGCGGCCCACCTGGTTACGCCCCTTGTCGGAGTGTTTTATGCGGGGCGGGGTGTGGAATGCCCTGTCTGCGGGGCGCGCTACCGCAAGTTCATGCCCTACGGCTACGGCGAACCGCGCGCCAATGCGCTCTGTCCGCGCTGCCTGTCGCTGGAACGTCATCGCCTGATGTGGCTGTGGCTGACGCGCGAAAGCGACCTGTTCGCCTCCAATCCGCGGCTGCTGCACTTCGCTCCCGAACGCTGTTTCATCAGGCTTTTCACACAGGCTCTGGGCGATAATTACGTCACGGCCGACCTCGAAAGCCCGCTGGCGAGCGTCAAGATGGACATTCAGGCCATCCCGTTCGGCGAGGGCGAGTTCGACGTTATTCTGTGCAATCACATTCTCGAACACGTCGCCGACGACCGTCTGGCAATGAGCGAGATGCATCGCGTGATGCGCTCCGGCGGCTGGGGCGTCATGCTCTCGCCCGTCAACCCCGCCCGCGAGGTCACCTACGAAGACCCGTCGATCACAACCCCCGCCGCTCGCGCCGCCGCCTTCGGCCAGCATGACCACATGCGCGACTACGGCGCAGACTATCCCGACCGTCTGCGCGCGGCAGGCTTCACTGTCGACGCTGTCGACTACTGCTCCACGCTCGCCCTCGACGAGAGGCGACGCTTCGCCCTGCGAGACGAAACATTATATATAGTTCGAAAATCATGACAATAATTGAGATTTTGCTTCGGCGACGGAGTTGCCGGAGGTTTTTGGCTCGTGAGGTCGACAGGGAGACTGTCGAGAAGCTGATAAAAGCGACATTGACGGCCCCGTCGTCGAAAAATACGCGCTCGACGCGACTGGCCGTTATTACAGACCGCTCTGTGATCGAACGGCTTGGCGCCACGCGCACGCACGGAACGTCGTTCGTGTCCGATGCGCCGCTGGTGATACTGATAATGGGCGACCAGGCAGCCAGCGACCTGTGGGTGGAGAACTGCGCGATCTCGGCCACGGTGTTACAACTCGCGGCAGAGTCTCTGGGGCTGGGGTCGTGCTGGGTGCATGTGAATGGCCGCCCCCATGTCGACGGCCAGCCCGAGGGGATGAGCGCCGAGGAGTATGTGCATTCGCTGGCGCCGCAGAGCGCGCGCTGGCGCGTCGAGTGCATGGTGGCCATAGGCTACCCTGCCGAGGAGCCGCGCCCGCGCCGCGAGACGGACGATTCGGACAAGGTCGTCTTTGTGGAGTAGAGCGGCCTGCGCGCCGTCGCCGAAAGGCGGCCGTCAAACCGCTTTCATGCCGTCGGAGAGCCGTTAAGTAGCCATAGGACAGTCGTCAGGCAGTCGTCGAGTAGCCATAGGGCGGCTGCAATACGGCTGCCCTGCCGGTCTGGCCGTGTCAGGCTTTGCCGAGGGTGAACGAGAATGTGCTGCCGGAGCCTGGCCCGCTGCGGAGCGAGATGGTTTCGTTGTGCGCTTCGAGGATGTGCTTTACGATCGACAGTCCGAGCCCCGTGCCGCCCATCTCGCGCGAACGTCCCTTGTCGGTGCGGTAGAAGCGTTCGAAGATACGCGGCTGCTCTTCGCGGGCGATGCCGATGCCGTTGTCCTCGACCTCGACCATCACCTTGTCGAACATGTCGATGAAGCCGACGCGGGTCGCGCCGTTCTCGTTGCCGTAAATTATCGAATTTGTTATCAGGTTGACAAGCACCTGCGAGATATGCTTCCTGTCGCCGCGCACCATCACAGGGGCGTCGCCCTCGCCGGGGACGCCCCCCGCCACCGAGATTGTTATACCCCGTTTTTCCGCCTTCATTTCCAGCGCCTCTGCCGCCTCGCGCGCCACGGCCACAACGTCGAACGACGACATGTCGAGGGAGAGGGTCCCCGATTCGAGGCGCGAAATATGCTCCAGGTCGGTGATAATGTTGATCATGCGGTCGACGCTCTTCTCTGCCCGCCGCAGATACTTCTCGTTGACCTCAGGGTCGTGCAACGCCCCTTGCAGCAGGGTGTCCAGATAGCCCTGTATATTGAAGATCGGCGTTTTAAGCTCGTGCGACACGTTGCCGAGGAACTCCTTGCGGTAGCGTTCGTTCTCTTTCAGCCGGACGATCTCCCGCTGCCGGTACTCATGACGTCGAGCGATCTCGTCCTCGATGTTCTTCACCGCGCTTTCGTCGTCCAGGTCGCGCGTCGTAAAGTTGCGCGAATACACCGACTGGTATATCGGCTTGATCCTGAATGCAATATACCGTGTCAGCACATATCGCGCGCCCCAATATGCCGCCACTGCCGTTGTAGCTCCGACGAGCGTAGCCCACGCCGCCCCTGCCCCGGCAAGGCCGACCAAACCCGCCGACAACCCCGCAGGAACGACACTGACACACAGCGCCGCCCCGCCTATCGTTCTAATTTTTAACATCTCCCGTCAGTAAACAATCATCGCTTACGCCTGCGCAAAGGTAATTATTTTCCCCGAACGATGATTATTGTGTCGATTCGACGTTTGTAAGATAACTATTTTCAGCATATTATCCATATATTTGCCAAAAATTTGAACCGTCGCGCCGCACGACAACCGGACAGCGCCGGACAGCTAATGGCACGCGACTAATATCCACCGACTTAAACCTGAATTACCATGAAAAGTACCCTTAACATTGCTGTTACGTAAAACGACATAGCAACAACACGAAGATTTTGTTGACAGGCTGAACATGAA
>JAIRQC010000066.1 GCA_031256675.1 Rikenellaceae bacterium
TATTAAAAGAGGCGGGCGAGAACTGCGGCCTGGGCGGGGCTGCACTTGCCGCTTTCAAAAAAAGAATTTTTTGCACATTTCGTTCCCTAAAAACTGCACATTTCGTTTGCGGGATTATACATGTTGCCGTCCTCGTTACTGAACCGCCACCTCCATTATCCCGATGTCCGGGATGGCTGCCACGCCAGCTGTCGAAGTGTACTTTCCCCCGATTCTCGCGCCGAGAGCCGTCATGTCTTCCTTGAGCTTGCTGCCGACGATTTTGGCATAGATTTGCGTTGTCTGGATCGAGGTGTGCCCCATCATGCGGCTGACGGTCACCAGCGGCATGCCCTGCGAAAGGGTGATATGGGTGGCGAAGTTATGCCGGGCCATATGGAACGTTATCAGCGGGACATTGCACAGTTTCTCCAGCTTGCGGAAATAGTGGCACATCATCGATCTGCCCGGCACATCGAATATCCTGCTGTCGGCACCGGTACGCCTGTTTCGGTACTTCTCCATTATGGCGATGGCCTGCGGCAGCAGTTTCACATTGCTCTCAACACCGGTCTTCTGGCGTTTGATGTGTATCCATGTACTTCCGCCGGCCTCATGGCGCAGGTGTTCCCCTGAGAGATTGCGCAGGTCGATATGTGCCAGACCCGTAAATGTCGAGAAAAGAAACAAATCCCTTACAAAACGTGTTTTGTCATCCGTAATCGGAGTGGTCATGATGTGTTCCAGTTCGTCCGCCCTGTGATGTCTCGGTTTGGATTTGGGCTGTTCAGGTATATGCGAGCCGAAAGGGTCGAAATGGATAGTCCCCTGCGAAACGGCCAGCCGGACGATCTTCTTCAGGTAGGTGGAATGGTTGAGAATATTTTTCTTGCCCCGACGCTTGTCTGTCCTGAGAAAGAACTCGAAGCCCTCGATAAACTCCTTTTTCAGCTCGGACAGAGGAATATCAACGAACTCTTCTCCCTCATGCCGCCCGCTCCTGAGCCGGATATACCCGGCCACCTCCCGGCGGGTGCGCTCGTAGCAGTTCAAGCTCTCCCTGTCGCGGTCGACGCCCACACGTTTTTCATACTCGCGGTTATGCTCGTCGAACAGGGCCAGCAGGGTAGTCTGTCTGCATCCGACACCTTTGGCCGTGTTGACAATAAGCTCGGCCGACACATATCCCCTGCTCATCAGATATCGCTCATATATAGCCACGATCTCTTTTCGTGCGGCGTCTATCGCATGGTTTATCCCATTTGCCTCCCTGCTCTTGCCTCTCGCCCTGCCCGCTTGGGGATTCCACAACGCCGGAGTGCAGGTCTGTTTGATGCTGAACGCCCGCTGCTCTCCGTCGACCGAGACGCGACAGATGACAGGACACAGCCCCTCGCGGTTGGGCTTCGAAGTATTCAGAAAGAACAGCACGGCAAAGGTGCTGCGGGCGGGTTTCTGTTTATCTGTTGTCTTCATGGTTGTGGATTGTTTTTGAATTGAATGAATGTTGTTTGTCGAATTGAGAATTGAAGCTCAAAATGTCATGCTGAGCGAAGTCGAAGCATCTCGAAAAGGACAAATAAGTATCGCCAAAGCTATCCGCCATGCGGCATAACTCACAGCGTTATTCTGAACCTCTCGACAATCGTTTCGGTTGCGGCTGTTATATCCCTGTCTATTTTGTCGTCGGTCACCTTGGCGTAGATCTGCGTAGTGCGGACATTGGTGTGCCCCAACAGGCAACTGACGCTCTCCAGAGACACTCCATTGGACAGAGCGACCTCGCTGGCAAAGGTATGCCTTGCCTTGTGGACGGTCAGATTGATGTTCACACCGCAGACTGCGGCGATCTCTTTCAAATGCCGGTTCATCGTGTCGTTGCCCGGAACGGGCAGCAGAAGGATATTTCCATTGCTATTGCTGTTTACTCTTGCATAAGGCCTGTACTTCTCGATTATGCCTAACGGAATGTCCAGCAAAGGGATATTGCACTCCACGCCGGTCTTCTGACGGATAGTTCTGATCCAGACCGTTCCGTCGGGTTCCGATTGCAGATTCTCCGCAGTCAGGCTCCGCATGTCGGAATAGGACAGTCCCGTGAAGCAGGCCAGCACGAACATGTCCCGCGTCAGACAGAGCGTCCGCCTCGGCAACGGGGTGTTCATCACCCTGCGCAGTTCCTCTTCCGAGAGATGCTTGACGGGCGGCGTTTCGCGTCGATGTTCGTAATGGGCAAACGGATTACCAATAAGCAGCCCCTCGCTCATGGCGTCGCGGACAACCTTTTGAAGCGGCCAGACGATCTGAGAAATGGTTCCGGAGGCAAGTTTTCTCTCATAGCGCAGCCAGCTGTCCAGCTCGTCGATAAACGACGGAGCAAGGCTTCCGAACGGAATATCTTCGAGCCGATATTTCGTCTTGATAAAACGGCGGATATTATTCAGAGAGTTGCAACAGGTCGTCCATGTGCCTTCTGTCCTGTCTACACCCACGCGCTTTGCATATCGCTCGTTATGGGTGGCAAAGTATTCGCACAGGCTGTCGATACACGACGCTATCCCCTGAAAGGCGTTCTTAACCTCTCGCGCAGTGGTCTTGCCCTTTTGCGCCATCAGCTCCTCATATCGCAAGAATATCAGAGCATTGACCCTGTTCAACCTTTCATTGACCTGTACCGCTTCGTCGCTCTTACCTCTGACCCGACCGGCTCTTGCATCCCACTTCCCAGGATCGACGTACAGTTTCGTCCGGAACTGAACCGTCGTCCGGCACGTATAATCCTGTGATTCCCGCCCCGCAAGGCCATTGCCTGACTGCACCGTTGTCCCTCCCACGGTAATCCGGCCAAGTACCGGACAGCTGCCGTCAGGCTTTGTCTCTGTTCGCTTGAGGTGGAACAGTACCTTTACTCCGTCTTTCATAACTCTCTCCGTTTGGGAAGGATGCCCGCCATGCAGACGCAGCCTCCCTGTCATGCGGCAAAATTGCCTCAAAAAGAGTTACTTGAAAAACGCAAAATATCGGGCAGGCGTAAGATCGACTCCGCGATTTCTGTTTTATCCGCCGGAGACTTTTTTATCCGCAGAAAAGTCCTAACTTTGTCCCCAGGAATCAACCTTTTACACGGTTCCGACAAAGGTTCTTGCAAGCGCCGAAACATTCGATTTGTGGAACGGTCACGCACAACTCCACCGCAACAACAACCCAAAACCTGCATCCTCAACCCAAAAGCAAACTCCCTTGTTTCAGTATCATTCAAACTGAAACTCAACCTGCTAAACCAAAACACAAAACCAAACCAAAAGACAGAAAGTTTCAGTATCTTTGCGCCGAGTTATTTGAAACAATGGCAAGACGAAGCAGAGCGAGGAAAGCCGCTCGTTTCCAGATAGTTACCCATTAAGGAAACTTGTAAGTACAAGATATTGTTTTTCAGGGGATTTTAGAAAAACAATTTGTACCTTTGCAAAATGATAAATCTTGATCGCGATAAACTTGCCAGGCTGGGCGAGCTGCTGGACGGCGGGCCGCTGGATATTGTGCTGGTGGGCCATACGAATCCCGACGGCGACGCTGTCGGGTCGATGCTGGCGTGGGGCGCTGCGCTGGAAAGCAGGGGTCACAGGGTGAGCCATGTCGTGCCGAACGGGTTCCCGTCGTTTCTGGCGTGGCTCGACAGGGGACAGAAGATACTGGTTTTCAAGAACCGGCCCGACGAGGTCGAGGCGAAGGTCAAGGAGGCAGGGGCGATATTCTTTATGGATTTCAATAAGATCGACCGCCTCGAAGCGCTCAGCAACGTTCTCGGCGCCAATACCGAGGCTCCCAAAATATTGATCGACCACCATTTAGACCCGCCGATGATCTTCGACGTAGCTTTTTCACACCCCGAAGCCTCGTCGACTTCGTACATCGTTTTCGGCATAATTTGCGAACTTTACGGCGAGCAGGCCATCACCAGGCCCGTTGCCGAGGCGATATATGTCGGGATGATGACCGACACGGGCAATTTCAGCTTCGGCAACCTGACGCCGGGACTTTACCGTGCGCTGGCTACGCTGGCCGAACGGAAAATCGACGTCCCGAAACTGCATCACAACGTCTATAACAGCTACTCCGGCGACCGGATGAGGCTGCTGGGCTATGTGCTGGGCGAGAAGATGAAGTTCGTCGACGAGCGCCGCGTGGCCTATATCACCCTGTCGGAGAGCGAGCTGAAACAGTATGATTTTCAGGTCGGCGACACCGAGGGATTCGTTAATTATCCATTGACGATCAAGGGAATGCGCATGTCGGCGATGTTCGTCGAGAACAGCCGCTTTATCCGCGTGTCGCTGCGCTCCTACGGCGAGGTGGACGTCAACCAGTTCGCCCGCCGATATTTCGAAGGCGGCGGCCACAAAAATGCCGCCGGAGGCAAATCGTTCGTCACGATGGAACAGACCGTCGAGCGGTTTCTCTCCTGTATAGAAGAATTTTTTAGCCGATGAGCGGCAGCCCGTTAGACAAACTCAGCGGGCGACGCATCCTGCTGCCGATAGCCATCGGACTGATTGTGGTGGCGTGGCTCGTGTGGCGCGAGTTCGACGTGCGCATTTTCGACAATATCCACTTTACATGGGGCACGATACTCTGGCTTCTGGCGGCCTGCCTGTTCATGGCGGGACGCGACGCGGGTTACATGTTCCGCATTCGGACGCTGAGCCGTGGCGAGCTGTCGTGGCGTCAGGCGTTTCGGGTGATCATGCTCTGGGAGTTCACCTCGGCCGTTACGCCATCGGTCGTGGGCGGAACGAGCGTCGCCACGCTGTACATTCACAAAGAGGGACTTGGCTTGGGCCGCAGCACGGCCATCGTGCTGCTCACCTCGCTGCTGGACGAACTTTATTTCGTGGCGATGTTCCCGTTGCTGCTGCTCGTCGTGGGGCGGGGGGCGCTGTTCGACGTAGCGACAAGCGGCAACACGCTCACGCAGGGGATTATGGCCTTCATCCTCGCCGGCTACTTTATGAAACTGACGTGGGTGCTGCTGCTCGCCTACGGGCTGTTTGTCAATCCGAGCGGGCTCAAGTGGCTGCTGGACAGGGTTTTCAGGTTGCCGCTGCTGCGCCGCTGGCGTAACGGCGCAGGGCGCGTTGGCGACGAGATCGTCGAGAGTTCGGTCGAGATCCGTCGCAGCGGCGTCATGTTCTGGCTGAAAGCCTCCGCAGCGACATTCCTGTCGTGGAGTTCGCGCTATATGGTTGCCAACGCGCTGATAATGGCCTTCTTTTCGGTCGGCAACCAGTTGCTGCTCTTTGCCCGGCAACTGTCGATGTGGATCATGATGCTGGTTATGCCCACCCCCGGCGGCAGCGGGCTGGCCGAGCTGGTCTTCACCGAATATTGCAGCGACCTGATCGCCCTCCCTGTCGAGATGCAGGCCGCCGCGGCAATGCTTATCGCTCTGCTCTGGCGCATGGTAACTTACTATCCCTACCTGATCGTCGGCGCGCTGCTCTTCCCTCGGTGGCTGGGGCGCAACTTCCGGCGCAGGAAGAGATAACGCCACTGCAATGGCGCCGCCTGCGGGCCGAAAACAAAAAAGGCATTTGCAATGACGAGAACAGGATTGGTCAGGGCCTCCGCCCTCGCATGACGGGCCGGATCCCTATTTGAAGATGTTGAACCGGGCGAGGATCCTGTTTTTCCGCGCTATGATAAATCCCTCCAACAGCAGCAGGACGATGGCCGCGGCAAGCAGGTACTGATACTGCTCGTTGAACTCCTCAAAGATGGAAGCGGTGAACTTTTTCTTGTCCGTCTCCCTGATCTTCTGCACTATCTCGCTAAGCCCGAGGCTGTTATTATTGGCGCGGATGTATGCTCCCCCGCTGTTCAGCGCGATCTTCTGCAACAGCTCCTCGTCGAGCTTCGTCACCACTATCTTGCCCTGTTCGTCGCGGATAAAGTCGTTCCCGACGGCGATCGGCGACCCTTCGGGCGTGCCGATGCCTATAACATATATCCTGATCCCCTGCTTTTCGGCCGCCGCCGCCGCCGCCAGCGGGTCGTCGTCGTGGTTCTCGCCGTCTGTGATGAGGACGATCACCCGCGCCCCTTCGCTCTCCGACGAGAACGAACTGGCAGCCAGCGCGATAGCAGCCCCTATGGCTGTTCCCTGCCGCGAGACCACCGTCGGCGACAGCCGGTTGACGAAATTCTTCGCCGCCACATAGTCCGAGGTCACCGGCAGCTGTACGAAAGCCTGTCCGGCAAAGGCCACCAGCCCCACGCGATCCTGTCCGAGACTTTCCAGCACGCGGTTGATGGCATACTTGGTGCGTTCCAGGCGGCTCGGCTCTATATCTTTGGCCAGCATACTGTTGGACACGTCCACCGCCAGCATCATCTCCACCCCCTCGCGCGAAACGCTTCGAAGTTTCGACCCGAACTGCGGCTGCGCCAGCGCAACGACAATGAGCCCCGTCGCCACGGCAAAGAGCACGAATTTGTTCCGCACCCGTCGCGGCGACGCCTCCGGCATAAGCTGTGCGACGGTGCGTGGGTCGCCGAAACGCTCCAGCCGCCGCCGCCTCATCCGCACGGCAAACGCGAACAGCCCCGCCAGCGCGACGACAACCGCCAGCAAATAAAACATATACGGCGCAGCAAATCTGAACATGGCTTTTCAGAAAAATTCAAGCAAACAAAATCCGAACGCAAATATAGCAAAATAATATATCCTTTGCAAAACATTTTCGAAAGCCTTTCAGCATTAGCGTCGTAACGCAGAGGACGGCAGGCCGTTTTACAGATGCGCCGAGGCTGTTCGACATGGTCGAACAGCCTCGGCGCATGAGGACGGCAGCCACTCAGCGTTTTGCCTCGTGGCGAGAGAATGAATAGGGCATATCGTCCTCCCCCGTGCCGCGCGAGAGGTTGGGTTCGGGCGACATCGTGAAGCGGAGCCTGCCCCCGCGGCAGAGCGTCTCGTGGTCGATATAGTTTTTGCCGTATGAACTCCCGTTGAGCTCCAGACTGCGCACATATCTGTTGTCCTGCGAGTTGCCTGTTGCTTCGACGACAGTTTCGGCCCCGTTCCCGAGCCGCAGCGTCGCCTTGCGGAACAGCGGCGAGCCGAGCGCATACTGGTTCGAGCCGGGACATACGGGATAGAACCCGAGCGCGGAGAAGACATACCATGCCGAGGTCTGCCCGTTGTCCTCGTCGCCGCAGTAGCCGTCGGGGGTCGCGGCGTACAATCGCTCCATGACCTCGCGCGCGCGATACTGGGTTTTCCACGGCTGACCCGACCAGTCGTACAGGTATATCATGTGCTGGATCGGCTGGTTGCCGTGGGCGTAGTTGCCCATGTTCATGATCTGCATCTCGCGGATCTCGTGTATCGGAAAGCCGTAGTAGCTGTCGTCGAACAGCGGCGGGACGTTGAACACCGAATCAAGCATCATGTTGAATCTCTCGCCGCCACCCATGAGCGCAATGAGCCCAGCCGGATCATGGAATACCGACCATGTGTAGTGCAGGCTGTTGCCCTCGGTGAAGTCGCCTCCCCATTTGAGCGGGCTGAACGGACGGTTGAAACTCCCGTCGGACTTTCGTCCGCACATCAGTCCGTTCTCGGCGTCGAACAGGTTGCGGTAGTTCGTTGCGCGCTCGCGATACGGGGCGAGTTCTTCTTCGCTTTTGCCCAGTTTCCTGCCGAATTGCCATATGCACCAGTCGTCGTAGGCATATTCGAGCGTACGGGCTGCACTCTCCCTGATCCCCGCGTCGCATGGCACGTAGCCTAGGGCGTTGTATTGTTCCCAGCCCAGCCTGCCGGTGGAGCCTATGGTCGGGTGCGCCGAGTTTGCCCCGTGGACCACGGCCTCCCACAACTTTTGCGCGTCGTATCCTTTGAGCCCCTTCATGAAAGCGTCGGCCACCACCGATGCGGAGTTGTTGCCCACCATGCAGC
>JAIRQC010000087.1 GCA_031256675.1 Rikenellaceae bacterium
CGCAGCGCGCGAATGTCCCGTGGCCCGCAGCCTCCACCCCGACCTGAAACAGACCATAACCTTTAATTACGGCGGATAAGACCATGACCGGGCCTGAATTTGTCAATACGCTGTACACAAACGACAATCTGCTTATACTTAACGGATTGAACGGCAACCTGGTAGATCTGATATATCTCGACCCGCCGTTCAACTCGAAGAGGATCTATTCCGCTCCGACAGACAGCAGAGCGGCGGGCGCGAGTTTCAAGGACATGTGGACCTGGCAGGACGTCAACGAACACTACCTTGACACGCTGGCAGACAAGTTCCCGTCGCTGGCAAAATTCATTGCTTCGGCGGCGGCATGGCGACCGGATTCGAAAATGCCTTGATGAACGACAAGGACTTCGATCAGGCTGTTGGACAGGGATTTCTGTCCGGATTAATAGGCGGGGCCTCAGGTGCATTGATTGGCGGAGTCGTCGGAGGCACCAGGGCCGTAATCGGCGGACGAAGGTTCTGGGATGGAGCAAAAGTTGAAAAAATAATAGTGGCAAATAACAATATGCCCTCAGTTAAGCAAGTCGGCGATAATAATTGTCTTCCGGCAAGCGCTGAATCAATCGATCGTTCTTTTGGCGGCGCTGCCGACCAATCTACAATAAGAGAATGGGTTGCACCTGGTTCCGATTCAAATACAGATCCATTGGGCGATGTAGATACGTGGACGGCTTACTCTAAAATACAGGACATGCCTACCGCGGCGAGAATGTAAATGTCACAAAATCGACGCGGCCGGGCGTCATACTTGGAGAGATGAAAACCGGTACACGAGTGGCAATTAGTCTGCCTAATTCCGGAGATGTCGGACACAGTGTCGTGATGAATCATGTTGTTCAGAAAACGGTGAATGGAGAATTCGTAAAAAATATCTTTTACATAATGAACCCCGGCAGTGGCAATATCGAAAGACTTGCGACAAAAAGTATTATCAATGCGCCCCAGATTTTCTATATTATCCGTTAAATATTGAATACACATGCATAAATTATTGGCGTTTATAACGATCTTGCTGTGGGGGTATAACGCTTATGCACAAGAGAAAATAGACATGGTTAAAATACTGGGCATCGAAAAGGATATTGACAATCTGGAAAGCAGAATAATAGACGTAATGAAGAAGCGATTGTCAATATCCGATACTGGCGGATTGCAACAATATCATGTTTTCCATCTCGGTTGCAACAGTTCTCTATTGGGTGAAGATATATATCGAGACAGTCTTTTCTTGTATAAGCTCTTTCCATCTTATTCTACGGTAAAGGGAAAATCAATATTTAAGAGGAGAAAAGATTATATTTGCACCATAGAAACGCTGATTGTCGATTCCACAGGCAACGTAATAGCGTTCGCTACGCCGTGGTATGCCTGGGATGCAACAAAACATATCAACAAAGGTCGAGATGAATTGGCTGCAATGTTTTTTGAACAGAAAATTGATTTTGCTTTTTATCTGGGAGAGTTTTTAATGAAAACATATTTTGCGGTCAAAGACAATAATATATTACCTTGCTCTGACCTGCTTCGGCTACGAGAAATGAAAGACCAAATGTCATGCCGGACGAAATAATTGCGCAAGGCCGGCAACCCATAGCCCAGTCCATAGCCAACAGCCCCCTACAGCCCTGCAACTCGCAGTTCCGGAGATATCCACAAAAAGCAGCAGATGGATAGCATTCAAATGCTATCCATCTTTCCGTTCTTAACTGCCTCAACTTCGAACTACCGTCTCGTCCACACCCACGCTTTTGGCTGAATGCCGTAAGAGTGGTTGCACATGGAGAGGGCTTCGTGCTGCGAGTTGGAACCGAAAATCGTAACTATGTTGCGGTGCTCGTTGATGTAGTGTACCTCGACGTCAAGCCCCGGATGGTTCTTGCGGAGCCGTTTGGCATACCTGTTCGCATTGGCACGGATAACGAATACCCCTGTCACGACATAATATTTATATTTCTGTTCCAGCGCCGCTGCGGAGGCGTTCGCACTCGCGACGGTATCGGCCCTGACGACCTCCGTCGCCGCAGTGTCGGAAGCCGTAACACTGCGCAGGGCCTTCTGTAAGGCCTCTGCCGTGCCTGGCTGATCGCGGATAACTGCAAGGGCCTGCGCCCCGGCTGCGCTAACATGCGCTCCGCCGCACACGCGCACCGTATCGGCGGTTACAACAACAGAGCCGGAAACCACGCTCGCGCTGTCACTCAGGTTGATGGTCATAATGGCCGTGGCTATGGACTGCTTGTGGCGGAATGTCAGCGCCCCCGACCAGAAGAGCGCAGCCATGACCAGCAGTACGGCGGCCACGACAGGCACAACTATCCACCACCCTCTGCCGGAACTCCTCCTCTCCGGCATGATGTTGACCTGCGGCGAGTTGAGAAAGGCGACAAGGTCCTTGTTCGGCGTGAAGGTCTTGCTGTCGTACACTCCCACCCCGTCGATGGTGAGCCGTCCGTCGCTGCGCACGCTGTCGAGCCAGCGTTCGTAAAACTCCTGCGCCTCCGCCATTTTGTACTCGCCCTGCGCCTCGATCAGGTCGATAATGTTGACCGCCGAGCCAATCCTGCGCCATGAAAATGCAATCGTCGTCTTGGGCGGGGTAACGCGCCGGTTGCCCACCCGTTTAGCCCCTGCATACGCGAGGCTCAGCGTCCCCGCCTTGGGCAGGTAGATTGCCTTGCGCGAAAGCAGGGTGTTGTAGATCAGATTATCAATGAATATCATCGCTTGGAAATTTTATGTTTCAGGGAATACCACACCGCCCCCGCGCCGATCATGACGAACGGTATGCTCAGCCACTGTCCCATGTTGAGCGCCATACCCTGTTCGAAAGCCTCCTGCGGGTTTTTGACATACTCGATCAGGAACCGCGTGGCGAAGACCACTGTCAGCCCCGTGCCGAACAGCAGCCACGGCCGCCGCCGTCCCGCATCGCGCTTGAAATAGAGCCAGCTCAGCAACCCGAAGCCTGCCAGATAGCACAGCGCCTCGTAGATCTGCGTCGGGTGCATGGGCAGCGTCTGTTTGTCGCGCACAAAGATGAAGCCCCACGGCAGCGAGGTTGCGGTGCCGTAGATCTCGGAGTTCATCAGGTTGCCCAGCCGCACGAAAGCCCCGCCTATGCAGACGGCGATCATTATGCGGTCGAGCGACCAGATGTAGGGCATTTTGTTCTTGCGCGAGAACATCCACAGCCCCAGGAGCAGACCGATGGCCGCGCCGTGGCTGGCCATACCCCCCTGTCGGAGGTTGAGCAGCTGCCAGGGGTGTTGCAGGTAGTGTTCCGCCTCGTAAAAAAAGCAGTGGCCGAGCCGCGCGCCGATTATGGTCGACAGCGCGCCGTACCAGAATATCGAGTCGAGCAGTTTGGGCGAAAGTCCCTCGCGCCTGATAAACTTTCCGAACAGCATCACCCCCAAGCCGAGAGCGATAGCCCACGTCAAGCCATAGTAGCGGACGCCAAACCCCTCGATGGAAAAGATCACCGGATCGACATTCCATGTCACCGAAAGCAGTTGCATAGCTTCTTATTTTCCGCAAATATATAAATAATACGGCAAACTCTCAGAATCTGTCTAAATTTTAGGAATTGTTTGAACGTTATTCGCGAAAACTTTCGATGACCTTTGCGCCCGGCCGGAGGCGAAGCCAGGCAGGCATGATCTTTTTTGCGACTAACATTCAGACGTACAATCAGAATATCTCCCGCAAAATCTGTACCGAACGGATGTTGTCCGTCTGGTCGAGGTGATAGCTGAAATAGGCCAGCATTCCGCTGAGGAACTCGCTGCGGCGGCTCCCCGACAGGGCTACCGTGTGCAGCTCGTCGGCCGGATAGACCATCATCGTGGCAAGCAGGGCGGCATTCTGCGGCGCGAGGGCCAGCCGGTGCGACGGGGCACGGCGAACGAACAGCCCCTCCACAATATCGAACCATCCTCCGTCGACATACTCGTTACCAGGGTAGAATCCGAGGAATGCGCTGAGCCTGACCAGAAACCACAGGTGAAAATTGGCCGTGCCCCGTTCCATCGCCTCGAGCGCGCGCACTCCCTCCCACAGAAAGTCGAACAGCGGGGCGTTTGGTTCGGTCTCTCGCACCAGCCGGTAGAGCGTCTCGGCCATGAACAGCGCGATAACGCTTTTCCGTGCGTCGAAAGCCACCGTCCGCAGCGTCATTGCCGCCCGCAGGTCGCGCAGTCGGTGCATCTCGGCCTTCGGCGTCTCCAACCCCTCGAACTCCACCGGAAACATCGGCTGCAGCAGCGCGCCCTTATTACCCTTCCCCTTGCCGAGCCCCCCAACCATATATGTCATCCGCCCCCGCTCCCGCGTCAGCATGTAAACCACCAGCGAACTCTCGCCATACTTCACAGTATGAAGAACTATACCCTGTTCCTTATAATTACGCATCACCAGTTTAGCAAGTTAGTTTACAATGTAAAAAAGTTGTTCATGTTGGAATAAATGCGTATATTTATGAGGCGAACAATCAGATAAATATCGTGAACAACTTTAGCGCAAGTTAAGAAAAATTTTTGAGAATTTTGCAAATTGTGGGGTAATGAACCATGGAGTATTAGCATAAATAGGGATATTCGTCTTTAATGTTGTTGCAGCTCCTGTCAAGGCGCTTTGCCGAAGTATTTTATGATTTAGGCAAGCATTTAGGCAAAAAATAGCCCGAGAAAATCGCTTTTATGGGAAAAATCTTCTTTTGTCTATTTTAGCCTATGGCATATAAGGCTTGCCATACTTCACGACTGCAAACATCCTTGCGACTATCTTTGCCCGCAAGGCGGTGATAACTACCATCCTGTTTTTGCCATCGGCGACTTTGGAGTCGTAATATTCGCGCAGTTCGCCCTCTTTTTTGTAAGGACAGAAAAGGCTGTCATATGCAGCAGCCGTTTGATGTCCTTGTTCGCACGGTGAGATACCTTATTCTCACTCTGGATAGAGCTCTCCCGTAAGCCCCTGTGTTTATATGAAGAAAAATATTAACTTTATCATTCAAAATATTGGGTTATGTTACAAGAATTGTTAAAGTATGTTCTGCCGAAAGAAATAGTAGAATATT
>JAIRQC010000123.1 GCA_031256675.1 Rikenellaceae bacterium
TACCCATACATGACGAGCAGGTCAAGATCGCAAGTATTCATTAATTGCCTGAATATCGATCTGTCATGATGGCTTTCGAGGATACTGAGAGTTTTGAGTATCAGCGGAAATATCATCCCGAAATTGAGGTATGTGTAAACGCACGGCAATATTTTATTATCCGAATTGAGCCTGTCTCCGACCTCGTTCAGATACTGCTCGACAACCTTTCCTTCGTAATCCGCCTCTATCCTTTTCCTCAACCGCAACCATGTCGAACGAAGTTCGTCAAGGTTTTCCACCGATTTTATCATGCCGTGCCTGTTGACCCTCAGTTCAATCCAGTCGTTGACATATTGTGCCCGCCGGATAAGGTCGTATGCTTTTTGCAGGCTCGAAGACAGTTCGAAAGCGCATTTGTCAATTTCTATTTGATAAACGGCTCCTTTGGCCGAGAGGTCTTCTATGTTGATTTTAAGTTCGGGGGCATAAAAGTACGCATTTACCCCCGTTTCATAAAGATATGTTACAGTGAAAACATACTGAAACTTATTGACCTCGGTTTTCCCACCCCTTTCGCTGGTCAATGCTGCTTTCAATAAAAAAGTGTTGCATCGGTAACTCGATTTATTTTTTATTCACAAATGTCAGAAATGAATAACAGCCGCTAATGGAACTTATGCGAATAGTCCATAAGGTTCTCTGTCCAGAATGATTGGTATGTGAAAATGGCGTTTCTGTTGGCTTCCCTGTTTGTAAATGAGTGCGCCGGGCCGAGCGAGTGAAGCATTTCGTGCGAAACAAAGTGCGGTTTATATCCCTGAAATAATATAATATTCCCTTCGGCGGAAGAGCATCCTCCGACTGGTTTAACGTTATCAGGGTCTTTGCCGTCGCATTTGATGATAAAATCTCCGTCGGCCCCCATTTGTACGTCGCCGGCCTTTTCCGACAGCTTGCCGCCCGCCTCAATGGCGACGTCTCCTGCCGTGCTGCTTTTCAGTTCATTCTGTGTATTGTCGACCTTGCCTCCGACCGTAGTCTTCTGGTCTTTGCCGACGTAGGCAGTCATCTCCTCTTCGACGACGATGTTAAGCGTTTTTGCCTTGATGGTCATCGTCTCTCCGGCAGTGATGCAGACGTCTTTGTTTGCAGATATGTCGATACCGTCTTTGCCTGTGTCAATGTGGATAATGTTTTTATGGCGGTCTTTTATAGTTATGCCCCAGTTTCTGTTTATGTTGTCGTTGAACTCTATTACGTGCCCGCTGCGGGTCAATATGGCCTTGACGACGTCGAGGCCGATAATGTAATCCCGTTTCATTTTCGCGAGCTTAAAATGAATGTCATAAGAAGTGACCCGTCCAATCACCTTAACGATCCGTTTTCAACTTTTTATCCGGGTCAGGTTCGTTAAAAAGGCCGGAGGGCCAAATATCTGCATGAGTTTGTCTCATATCAAACACAATGGTTACCACCACCTGCTCCGGAGCCATTACAACTGGCATCGGAACTAATCCGTCACCGCACGAATACAGTAGCAGAATGAGAAATTGCGGATTCATTTTACAAAAATAGCGATTTTCCCAATTAAAAATATTACCTTTGCGTTGTGAAAAGGGCCTTTGCCATATCGCTGCTTGCCGTCATGCTGTGCGCCACCTCGCATATGGCGCTGGCGTTGCATTATTGCGGCGGCGACTTGCGCTCGGTTGCTCCTGTGGGGTTGGAGCGGAAGTCCTGCTGCTCGACGCATTCGCACGAGGACGAAGAGGGGCTCCAAAAGGGACGCTGCTGCTCCGAGGTTTACATGCAGATCGCCACGGACGATTTCTCCGCCACGGCGCGACAGGCAGCCACGGACAACGCGCCGCATCAGACGTTTATTCTCTGCCCGTCGCCCGCGCTTGCCCGCACAGATCTCCTGACGGTTAAAAACCTCTTTCCGCCTGGCTCTCCGGTCAGGTCGGGCAAGGAATTGCTGACCTTTATCCACATTCTCCGGATTTGATTTTATGTATGGGCTGTTAACGCTGACAGACGCTGACAGGCCCAGACTGCATCGAGCGCGCCTCCCACAAGGGCGCCATACCTGTATGTACACGGAAGCTGTTTAGGGGAGCTTTTTTTGATCCGAGACTCCAAAACAGTTCCTTAAAAAATCAAATGCAATGCTCAATAAAATAATCCGTTATTTTCTCGATAACAGGCTCGTAGCCATGCTGTTGCTTGTCGTGATGGTGGCGTGGGGGGCGGCGGTCGCGCCCTTCGACTGGCACGGGGGGCTGCTGCCTGGCGACCCTGTGCCGGTGGACGCCATACCCGACATCGGCGAGAACCAGCAAATCGTCGCCACCGAATGGATGGGACGCTCGCCGAAGGATGTGCAGGATCAGATTACCTACCCGCTCACCACTTCGCTCCTGGGCATCGCCGGGGTGAAGACCGTCCGGAGCACCTCCATGTTCGGCATGTCGTTCATTTACATCATTTTCGACGACGACGTGGAGTTCTACTGGAGCCGCTCGCGCATCCTCGAAAAGCTCGCCTCGCTGCCCGCCGGGGCCCTGCCGCCGGGCGTTCAACCCTCGCTGGGCCCCGACGCGACGGCCCTCGGACAGGTGTTCTGGTACACGCTCGAAGGGCGCGACCCGGCGACGGGCAAACCCGTCGGCGGCTGGAACCCCGACGAGCTGCGCACCGTGCAGGACTTTCATGTAAAATACGCCCTGTCGGCGGCGGCGGGGGTGTCGGAGGTGGCCTCGGTGGGGGGCTTCGTCAGGGAGTATCAGGTGGAGATCGACCCCGACGCCATGCGTTCGCACGGCGTGTCGATAATGGATGTGATGAACGCCGTGCAGAAGAGCAACCTCGACGTGGGCGCGGAGACCATTGAGCTCAACCGCGCCGAATATCTGGTGCGCGGACTGGGTTACATCAAGAATATCGGCGATCTGGAAGAGTCGGTCGTCGCAGTGCGGGGCGGCTCTCCGGTGCGTATCCGCGATATTGCCACGGTCGGTTTCGGCCCTGCCACCCGGCGCGGCGGGCTCGACAGGGAGGGGGTTGAGGCGGTAGGCGGCGTTGTGGTGGCGCGTTACGGTTCCAACCCGATGGAGGTTATCGACAACGTCAAGGCGCAGATCGCAGGGATTTCCGCCGGACTGCCGCAAAAGACCCTGGACGACGGCGCCGTGTCGAAAGTGACCGTCGTGCCGTTCTACGACCGTTCGGGACTTATAAAGGAGACCGTCGGCACGCTCGAGACCGCGCTGCTGCACGAGATACTGATCTGCATCATTGTGGTTATCGCGCTGGTGGTCAACCTGCGGGCGTCGGTGGTCATCGCCGGCCTGCTGCCCGTGGCGGTGCTGGCGGCATTTATCCTGATGCGCTATACCGGCGTGGAGGCCAATATTGTAGCGCTGTCGGGCATCGCCATTGCCATCGGGGTGATGGTCGACGTGGGGGTTGTGATTGTCGAGAGCATTGTCAGGCGGATGCACGAGCAGGGCGAAACGTTCGTCAGGCGCGGCAGGGAGTTTGCCGACCTCATTTATGCGAGCGTCAGCGAGGTTTCCGGCGCGCTCTCGACCGGAATGTTGACTACCGTCATCAGCTTCCTGCCGGTTTTCGCGTTGCAGGCGCAGGAGGGCAAACTCTTCGGGCCGCTGGCCTATACCAAGACCTTTGCGCTGCTGGCCGCCTTCCTGCTGAGCTTTGCGCTGCTGCCGACCGTGGCGTATTATGTGCTGTCGTTTCGAATATTGCGGCGGCCAGGCAAATGGCTTGACAAATGGTTTGGAAAACGGCAGCAGCG
>JAIRQC010000111.1 GCA_031256675.1 Rikenellaceae bacterium
TTTTGTAATGAGAAATGTTTGCGTGATTTTTTGCCTGGTCTTGCTTTATGCAACCTTGTAAGATCATCCGCCATTTGACGGGCCCCGTATGGCGGAGACATATGGCAGGCGCTTGTCGGTTCCGTGCTGTCCCGAACGTCGAGGCTTCCGCGCAAACAACTTCACAGCATCCGCCGACATGCAAATACTTCCGAAAATCGGCTTTCCTTCCGCTCCTAGCGGCATGGCTGTACCTGCCAGATAAAGTCTCAAGACCTTTCTCCCGTTGGCAACAGGTTCGGGATTTACGAGAGTGTTGTTGAGAATAGCAAGGGAATGCCATATCAGCATGCCAATTCTCATTGACGTAGCATGTCAGCTCCCGTTCAAGGTCGTCGCCTGTCGGCCAGAACATGCCGAACACGCTGTCGCCGTCCGGCTGTTTCGCCAGAACGTCGTCCAGAGCATCCTCTCCGCAATCGAAAATCCTAAGGTACGATGCAATCCGTTTCACATGCTCAACCCAGGCGAGACAAAGTCTGTCGATATATTAAGCGTACATTGAATTGTGTCTCTGGTCGGCTCCGCTGTGCCGACCGGTTACCGTGCGCGACCATCGCGCAGGTTCTCTTTTCCGGCGGGGCTGCGCCCATTTATACTGCACTCTGCGGCGCAGGACAAAGATTTACGGTACGCCCCTCCTGCTCATCGCTCGCTCCCGCGACCGGAGTGGCTTTATGGTTATACCGCCATCGCTGTGCACAGGCGGTCAATGGAGCGCTTCGCGCATCAGAAAATACCTGCTGCTCTGTCGCAGCAGGAAAGGGGAATAAGGTTTGAGGGCAGGGTTTGGTGCGGTCGTGGTTACAGGTTCCGGAGCGAAACGCTGTCGGCCTGTCGAAACAGGGGCGCAGTCTCAGGCTTGAAAGTCAGTCGATTTATCGAGGACAGGGGTTACAAGTTTTGGGGAAAATGTAGAAGGCCGGGCGCAGGTTGTTTTTGAACTTCGTATAATGCGTCTTTATGCGCAGTTCGCTAACCTGTAAATCGAAGTCAGATCACTGTCTTTGCGAACGGTATGAGCAATTTGTGTAGAAAAAAAGCGATGATTTAGGGCAACGCAATGTGTTGCGGTTTCGCACAACTGCCACCTCTACCTTTCAAAGCCCCGCAAAATCACCATGGGTCGTCAAGGCAAAACCAACGCCAGACACTGCAATTCTCGTCACCGGTTGCCAGAGGTAAAAAATGAACCTCCATGCTCCATACACAAACCTTTCCAGAACAGATTGACGTTATGGAAAATGCGGCGGCGCCTCGCTATCTTGAATTGAACAGGCCTGCAACATAAAAACATAAAACAGTCGAGTTTACAGAAAACCCACTCACTGCCAGTCGCTTGCATCAAAAGCACGGCTTTGGGGAAAAATCGCCGGAACGCCAACTACGAGATCAATATTTTATCGAGCATCCTGATATACAGCTCTATGCCATGTCTGATCTCGGACAGGAAGACGAACTCGTCGGCGGAGTGCGAACGGGCGCTGTCGCCCACTCCAAGTTTCAGCGAGGGGACGTCAAGCAGGGCCTGGTCGGAGGTTGTGGGGGAACCGTAGGTGGTGCGGCCGAGCGACAGGCCGGCCTGGACGATCGGGTGCGAGGGGTCGATGGAGGAGGGTTTGAGACGGGTGGAGCGGGGTATAACCTCGCACTCGACGTGCTGCCGGATGGTTTCGACGACCTCTTCGTTGGTGTAACGGTCGGTGACGCGAATGTCGACCGTGAAGCGACACTCGGCGGGGACAACGTTGTGTTGCGTGCCGGAATTGATGACGGTGACGGTCATCTTCACGGGGCCGAACATGTCGCTCACTTTCGGGAAACGATATGTCCGGAACCACTCTATATCCCTCATTGCCTTGTATATGGCGTTGTCTCCCTCTTCGCGTGCAGCGTGGCCCGCCTTGCCGTGGGACACACAGTCGACGACCGTCAATCCGCGCTCGGCTATGGCGAGTTGCATCAGCGTGGGTTCGCCTACGATGGCGAAATCGAGCGGGCCCAACAGCGGTATCACACTTTCCAAACCGTTCGGGCCGCTGTTCTCCTCCTCGCCCGTAATGGCCACGATAAGGTTATATTTCAGATTGTCATGCTTGTAGTAATGCAGGAATGTTGCCAGCAGTGACACGACGCTTGCCCCTGCGTCGTTGCTGCCGAGGCCGTAGAGCCGGTCGCCCTCGACGGCGGGCACAAACGGATCGCGCGTGTAACCGTTGTTCGGCGCGACCGTATCGTGGTGAGAGTTAAGCAGTATGGTCGGTCTGGCCGTGTCGAAATGCAGGTTCTGCACCCAGACGTTATTGTGCAGCCGGTTGATATTGCGCACCCCATGATTTGCGAGATGGCGCGTGATGAGTTCCGCCGTTCCATTTTCGCCGCGGCTCAGCGACGGCGTGGCTATCAACTCTTTGAGCAACTCGACGGCATCGTTATATAAATTCTCCATAAATGAAAACCCTTTGTCGGGCTCGCAAAATTAAACAAATTTTTCGTTTCCTATAAGTGGGCCCGTAAAAAACGCCAATTCATGCGAGTCGGGATTTGTTTTTGGAGTGGCTATGCAGGCGGTACGGGGTAAAGATTGATATTTGGCCGATTACAGGCGCGTTGCGAGGGCAGCTAATACTTCGATTAATGATTTAGGGCTTGATAATACTATTTCTGCCTCTGCCTGTTTTTGTCTTTGTTGCTTTTGCTTTGCTCCTTGAACAGCGCTGGCCCTGTCTCCGGCCCGGCAACGCTGTTGGAATCGAGGGCATATTTCAGCTCCCTGTCGGTCATTCTACCAAGTCGTCCCAACGCCCGCAGATATTTTGCGCCGCCGAAAACCTCGTCTCGACATATCGTTGCAGCCGTTTCTGCTCGTTGAGGTTACCGTGCGTCTGCACCTTGCCGTCCGCCCACTGTTCCGGCGACAGGTAAACGTCGAGGCCGATCTGAAAGTACCCTTTATGGCTTACGGACAATTTCAGCGGGCAGCTTCCGTCCTTGCGGGGCTTTCTGGTGTCGAGGTAGAGTTTTATCGAGGACATAGTCTGAAAAATTTGCAGGGAATTTGCAGGGAATTTGCAGGGATTTTCCTCAAAAGTAACCAAAATATTCTGGAATTACTCAAAGTTTGAGGGCTTTTTCGCGAAAATGACAGGGCGATACACAAAGAAAAAGCGTCGACAATCGACACTACTTAATGTGATTATCAACGCTTTACATTGTTTGTGGGAGCTGAGGGATTCGAACCCCCGACCCTATGCTTTGAGAGAAGGGTAACCCGGGCAGCGTGGCGAGGGCAGAGACCGCTTGCGAGCTATGTTGTGGTAGCGCAGGGAAGCCAATAGCAACCTGAAAGCAGCCTCCGAAGACAACACAAAGAACAACCTCGAAGGCAACCTGAAAGCCAGCATTGGAAGAAAACAGAGGATAAAAAGCTTAAACAACTCTTTAATGATTAAAGAATGCATCTGTAAGACTTAAACCAGTTCTTAAATTACAAAGGAATATCTCAATGTGATATACAGACAGCCCCTTAACAACAAATTGCGAGCGGGCAGTTCAAAAATCCCAACAAATGGCTATTTCGTGCTCCTGCTTTTTGCCGTTCCTTTGCAACGTCAATGGTTACAGTATTTTCGTGTAATCAGAAATCTTAATTTGCCTGCTATGGAGAGACGAATTTTGTTCTTGTGCGAAAGGAACATGGCGGCCATATAACCGCAGGACAAAACAAAAAGCGCTCGCAGGAGAGAGCAAAAGAGGGCAAAAAAGATGATAAAGGAGGGGGCATTCAGTAAAAGAAACGTTGAGTCCTCGCAGAAATTGGCAAGTTATTGCGCAGAAATCGGCGAGCCACGGCGCAGAAGTCGACAAGCCGCTACGCGGGACCGGCGGCCATCAGCCATTACGCCTTTCGCCGGCGGCTTCGTGAGCATCTTTCAGCACAGCGTTCAGGCGCCGCCTGCGGGCCACGGGCTGCAAAATGCTATTCCAGTCAATAGCAATGCTATGTAAAACAACACATTCGATCATTAACCCTATAAGGATAAAGAAGATATTTGCATGAATACCTCAATGAAAATATTTGTAATGACCCAAAGGTATAAAGAAAGATATTCACATGAATAGCTCAAAGAAACAAGAATATTTGCAATGGAACAGAGGGATTAAAGAAGATATGTCTCAATGAAACAAGAATATTCGCAATAGCTCGAAGAAACGAAGAAGATATTCGCATGAATGTTTCTCGCAATGGTCTAAAAAACATAGAAGATATTCGCAATAATATCTCAAAAAACACCCGCAGTGACCCAAAGGAACAAAAATTTGCATGAATACCTCAATGAAAATATTTGTAATGACCCTGCGGGATAAAGAAAGATATTCACATGAATGGCTCAAAGAAACAAGAATATTCGCAATGCCCCAAATGAATGGTTCAAAGAAACAAGGAAAAAACATGAATGTCAGTCACAGGATAATTCTGCTGTTCGCCGCGCTGCTGCCCGTTTCGGCGACCCTTGCTCAGGAGCAGAAACAGGCGCAACAGGCGCAACAGGCCGACAGCGCCCAATATACACGCTACCGCTTCGGCGGCTATGGCGAGATGCTTTTCCAGCGGATGGACTACGGGGCCGACCGCTACAAGGATCCCTCAGGCGCGCCGCGCGACAAACGCGCATATGTCTCCATTCCGCGTACCATTCTGGCGTTCGACTATAAATTCCGCAACGACATTGTGCTCGGCACTGAGATAGAGTTCGAATACGGCGGCACCGGCTCGGCAATGGAGCTCGAATACGACGAGGCCGGCGAGTACGAGATGGAGATCGAGAAGGGGGGCGAGGTGGCGCTGGAACAGTTCCACATCACCAAACGTTTCGCTCCGTGGCTCAATCTCCGCGCAGGACATATTATCGTGCCGGTCGGATTGACCAACGCCCACCACGAACCGATATTCTTTTTCGGCTCTTCGCGCCCCGAAGGCGAGATGACCATCCTCCCCTGCACGTGGCACGAGACGGGCCTGTCCGTTCTCGGCGCGTATAAGGGATTGAGCTACGAGGTGATGATTGTCAACGGCCTCGATCCCAACGGTTTTTCCACGTCTAACTGGATACGCGGCGGCAAACAGGGCATATTCGAAACGTCTGTCATGACAAGCCCCGCCTTTGCCGGACGGCTGGAGTACTCGCCGTTGAAAGGCTTGCGGCTGGGCATGTCGGGCTATTTCAACAAGACGGCGCGCAACGCGAGCATGCCGCAGAAAACAAGCGGCATCGACGCCGCGGTGACCATCGGCACACTCGACGCGCAGTATCTGGGCCATAATGCAGTCGTAAGGGCAAACCTTGTCTACGGCCACCTGTCCGACGCGCTGCGGCTGAGCCAGATCAACAGGAACATCTCCAAAGCCACGAACTTTACCCGCACGCCTGTGGCGCAGCAGGCCATGACATGGGCGGTGGAGGCGGGATATAACGTGGCCTCCGTCTGGCGGTCGAAACAGAAGTTGATACCGTTCGTTCGCTACGAATATTACAACAGCGCCCATAAGGTACCTGCCGGTATGGCCGAGACACCGATCAACCGCAGGACGCTGCTCACCGTCGGGGCGAATTATGCGCTGCTGCCCAATCTCCTGCTGAAAGCCGACTATGCCATGCGGCAGCTCGACCGGGGGCGTTTCAACAGGGAAAATACATTCGGCCTCGGGATAGGATACACCGGCTGGTTCGTTCAGAAGTAAACCAATTAAAAAAATACGGATATGAAGATCAAATTGTTCCATGCTCTCCTTGCAGGCGCGGCGATGCTCTGCTCCTGCGAAGACAAGGCCGTCCCCAACAATGGCGGCGACGACGACGGCTACGGCTATGAGTTCGGCCAGACGATCGCCACATACGTCGACAATGTGGTGCTGCCGACCTACGAAGAGATGAAAGACTGCGCCGCCGTGCTTTACGAGGCGACGCAGGCCTATGCCGGCGATCAGTCGCAGACAAATCTGGATGCGGTGTGCGCCGCGTGGCGTGCGATGCGCATTCCGTGGGAGCAGAGCGAGGGTTTCCTTTTCGGTCCCGCCGCGCTGCTCAGCCTCGACCCCTCGCTCGATACGTGGCCGCTGGACAGGACTAACCTCAACGTGATACTGGGCGGCACGGAGACCATCGACGTCGACCGCATTGCCTCCAATAACGTCCACGGCTTTCACGCCATCGAGTTCCTTATTTTCGACAGCGGCGCACCGAAAACCGTGCAGCTCACCGCCCGCGAACTGGACTATCTGCAAGCCGCAGTCGAGTATCTGCGAAACGACACATATCAGCTCTACGCTAACTGGGCAGGGGCGGACAACATCGACGACGAGGTGGCCGGCGTGCTCGAAGATGCGGAGATAGAGGTCATGTACAATTTCTCGGCGCAGTTCAAGAATGCAGGCAGGGCGGGCAGTACCTTTGTCTCGCAGAGCGACGCTATCGACCAGATCATCGACGGCTGCGTGGAGATCGCCTCGGAGGTTGGCGCGCAGAAGATCGGCGGCCCATACAGCACGGCCAGAGTGGACTACGTTGCGGCGGTGCTCGCAGTGGAGTCGTGGTACAGCTTCAACTCGCTCGACGACTACCGCAACAACATTGTCAGCATCCGCAACTCCTACTTCGGCGGGCGCGGCAAGACGGCCTCCAACGCCTCGGCCAGCAGCATCTCGACCTTTGTGAAGAGCAAAAATGCATCGATAGACACAGAGGTGACCAACGCCATCGAAGCGGCCATTGCCGCTATGGACGCCGTTACGCCCAGACCTTTCCGCGACGCCATTCAGGGAGGCAATAACCCCACTGTCGACAACGCAATGGACGCCTGCGCGACGCTGGAAACCACTCTGGAAAAGATAAAAACACTCCGTAATTAAACCGTCATGAACGCACAGACCAAAACCGCTTTCTGCTGGCTGCTGTTGGGCATATGTTACCTGACGCACACCCTGCTTCACATGTTCGGGCTCTTTTATGGCGCGGACATACGCCTGCCCGAGGCTACGGGAGAAGTGTCGCTCTGGGTGCAGGCCTTCAACACGGTCATCTTCACTGCCACCCTCCTCATGTCGTTCCTGTCGCTGCTCTTTTTCGGAAAGGGTTTCCGGCGATTTTCGCTTGTGTGGGGACTGCTGCTGTTGCTGCTCAACCTTTTTCATCTGGCAACGACCCTCTTTGTCGAGACGTTCGACCTCTCGCAGGCATGCCTGCAGGCCTTTGTGCCTGCGGTCAATGCAGTACTGGCCTTCGAGTTGTGGAAAAGCCTGAAACAGGAGCGACAGCGCGCTGCGTAGAACTTTTTCACCGATGAGGAGTGCCGACGGTTACCGGAAACTTGCCGGAGGGTACGATGCCTTTCTCGGCGAGGGCAACCTCTGGACGCGACTGGCCTGCAAACTGGTCTGGGGCTTCCCCGATTCGGCCTATGCCGGACGGCTGCTTGCCTGCCTGCCGGAGGGTTTCGCCGGACGGCTGCTCGACGTTCCGGCAGGTACGGGGCTGTTCACATGCGAAAAGTATTCGCGCATGAAACAGGCTGAGATCGTCTGCGTCGACTATTCGCAGCGGATGCTCGACATTGCCTGCCGCCGCTTCGAAGCGGCGGGATTGCAACATGTCGTGTGCCGGCAGGGCGACGCAGGGGCGTTGGATTTCCCTGACGGAACGTTCGACGGCGCGCTCTCGATGAACGGCCTTCACGCATTCCCCGACAAGGAGGCGGCCCTCGACGAGATTGCCCGTGTATTGAAACGCCGTGGCATATTTGTCGGGTGCTGCTATGTCGAGGGAGAAAAATGGCGCACCGACCGGTTCATACGGAATGTGTACGTACCCTGCGGCTGGTTCACGCCCCCGTTCATGACAAGGGGGGCGTTGCGGGCAAAGTTGTCCGAACGCTACGAGGTCGTCGAATGGTGGGGCGTGGGGGCCATAGCATGTTTTTCGTGCATCAAGGTACGCTAACGCCCGACCCGCCGCTATTCAACGCCCGTCCGGCTCCCGTCTCCGCGCCCATTCGCCGACGGGAGCTAAGCGCCGAACGGGGCCGAAGCGGCACAATATTACGAATTATGCCTATGAGCGTCAACAGAGCATAAATGACAATGAAACGCCTGATAACCGCACTGTTCCTCCTGTCGGCTGTCGCCTGCGGGCGCGAGGAGGAGATCATACTCAAGCCCAACGGTAAAGCCGCATTGCCCGCCGAACTCTCGGCGGGCAATGCCACTGTTTTCATGACCAGCATCCGCGCATACGATACCCCCGCGCCGTGGGTCTCGGGGGCGCTGCTCGACCGCTTTCTGAAAGGGGACAAACTCTACGACGACCCGCGCACCTCCGACCAGGGTGATCCGACGGTAGGGGGGCTCGGCCCTGTGTATGCCGGTTTTTCGTGCGGCAGCTGCCACAACAACGCCGGACGCACCTATCCGTCGATGTTTGCCGACGGAGGCAGCGGCAGGGGCTTCTCGTCGCAGCTGGTCTACATATTGCGACAGAACGGCAGGTTCTTCCGTCAGTACGGGCGCGTGCTGCACGACCAGTCGATCGTCGGGGTGCAGGCGGAGGGGAAGCTCAAATACACCTTCGAGGAGAAGGAGTACGCCTTTCCCGACGGCGAACGCTACTCGCTCGTCACGCCGCATTACAGCATCGTCGAATGGTATGCCGACACTATTCGCCCTCAGGAGCTGATCGTCGACGTGCACATACCGCTGCGCCATGTCGGCATGGGGCAGATCATGGCCCTCGACCACGACGAGCTGCGCCGCCTCGCCGCGCAGAGCAATTACCCCGAGTACGGCATATCAGGCAGGCTGAGCATCGTCACCGAGCGCAACAGACAGTTCGTCGGCGTGGGCGGCAACAAGGCGCACCACGCCGACCTGACCGTCGAGCTCGGTTTTTCGTCCGACCTGGGGGTGACCAACGACCGCTATCCGCTCGAGATCTGCGAAGGACAGCCGCAGAACGTCGGCTACAGCCACTACGGCATACAGATCTCCACGCGCGACATGGAAGACGTCGATCTGTACATGAGCACGCTCGGCGTGCCAGCGCGCCGCAACGTGAACAACGCCGTCGTCCTGCGCGGCGAGGAGAACTTCTATCGGGCCAAATGCCACCTGTGCCATACGCCCACGCTCCACACGCGGCAGGAGGCCCCTGTGCTGCTCAACGGAACCCGCCTGCCGTGGCTCTGCAACCAGACAATACATCCGTACAGCGATTTCCTGCTGCACGACATGGGGCCCGAGCTCGACAACCACGTTCCGGCGGGGTCGGCATACAGCTACGAGTGGCGCACAACGCCGCTGTGGGGCGTCGGATTGCAGGAGACCGTCAACGGCCACACGCGCATGCTGCACGACGGCAGGGCGCGCAACATCACGGAGGCCATCATGTGGCACGGCGGCGAGGGCGCCGTCTCGCGCGAGCTGTTCCACCGCATGGGCAGGGAAGACCGCGATGCGCTGATCACATTTATAAACAGCCTGTGAAACTTATTCATCGAAAAACCAATGCTTTCCCCGCATGAACAGAGGCCGCTTGCCGACCGTGGCGGGACAGGGCGGGGAAGCCGAAAGCTAAAATGTATTTTTCGCGAATAGAAAAATGAAGAGAAAGATTTTTTACATACTGCTTGCCCTGTGTCCGTTTGCCGCGCAGGCGCAGGACAGGTACATTGAGAGCGACGTGGTGCCGCTGGCCGAGAAACGCGGTTTCAACTTCGAGACGCGCGCGGGCGACTTTACGCTCAAGCCTTTCGTGCTGGTGCAGACCTCCGCCAAGCTGAACTATTACGACGACGAGGGGCTCGACCTAGCCGATCAGGACAACATAGCCAACAGCGGTTTCGAGGTGGGCAACGCGCTGCTGGGCTTTGCCGGAAAGGCGTTCGGCAAGCTGACCTTCAACCTCACGCTCAATGCGGCCCAGAGCGGCGACGCGATGCTCCAGCAGGCGTGGTTCGAGTATAACGTCAGGGACGAGCTGCGTCTGCGCGCCGGAAAGTTCAAGACCCCCTTTGCGCAGGCCTATCTGGTTACGCTCGGCCAGACGCTCTTCCCGTCGCTGCCCCTGTCGCTCACAACGCCGGTCAATATACCCTATTCGCTCAACTCGGTCAACCCCAACTTTGCCACGGGGTTCGACCTCGGCGTGCAACTGCACGGACTGCTGCGGAACAGGTGGGAGTACCGCGTGGGGGTTTTCAACGGTACGGGCGTCGGGGTCAACGCCGCCCGCAAGACGATGAGCGACGACCTCGGCATACCCTCGCTGCTCTACGCCGCGCGCCTCGCATGGACGCCGAAAGGGGCCGCAACAACCCACCAAGGCAGCCCGACCGACCTGCGCAACGACAAATGGCTCGTCGCGCTCTCGGCCTCCTACAACGTCGAGGCCAACTGGCAGGCGAGCAACGACCTGCGCGTGGGGCTGGAATTTTCGCGCCTCAAAAACCGCTGGTATTTCGGCGCCGAGGCCTACTACCTGAACATGAAGTTCGTCCGGAGGCAGAACATCGCCCCGCTCTACCAGTTTGTCGGCGGATATGTGCATGGGGGATATTTTGCCACCGAACGCATTCAGCTGGCCCTGCGCTACGACCTCTGCGACCGCAACTCTCTCCGCACGGCGGGCTACCTCAACGCTCCCGCCGTGGGCTTCAACTACTTCATCGCCGGCTACAACCTGCGCTTGCAGGCCATGTACCAGTATCTCGGCAAGTGGGGCCACACCGACCAGACGGAGCGCGACAACGACGACATGGGCCTCGCGCAACACTCGGCGCAGGTGATGCTGCAATTTTCGTTTTAGACAATGGCACGTTTTGCAATGCTTCTTCTCTGCCTGTCGCTGGTCTGCTGCGACAGTGGCGACATATATCCCGAACAGAAGCGCGTGGAAGAGGTGGAGGTGCGCGTCGAGGCGCGTTTCGACTTCGAGAACATGCAGGCTTTCCCGCAGAATTACCGCATCGTCTGGGGGGCGTTTGTCGGCACGTCGCCCTATCCGCTCGCCTTCGAGGTCGCGACAAAGCCCGCAACGGGAACATGGCAGGCCGCCACGCTGCAAACCGTGCCGCGCGGGACGACGCATATGGCCCTTGCTCTGCTCGACAGGGTCGAAGACAAGGCGAGGTACTTCTTTCACCGCGTTCCTCTCGGCGGCGACGGGGAGTTGACGGTCGACGGGACGGTCGATCTCGCCCCTTTTGCCCGCGTGCAGGCGCAGATTTTCACCCCACAGTGCATCCAGTGCCACGGCGCGGGCGGGCTGGCGGCGGGGCTCGACCTGACCGAGGGCAACGCCCGCGCCAATCTGGTCGACGCGCCCTCGCAGCCCGACAACTCGCCCAAAATGCGCGTCGAGAAATACTCGCTGCAAAACAGTTTCCTGCTCGACGTGCTGACACTGCGCCCTGCGACGATAACGACCAACCACACGACGCTCTCCTCGCTCGACGCCGTGGACGACATAGAGCTGATCAGGGCATGGATCACCTCCCCAAACGATTGACATTATGAAATACTCCAAACCGACGCCGCCCGACTTGCCGGTCGAAGTCCGTCTCTCGGCTTTCGAGCGGGAGAACGCGGGCGAATATCATCTTATCATGGAGGGAAACGATATGCTGCTGTGCGCCGAAGCGCAGTACGCCAATATCGAAAAGGCCCTGAAACATCTGACCGAAAACATCCTGCCCGCCGACGCCGTACCGGTGTTGAAACGCTGGCTGGTGAGCGACGCGGTCAACCACGAGACGCTGTTGAAAAGGGTGAACGGCGCGGCGGCGACCTCGGTCGTGCAGCAGCCTCCATTGAGCGGGGCGAAAGTTGCGCTGTGGGCATGGTTCGTGCAGGGGGCGCAGCTGTCGCGCACCGGCGAGAACAGCGTGGCTATGCGACGTTCGGCCTGCCGTCATCTGTTCGACATGCAGATGCACAGCCACGGCCGCGACGAATTTGCCCAGACCGAGGAGATATTCGAGAACTACACCGGCAGGCTGAGAGCGGAGGGTTGCACGCTTGCCGACAACGCCCTCCGAACGTGGATATTCGTTCAGGGGGTCGACACCCATTACGCCGACATGGTAAAGGCGCGCAAACTGCATTTCTACGGACAGGGGTTGACCGAGCACACCCATTACATTGCCAGCACCGGCATTGAGGGCAAGTACATCCATCCCGAAACCACCGTACTGATGGACGCATACGCCGTCGACGGCCTTGTCGAGGGGCAGGTCGCCTATCTCAAAGGGGCGGGCCACCTCAATCCGACCCACGAGTACGGCGTGACATTCGAGCGGGCTACGGCGGTCGACTACGGCGACCGCCGCCACATTTTCGTCTCCGGCACGGCGAGCATCGACAACAGGGGAAACATACTCCACCCGCTCGACATAAGGGGCCAGACCGAACGCACGCTCGAAAACGTTGGGGTGCTACTGGCCGAAGGCGGCGCACGGACGGACGACATAGCCCAGATGATCGTCTATCTGCGCGACACGGCCGACTACCGCACGGTGGCCGCATTGCTCGGCGCGCGCTGTCCCGACATACCGAAAGTCATAGTCTGGGCGCCGGTTTGCCGTCCGGGCTGGCTGGTGGAGATCGAATGTATAGCCGTGTGCGCGGCCGAAAACAGACAGTATGCGCCGTTTTAGCGTTTGGCTGTGGGGCGGGCTGATCATCGTGCTGGTTGCGGCGACCTTTGTGGAGAAATATCTCGGCGCGCAACGGGCGCACAGCCTCGTTTACGGTTCGTGGTGGTTTGCCGTGCTGTGGGGGGCGATGGCGGCGGCGATACTGCTCGGTATTCGCGGAAAGGGAGCGCCGCTGCGGCTGGTGCACATTTCGCTCGTTGTGATACTCGCCGGCGCGCTGTGCACGAAACTGTTGGGCGAGCGGGGGCAGATAGTCCTGCGAGAGGGCGAGGCGGGCATTGCCGAGGGGGTCGAATTGCCGTTCGAGCTCGTGCTGGACGAGTTCAGCATAGAGTATTACGCAGGGACCAACACCCCGTCGGACTACGTTTCGCGGCTCACCGTGCGCGAGGCCCGAAGCGGCGCGGCGCACAGCGGGCAGGCGTCGATGAACAGGATCTTCTCGCATGGAGGCTATCGTTTCTACCAGTCTTCGTTCGTCGGCGACGATTGCAGCGTGCTGACCATCTATCGCGATCCGGTCGGGATAGCCGTCACATACGCCGGTTATGTGCTATTCGCGCTGTCGGGGCTGTGGATGATGGCGCGGAGATTTCGCGTGAGGAAAAAATTGATCGCCGCGCTGCTGCTGCTCCTGCCCTCCACGATGTTCGGGGCGCAGAAGGTCGCGACGCTCGATGCGGCGCAGGCGCGGCAATTCAGCGATTTGTGGATGCTGCACGACGGACGGATAACCTCCGTATCGGCCTTTGCGCACGATTTCACAATGAAGCTCGCCGGCAAAAGCGCTCCCGGGGGCATGAGCGCCGAGCAGGTGCTGGCCGGTTTCCTGTTCTTTCCCGAGCAGTGGCAGCACGCGGCGCTGTTCGAGGTGCGCAGCCCCGCCCTCAAACGTCTGCTGAATGCCGAGACCGAAAAGGCCTCTTTTGCCGACTTTTTCGACGACGAGGGGGGCTTCAGGCTCGCCGCTCAGCCGCCCTCCAAAGAGGTCGTGCGGCTGAGCGACAGGATACAGCTTGTAAACATGCTGCACAGCGGAGAACCCCTGCGGCTCTTCCCGCTGCCCGCAGAGGGGGGGCTGCACTGGTATCATCCGACGGAGAACTTCCCACCCGACCGGCCGCAGGAAGACATTACGTTCGTCCGGACGGTACTGACCGAATGTTACGCCGCCCTGCACAGCGACGACCGCGCCGGGTTCGAGGCCGCATTGCGGCGTATCGGCGACTTTCAGAGGCAACATGCGGGGCGGTTCCTGCCTTCGGAAAGGCATCGGCGCGTCGAGATATTTTACCTGAGGCACAACCTCGTCCCGCCGCTTTTCATGTTTAACCTCGCAGTCGGCATTCTCGCGCTGCTGTCGCTTTTTGTCCGGCGGGACTGGCGGCCGGTACGACTGTTCTCGACGTTGCACGTTCTGTCGTTCTGTCTGTTGAGCATTTCGATCGGGTTGAGGACATACGTCGGCGGGCGGCTGCCGTTTGCATCGGGGTTCGAGACGATGCTGCTCATGGCGTGGATAGCGATGGCTGCGGGGTGGATATTCCGTCGCAGGGCGTCGTTGGTATTGCCTTTCGGACTGCTCGCCTCGGGCTGCGCGCTGCTGGTGGCCCATCTCGGAATGGCCAACCCGAAGATCACGCCGCTCGTGCCGGTACTCTCGTCGCCGCTGCTCAGCCTGCACGTCTCGCTCATCATGACGGCATATCTACTGCTGGCCTTCACGGCGTTGAACAGCCTTGTCGCACTCGTTTCGCACGGCTTGCAGGGTTCATGGGGTGTGCGTGGCTTGCAGGGTTTGCGGAGCTTGCAGAGTTTGCAGGGGTTGCGGGAACGGGCTCGCGCCGTCAACCTGACCTGCCTGCCTCCGGCGCTGTTTCTCCTCGGGGCGGGGATCTTCATCGGGGCCGTATGGGCCAACGTGTCGTGGGGCAGCTACTGGAGCTGGGACCCAAAGGAGACATGGGCGCTTATCACCTTCATGCTCTACGCCCTCGCATTGCATAAATGCGACCTTTCGCCCGTTGCATTCCATCTTTTCGTGTTGCTGTCGTTCCTTTCGGTGCCGATAACATATTTCGGGGTAAACTATTTCTTCGGCGGAATGCACGGGTATGGTTGAAAGTTCGTCCAAAGAGGCTATCTTTGTTCCGTAAAACCCAAACCGGACAGTTTTGAAAAAACTCACAGCCAAGGAGCTTGACCGCCCAGCCATAGAGGATTACGTCGCCGCAGTGAAGATGCCGGTGGCGGTGGTGCTCGACAACGTGCGCAGCATGAACAACGTCGGGTCGTTCTTCCGCACCTGCGACGCTTTTGCCGCAGAGCGCCTTGTGCTCTGCGGCATAACCGCCGCGCCGCCCAATCGCGAGATACACAAAACGGCCCTCGGCGCCGAACAGAGCGTCGCATGGGCCCACTGTCCCGATACCGTGGCGGCGCTGGCAGCCCTGCGTGCCGAGGGTTACACGCTCGTGGCCGTCGAACAGGTCGAGGGGGCGCTCTCGCCGGAGCAGGTCGAGTGGGATCCGGCAGGAAAATATGCCGTGATCTTCGGCAACGAACTTTCGGGGGTCGGCCAGCAGGCCGTCGACATGTGCGACATGGCCGTCGAGATACCCCAGGTCGGCACCAAGCACTCCCTCAACGTCGCCGTCTCTGGCGGAATCGTATTGTGGCAAATATTCTCATCGCTGAGAGTTTGAGCAAGATTCGGGGGCTCTTGGATTTGTCCCGTCATGCTGATAAATCGCGGTATTCGGATTTATGCCGGCACGCCCGCAGCCGTCAGAATTATTATGTTCCGTCGGCTTCGCGTTGCCTTCGCGTTGCCTTCGTTCTCCTCGCGCGATCTTGGCACAGTCTGCAAGCGGTCCCTTGCCTTCGCCACGCTGCTCGGTTTCTCCTCCTTGCATGGCATAAGCCTCTGCATAATCTTCGAGCGTCGGTTTCTGCGCTTTTAACGCCTTTGCCTCGTCATATAGTGTCAGATGTGCGACTCAGCGAATGCATTAAAATCATCGAAAATCATAATACTGTTCGCGCCTGAAAATTAAGCGACAAACAGTTCTGCGCGGCATGTATTGCGGTCAACTCCGCCTGTATCGACTGCGCCGGACGCAATGATGCTGCCCCAGATGTCTGTTTTCCCTCATCGTGGTAGCGAGCGCAATCCCCATCATTGCGGGCGGAGCGAAACAATCAAGAGAATCACAACCCCGACTGCTTCGCTCCGCCCGCAATGACGTAGCCCTCAATGACGTAGCCTGCAATGACGTGAGATCAGACCTCCTGAAACTGCCCGTCCTGTCAAATGCCTGCCGCTTAACGTGGGGCGGGCGACCTGACGGCCCGAACGCGAAACCCCCTCTCATAAGGTTATGAGAGGGGGAAATCAACGTCCGGCCCGCGGCCACAAAAGATGCGATAAATATGCAGCAAACGACACGGCGGTATTTCAAGCGCGCTGCATGCCTTATTTATGCCCTTTCGCCACCTCTTTTTTCAAGAAGTCGAGGGCGAAGGAGGCGCTGCTGTTGTCCGGATTGTATTCGAGGGCCTTTTCGAGGTTCTCTATCGCTTTGGGCTTGTCGGAGTCGAAATAGTAGCGGCCTATGTTGTCGTAAGCCGTCGACAGGTTGCTCTTGACCGTCGCTTTGGCCATCTCGACCTCGCCTTTTTCGGTCACCACGCCGATATACTGCTCAAAACACTCTTTCGACTTGTCGCGGGCCGCATCGCCGAGGATGAACCAGTTGAGGCGCGCGCGGTTGAAATATGCATCCTGAGTGGTCGGCGCCCCCTCGATGACCACGCCGTAGGCCGCGTCGGCCTTGTTCATCATCTCCTGCAACCCGGCCTGCTCTTCGGTCGTTTTGGACGAAACGTAGTAGAACACCGCGTTGGCAAAGTAGTAGTTGTCGGTCAGCAACGTCCTGCTGTCGGGAACCGCTGCCAACTCCTCGTACAGCCGGGCGGCGTAATTGTAGTTCGTGTAGTCGGTCGGCGACTGCCTTGTCCGGTAGAGTTTGGAGGCCAGCTCGCTGAACTCGGCGCCCGGCGCGGCTTTCTTGCTAACGCCCTTGCGCAGAGCGTCGAGCATCTTGTCGAAATGGGCCTCGTCGATGGTCAGCGCATCGCCGGAGATGGCCAGCTTGGCCTCGGCCCGTGCGAGGTAGGAGTAATCGATGCCCACGACGCGCGACGTGTCGACCTTGTCGATAAAGTTATAGATGGCCGAAGCTGCGTCCGAGTAGTGGCCGTTTTCGTATGCCGAGAAGCCGAGGTAACGCCAGATGCGCGGGTTGACGTCGTCGAGCCGTTTCATTTCGTTGGCCTCTTTTTCAAGCGATTCGTAATCACGGGTCAGGATCAGGAAGTCGGCGTGGCGCATGCGCGAGTTCAGCGAGTAGTCCGTGTGATCCATGTAGCTTTTGTAGTAGCTGAGCGCCTTGGCTATATGCTCCTCGCGTTTTGACTTGTCCTCTTCGAGCAGCGACCACAGATAGTAGGTTTCGGCCATCTCGCGGTACGTGGGGCCGTACTCGGGGTTGGAACTTATCAGCTCCTCGAACATCTCGACAGCCTCGGGGAAAGCGTTGGCTTTCTTGGTGATAACGGCCAGGTGCAACTTTGCCCTGAGCAGCGAGTTGTCCAGCGTGTAGGCGTTGCGGTAGGCCATGTAGGCGTCGCTGGCCTTGTCGAGGTTATACTTGGCGTCGCCGAGGGCCAGATAGCCCTGTGCCAGCGTGTTGTTGAAGTCCACCGCCTGCTGGGCATACCCTGCCGCTTTTTCGTAGTCGGGATAGCGCGTGTCGATATATGCTTTGGCTATGGCTACCAACTCTTTGGTGGTTTTTTTGCTCACCTTGGGGATCGACCTGGTGAAATCGGCCTGCGCCTGCTCCTTTTTGCCCGCATTGAGCAGCAGATGACCCAGACCTATGTAGTTGATAAGGGGGTTTTTCTTCATTGTCAACCCCTTGTTGAAGGTCTCCTCGGCCAGCGCATCCTCGCCGAGGGTGAGGTAGAGGTCGCCCAAACGGAAAAACACCTCGCCGTCGGCCGATTTGCCCGTGGAGAGCTGTTCGAGGATCGTGCGGGCCTTTTCGTACTGTTCGGCCTCGATGGCCTTTTGCGCCTCGGCCAGGTTCTGACCGTAGAGGCTTGCGGCGCAAACCGCTGAAAACAAGATTAACAGGAATTTTTTCATATCTGATTTTAATTTAATGGTCTATTTCGGTCGCCCCGTCATTGCGAGGGTGAAACCCGAAGCGGGACGGTAAAGCGCAGCCCGTCTTGTTTTCGCCCCGCCCGCAGTGACGCGGAGAGAATTGCTTTCCGCGTCACAGGTTCGCTGTCGCAATGCTATATCTTCTCCCTTACATTTATCTCCCTCTTAGGCATTACAAAGGGCGTCAGCCCCGACTTCAATATTATTCGCTGCCCGACGTCGCCGGCGACGAACGAGGCCAAGCCCAGCCCCAGTCCGGCGTTGCCCTGACAGTTGACTATCCTGATCGTGCGCACGAAGGGATAGCTCCCCTCGGCGATGTTGTTCTGCGTAGGCTGGCGGGCCTCGGCGCCGCTGCCCACCGACAGCGCCCCCACCTTGTCGATGAAACGCCGCACCTCCCCGTCGGGTTCGTAGAGCCAGTTTACCCCGATGAAGCCTATGCTGTTGACATTCTTAGAGAGGTGCTCCATCAATTCGAGCGTCGAGCTCGCGGAGAACACCCACGTCGCCGGCAGGCTGTCGACCCCCGCGAACTCCATCATATACTGCACCGTGCTCGAATGCGAATTGTCGAACACCAGTTTGAAACTGCGCGGGTTAGCCGTCCCTGTGAGTATATCCTTCAACTCCTGTTCGCTTATCGACTTCGGCCCGTTGGCGCGGTTGGCTATCAGCGCGATAGCGTCGTAGGCTATCTCGTTGATGCACGGCCTGACGCGACGGTTCTCGAACCAGTTCTTCTCATTCTCGGTCAGGTCGCGCGCCATGATCGCCACCCGCAGCGAGTCGGAGTGCATGAGCGAATCGACAATCGTCTGCCCAGGAAGGCCGAGCAACTCGATATGCGTGTATTTATAGGTATGGCCGAACATATCCACCTCGTCGAGCATTATCGGGTAGACGGTCTGGTCGACCATTACGGTGATGCTGCCGCGCGTCGGGGTCTGCCGGTTGCGCCACTCCCTGCACGAGAGCGTCATCGCGGCAACCGCCACCGTCAACAGCAAATATTTCGTTATCCGGTTCATTTTAATACGGTTTTCGGCCCGCAGCCAGTGCAGGGGTGCACGGGCCGCAGGCGATAAGTGCAGCCCTGCGCCGCCGATGGCTGCGGGCTGCCGACCTTGCTACGCAAGGCCGAAAAAACTTTTTAATAAGTCCCCGACCTGGCCTGTGGCAAAACCTTTCGACCGGAACTCTGCCTCCATGCCCTGCGGCGCGGCCTTTTCCAAATTATGTCACACCGGACACAACTGAACCGTTGTGTCCGGCATGACATTTCGACTGTCCGTTATTGCGAGTGGCAGCCCTAAGTAATCAGGGAAAATACCTGCCTCGCCTGACTCGTCCGTTTCATTTGCCTCTTTTCCATGTCGCATTCGGAGTTGGCGGCTTCCTCAAGCTGCCACGGCACTCTCTGCCGACAACCTCTGCCCTCGCAACGCCGCCTGGCTCCCCCTGTCATTTCGAGCGAACTCGACGGCCCTCGGCTTGGCGGTTGCTTCACCCGTCGGGTTCGTCGGGTTTGTTGGGTTCGCAATGACGAAGACCCTACCGTGTTGCTCCGCCGTCAGAATCCGCAATGACGGAGACCGCACAAGGTCGCTACATCTATTGTAACCTCGTAACCCTTTCGCCTTATCCGCTTCGCGGGGAACAGTTACCTCTCTTCGCCTTGTCCGCGCCGCCCACCGGCAACTGTGCTGCCTGACGGGCGACCTGCGGGCTCCGGTCGGTGAGTAAATTCTCCGCTTCGCGTCGAATTTAGTTGTCCACCTGTATGGTTATCGGCAGGCGGTAGGACATCCTTACCGTGCGACCGTTCATCACTGCCGGGTTCCACTTCCGCGCGTTCTCTATCGCCTTGACAGCCTGCGCCGCAATGTCGGGATAGCCGCCGTCGCGAACCACAACAATATCGGTGAGCGAACCGTTTCTATTTACAACGAACTTAAACTCCAAGTTCAACGCGGTCAGGCCGTTCGACAGCGTGATCCCCGTCAGGCTTTCGGCGATGTACCGCCGGAAATCGTAACCCGGATCGGCCGGCACTTCTATCTCTCCCGGCGACAGCGGGCCTGTTGGCGGCTCGATGATCGTCGTGGGCAGCGTCGTTTCCGGCTGTTGGTCTATGAGTATAGTACCGTCCGGATCGCCCGTTATGGTCTCCCTGCCTGAAACAGCGTTGACAAACGCGCTTTGCGGCGGCATCTCTTCATTCGCGTCGGGCGCCACCACCGGCGGCCTGAACCTGATTATATCCTGCGCCGACAGCTGATTTTCCGGCGGCGGCGATGTGGGCGGCACGATCGGTTCCGGCGTATCCGCCGGCGGGTTCAGATCAATAATAACGAACGGATCGGCGAATATTGTCTTCTGTTCCCCGTCGCCAAAACTGAATTTGTTTGCCAGCAGCGGCAGGCTGACCAGCAGCGAGAAAGCCGTCACACCGATTGCCAGCGCCTTGACTGTCGTGCTCGCCCCCTTGCGGCGCATTTCGTATGCTCCGTAATCCTTGTTGCGTCCCTCAAATACCGTATCGATCCATTCCTGACCGAACAGGTTAGCTCCATTCTTAAACATAATCTTGTGTTTAACAGATGAATGGTTTTGTTTCTCATGCAGCCTGCCGGTTGTCGGCAGCGTCAGAGTTCTTTCGGGCTAATCCTGGTGACCGATCAGGCGTCACCCGAGCGCAGTCAATATCATCGAAACCCCAATTTTCACCGCCCCGCCTTTTCGGGGCATTAATTTATTAATATTTTGCCGGCGCGCAGCCCGCGCCTGACGTCTCTCACCTGTCTCTCACCCGCACAGGTTTGCGTCCATACCTCCTGTTTATTTCCGCACAGGTTTGCAGTTCATGCCTCCTGTTTCTTTCCGTACAGGTTTGCAGTCTGCATCTCACGCTGTCCCCGTGCCTCTTATTCCTCCCACCCCCGGTACTGACGCCACAGCCGCCAGGCGCGGAACAGGGCGTAAACTGTCAGCAGCAGGCCGAAAGCACGTTTGTAGGTCGGCGACATGTAGAAGGGCAGCCGACTGCCGAAAAACAGGAACGCAACCCCCAATGACAGGTATATCAGCAGGAAAGCCGTCCCTAAAACCAGCATAAATCTCCCTGTGAGAGATTTATGCCGGATAGTTGATCTGTTGTCTGGCGCCATAATTCAAACTCTCGGTTACATTGTCAAGTGCAGGAACGCGCCCCCGACCTTGTTGCCAACCAGTTCCCTCGCCGCCGCCATGTGTTGCCCTTGCGGGCGACCTGCGGGCTCCGGTCGGTGAGTAACTTCTCCGCAGTGCGGAGAAGTTAGTTGGACACCTGTATGGTTATCGGCAGGCGGTACGACATCCTCACAGGGCGGCCGTTCATCACGGCGGGGCTCCATTTGGGCGCCTTGCCGATCACCTTTACTGCCTGGTCGGCGATGTCGGGATAACCGCCGTCGCGCAACACCTGAATATCGGTCAGCGCGCCGCTCTTCTCGACCACGAACTTGATCTCCATGCGGAGTTCGGTCAGTCCGTCCGACAGCGTGAGGCCGGTCAGGTTTTCGGCGATGTACTGCCGGAAGGCGTTGATGCCTCCGGGCGGCTGGGCCTGCACCTCGACGGAAGTCTGGTCGTGCACCGTCCTGTCCTCCGTGACCGTTTTGGCCGTAACCACCTCGACCGGAGTTTCGTCGATCACGACGCCTCCGTCGTCGGTAGCGGCGACGTTCTTGCTCCCTGCGATCACATCTTTAAGGTCTTTCTGCGAGACTATCTCCTCGACGACCGCTTCGTCCGGGGCCACCACCGGAGGGGTAAACCTCTTGATCTCTACGGATGTGGTCTCCTCGGGCTTCTGCTGCTGCTGAGGTATGTCCTTCGGGAGCTCCTCGGGCGGCGTATCGAGTATCGTGGCCAGCGTGACCACCTCGTCGATAGTCTCGCGGCCGCTTCCGCCGAAGTCGAAATTGTCGAGCAACTTCGGCAGTCCGACCAGGAACGAGAACCCGAGCACGCCTATCACCGTGGAGATCACGGTGATAACGGAGCCCCTGCGCCGCAGGTCGTAGGCGCCGTACTCCTTGTTGCGCCCCTCGAAAACGGTGTCTATCCACTTCTGTTCGAACAGGTTTATTCTTGATTTAAGCATAACGACTCTTTTTTTAATGAACTTACGGAATTTCGGCCCGGTCAGTCGGGCTTAGTTCAATCCCTTTTCGTCCAACAGTTTAAGGTCATCGGGAGTAATGTCGACGATGGCGTATGTATCGACGCTCGTTATCGCCATCTCGTCCAGCGCATCCACAACGTTGTGGTAGAGCGATTTCTCGCTCGGTTGAATGATCACGATCAGCCCTTTTCTCAGCGAGTCGGGCATGTTATCAGTGTTGCCCATCGCCTGATCGACCACCCTTTTTTGCTCGATCAGCACATTACGGATGCCTTCGCGCCCGTAGCCCGTCACTGTCGGGGGGATAATCGGCTCCTTGAGCTGTCCCTTGTAGTAGACCAGCTGGTTATGTGTGCCCAGCACCAGCGTCAGGGTACGACTTGCGGCCACATTGGTCTTGTCGTCGTTACCCTTGGCGTCTTTCTCCTTGTCCGGCATCGCCAGGTTCATCGACTGGGGCTTTTGGAGGGTCGTGGTAAGCATGAAGAACGTTATCAGCAGGAACGCGAGGTCGACCATAGCCGTCAGGTCGACCTTGGCGTTCATCTTCTTGCTTCTGACCTTTTTGCCGCCGCCTTTGGGATCCGGTACATTTAATTCAGCCATTTTTTTCCCAGTTTTTCAATTAAAAGTCCTCGTTTCGCAGTCCGGTAACAAGGTAGAAGTTGTTCTTTTTCTGCCGTTGCAGGATGTCGATCACCTTCTTGACCATCGGATAGTCGATGTTCTTGCCACCCTTTATCGCCACGTCAAGGTCGCGTTTGGTCGGGTTCTCCTTTTTGGCGTCGAGCGTCCTCGAAGCGAAACGGGCGTTCAGCACCCAGTCGTAGAGCTGGTTGTTGGCCGAGTCGAGGGGGATGCCTGGCTGTATGCCGGGTCTCGCCCTGTCCGAGGCGCTCATGGCTATCAGGCTGTGCATCTGCTTGATGTCCACCCCGAAATACTCTATCAGCGAGAATGTCTTCTTCTCGTCTTCGGTGAAGGTGACGTTGTATTTCTCGCCCATCTTTTCGAGCATCATGATGCGGACGTCCTGTCCCGTGACCCCGAAGAATACGGTGCTGTCGCCGATGGTGATGGTCGCCAGATTGGAGTCGGGCAGCTTGGTCTGCACCGTCGACGCGGGCGCATCGACCGGAAAAGGCTCCGGCTGCCGCGCCTGGGCCGTCATAATGAAGAAGGAGAGCAGCAGGAACGCCACGTCGCACATGGCGGTCATATCGACGCTCGTCCTCTTCTTTGAGATTTTTACTTTTGCCATACTCTTAGCGTTTTAATGTTACTTGCGCCGAAAAACGCAAGTTCTTGAAACTTTCCGAAAATCTGCCTTTTCACGGTTTGCCCGGCCGCGTGGCCGGTGTTTGGCATTGCCGGGGCGGGCGCAACGCGGAAAAAACTGCTTTCAGGAGTTTTCAACACTATTAGCCCTTGACTTTCTTGTAGGACTGTGTGATGGCAAAACCGGCCTCGTCGATAAAATAGGTCAGGGTGTCGATCTTTGCGGTGAAGAAGTTGTAGGCAATGGTGGCGAGGATCGAGGTGCCGATACCGGTTGCGGTGTTGATAAGCGCCTCGGAGATACCGGTCGCCAGCTGGGCCGTGTCGGGGGTGCCTGCTACGGAGAGGCCTGCGAAGGCCTTGATCATACCGGTCACGGTACCAAGCAGTCCGAACAGCGTACCGATCGAGACCAGCGTTGCGAGGATGGTCATATTTTTCTCCAGCGTCGGCATTTCGAGCGAAGTGGCCTCCTCGACCTCCTTGCTGAGCGCCTCGCTCGCATCGTCGGCGTTGAGCCCCTCTGCGCTGACCTCCTTGAACTTAACAAGGGCTGCATGGATAACGTTGGCAACTGCGCCTTTCTGTTTGCTGCAAGCCGACATGGCCTCGTTTACCTCTCAGAGAGCGATGCAGGACTGAACTTTGTTGACTAACTTGTTCAGGTTGCCCTTGCCCTCGGCCTTGTTCAGGACGAAGAAGCGCTCGATCGAGAAGACGATCGCCGTCAGCAGCAGCCCGATAAGCACCGGAACGATGTAACCGCCCTTGTAGATCATACCGAAGATGTTGCCGTCAAGCGGGTGGGCCGTGGGGTCGCCTTCGGGGTGGGCTGCGGTGGGCTCGAAGTTGGAGGGGTCGCCCATGATGAACTTCCAGATGCAGAATCCGATGCAGATGCAGATCACGATCGTCAGAGCTGCGAAAACGTTCGATGCGTTCGTCTTGCTGGTTTTTTTAGTCTGTGCCATTTTGTTAGTTATTAAATTATTGGTTTGAGTTGTTTGGAAAATCCATGGGTAATATTTTTTTGGTCAATATTTTATTGTTACCGCCGTTTTCGGCTTGTCGCCGGCGTTGCAGGCTGGTCATTGCTGACGCTGCCACCGTTTGGCTTGTCGTCGGCATTGGGGGCTGGTCATCTCTGACGCTGCCACCGTTTGGCTTGTCGTCGGCGTTAGGGGCTATGCCGCTATTGCCGCCGCGCCACGGTTTGCCTTAAATTTCCTGTTCCCGCCACTCTGCCTTTACTTTCCGTCCTGTCTTTGCTTCCTACTCTTACACTCTGCCTTCCTTTGCTTCCCCATTCCTAATCTTTGCTTCCCGTTCTGCCTTTGCTTCTTAATTCTTAACACTCCGTCTTGTCTTTGTCCTCCCAAATTTTTATCTTTGCGCTCCGCCTTTGTCCGCCCTGCCTTGTTTGCATTTCAACCTTTCCACTTTGCCAACTTTTCCGCCTTTGTCCGCCACATCCTGTCCACTTTTCCGCTTTCGCGCCCCGCCATTTCCGAGCAAGTTCGATGGCGTTCGGGTCGGGTCCGGTTCAGTTCAGGGTCGGTTTGCCTCGATTCGGTTCGGGGCAGTTTGGCCTCTGGTCGGAGCCAGTTCGCCGTTCTCGCCGTTTTTGTCGACATTTTTTCGCCGCCGCCGCTGTCGCCGCCGCTACGTTTGCAAAATTTGCCGCCGAAACCACCCGTCGAATAACTCCGGCAGGAAAATTCAGGCAAACTTTAACTTTTGCACTGAACCGGCATCCAAACTATCGACCGCCACACCTTGAATATTATAAAATACCTTACTTTCCCGTCTTCTCCCTCTCACGTAAACGCGCCCCGTACCTTGAAAATAATGCTGCGTTCTCTCTCCATGATGCGCTGCGGAGCGAAATTCCACAAATTTCTCCCATCACGGTCAGGCATTGGAGAGATGATTGCCCACTAATGAGCATACAAATATATGATTTTTTTTTCAGAAAAATGCAACCGCGCATTTTTTTCAGATTTCTTTTTCCTGTTTATTTTCGAATAGCCTCCGAAATTTATCCGTCCGGAGCGCTGGTCAGGTGACAAAAAATGCGCCGTTCGGCCCGAATTGTGATATATATTTGCAAAATTTGATTTTTTTTTCGGAAAAATTGTTGGAATGCAATTTTTTTTGTGTTTCTTTGCAGCGTTATTTATTTTTAATTTAATTTTAATATGAAAGGTACTGTTAAATGGTTTGATTCGGCCAAAGGTTACGGCTTTATCACAACGGAAGAGGGCAACGACGTCTTTGTACACTACACCGGCATTTTGAAAGAGGGCTTCCGCGGCCTCGACGAGGGCCAGAACGTAGAGTTCGAGGTCAGCGAAGGCAAGAAAGGCGAGCAGGCTGTCAACGTGACTGTAATAGGATAATTAATAGTTTATTGAGCCGGTCTGGGACGATTCCCTCAGACCGACATCGGAGACTTGATATCTCAATTACCGCCATTCACAACATATTAGGCCGCCCATACGGGCGGTCTAATATTTATACTTCAAAGGCCATTTCCGCCCTTAAAGAACTAAAGCGGTTGCAGGAGAATATGCAGCAGGCTACGTCAATAATAACCACACGCCTGTTGACAGCGCTTATGATTCAATCCGGAATCAGGCTTTGAAACTGCAACCGACATGCAAAAGACGTATGTCACAACTCACGAATACAATGGTTCAGTGAGGACGATCAGATGGTTGAATGACGAGTCTCTGACGGTGAGATATAGCCTCAAAAACAAATATCCCAAGCTATTTACCGACGAATATGGGTTCGACGCAGAGGCGGGCCGCTGAACCGCCCTTTCAACCAGTTGACTCCAATAATGTTATTGCTTTGTAAATTCATGTTTCTCGCCTTCGTGCACGATTGTGACCCTTGCGTCGACGGCTTCTTCCACATGCCCGACGATCTGCGCCTCGACGCCGAAGGAACGGGAAATATCCATGATGGCAGTGGCCGCCGAGGGATCGACATATAGCTCCATCCTGTGGCCCATGTTGAAGACGGATAACATTTCGCGCATGGATACGCCGCTCTGCTCGCGGATGATGCGGAACAGGGGCGGAGTGGCGAAGAGGTTGTCCTTGACCACATGCAGCCCGTCGATAAAGTGCAGTACCTTGGTCTGGCCGCCGCCGCTGCAATGCACCATGCCCCACACCGCCCCGCGACACTCCGCCAACACCCGCGCAATCACGGGAGCATAAGTCCGCGTGGGCGACAGTACAAGTTTGCCCATGGTAACGCCGGTTTCGGGCTCCGTGTCGGTCAGAGAGTAACCTCCGGTGTAGACCACCTCAGGGGGGATGCCCGCATCGTAACTTTCGGGCCATGCCTCGGCCAGCGCGCGCGCGAAAACATCGTGCCGGGCCGAGGTGAGGCCGTTGCTGCCCATACCGCCGTTATACTCGGCCTCGTAGATGGCCTGTCCGAACGAACTCAGCCCCACGATGACCGATCCGGGACGGATGTTGCGGTTGTCGATCACATCGCTGCGGCGCATACGGGCCGTGACGGTGCTGTCGACGATCACCGTGCGCACCAGATCGCCCACGTCGGCCGTTTCACCGCCCGTGGAACAGATCCCCACGCCCAGATCGCGCATCGACTGCAAAAACTCCTCCGTGCCGTTGATGATGGCCGAGACCACCTCGCCGGGGATCAGCCGCTTGTTGCGCCCGATGGTGGACGAGAGCAGAATGCCGTCCGTTATCCCGACGCAAAGCAGGTCGTCGATGTTCATCACCACTGCGTCCTGGGCTATGCCGCGCCATACCGACATGTCGCCCGTTTCGCGCCAGTAGACATATGCGAGCGACGATTTGGTGCCCGCCCCGTCGGCGTGCATCACCACGCAATGGTCGTCGCTTCCCCCAAGAATGTCGGGAACTATCTTGCAGAAGGCCGTTGGGTATAATCCCCTGTCGATATTGCGAATGGCGGCGTGAACATCCTCTTTGGCGGACGAGACGCCTCTGAGGGCATAGCGTGAGTCGTTGGACATCGTAGCGGTTTTTTAGTGTTGCGTACAAAGGTACGGATTTTTTAGGTAACTTTGCGCAATGACAAACGGAACTGAGAAACAGGAGGCGATATTCGAGCTTATCAAGTGCATGAGCAAGGCCGAGAAGCGCAATTTCAAACTTTATGCCGGACGGCTTGCGGCCAGCGAGGGGTCGAAGTTCATCGCCCTGTTCAACTATCTTGATTCGGTCGCCGAATACGACGAGGCCCGCGTGCTGAAAAACTGCCCCGTCAAGAAGGAGCAGCTGCCCAACATGAAGGCCCACCTCTACAAACAGATACTGGTCAGCATCAAACTGTTGAATGCCCGCCACTCGCTGCTGATGCAGCTGCGCGAGCAGGTCGACTTTGCCCGCATACTCTACGACAAGGGGCTCTACAAGCAGAGCGCCAAGGCCATCGACAAGATCATGCCGCAGGCGCGCGAGCTGTTGCAGCACACCATCCTGCTCGACGCCGTCGCGCTCGAAAAGCAAATTGCCGAGGCCAACAACTCCTCGTCCGACAGCGCCTCGACCTTCGACTCCCACCTCGAGCTGACCAACGCCGTCTGCAACTCGATCAACTCCGAGGAGCGTCTGTTGGAGATCGCCTCGCAGCTCTTCTCACTCCACCTTAAACTGGGTTACGCCCGTTCGAACAAGGATCTCGAACTGATAACCCAATATTTTGGCCCGCGGCTCAAGCAGTTCGCCGGAATGCGCCTCAATTTTCTCGAGCGGGTCTATTTCTGCCAGGCGATGGCATGGTATCACTACATTCGCCACAACTTTCTCGACACCTACAAGTTCGCCTCGCGCTGGGTAGCCCTGTTCGACGGCAACCCCCGCATGAAGGAGCTCATGTATGACAGCTTTCTGAAAGGTTACTCGCACATTCTCGACGGGCTGTTCTTCATGCGCAAGTACCGGCTGTTCACGGCGCGGCTGCGCAAGTTCGAGATGGAGTGCAGCGTGGTGGGCAACATCAACGACAACGCGGTGATCATCTCGCGCCAGATACTCTATGCCGGACGCATGAACCGCCACTTCATGGAGGGCACGTTCACGCAGGGCATTGCGACGGTCGACAGGGTAGACAAGCTGCTGGAGCGGTTCAGCCAGCAGATCCCGCTGCACAACAAGATGCTGCTCAATTACAAGGCGGCCTGCATCTATTTCGGCGCGGGGCGTTACACGGAGTGCATGAGCTATCTCGACCGCATCACCGAGACACGCAACCCCCAGATACGCCGCGACCTGCAATGCTACGCCAAGATGCTCTGCCTGATCGGCTCCTACGAGGCCGGCGTCGACCACAACATGGAATACCACATCCGCTCGGTGTATGCTTTCATTGTGAAGGCCAACGACATGCACCGTGTGCAAAAGGAGTTGCTGGCCTTTCTCAAACGTCTGGGCGCCATCTACCAGACCGACCTCAAAGAGGAGCTGCGCGAGCTGTTCCTGCGGCTCAAGGCGCTCGAAAGCGACCCTGACGAGCGGCGCACCTTCCTCTATCTCGACCTGCTCTCGTGGCTCGAAAGCAAGATCACCGGACGGAGCATCGAGGAGATAATCCGCACGAAGTTCGCCGCGAGCAGGAAATAGTGACTATGGGGGATTCCCCCTGCCTGTCGTCGGAGGGGGCGGTGCGAACAAAAAAACGGCTTCGGCAAAAAAACAGGACAAACTCTTCGGGAAAAATGCTACTTTTGCACGATAAATCCGCGCCGGCCCGAAAAATATCCGTTTCGTCATTGCGAGGGCCCCGGCCCGAAGCGGCACTGAAAACAGATCGCTTCACCGCCGGGTTCGCAATGGCGACGGACAGGCGCATTTAACCTGCACTCCATGCTTATCGGCACACTGTTTTACTATGTCGTTTTTGTCGTCGCGACGCTGATTTTTTTCGTCGTTTCGTTCGTCCAGTTCGTTCTGGTGCGCCCGTTCGACCGCAACCGCAAGATGCTGCACTGGATGTGGCGGCTCTGGTCGCGCGCCATCTACACCCTCAATCCGCTGTGGCGCGTGCGGGTCGAGGGGCGCGAGAATGTCGTGCGCGGCGAGAACTACGTCGTGACGGCCAACCACTGCTCGATGCTCGACATCCCGCTGCTCTACCGCCTGCCGCTGCGCTTCAAATGGGTGTCGAAGGCCGAGGCGTTGAAAATTCCCTTTTTCGGGGCGATATTGTGGATGCAGGGGGACATAGTCATACGCCGCGGGGTGGCTGCCGACGCACGGAAAATGATCGAGCAGGGGACGCAGATGCTGCATAACAGGTTCTCGGTGGCGATATTTCCGGAGGGGACGCGCTCGCACGACGGACGGATCCACCGCTTCAAGGAGGGGGCTTTCGTGCTGGCACTGAACGCAGGGGCGAGGGTGCTGCCGGTGGTTACGGAGGGCACGGGCAGCGTCTCGCAGGGCTGGAAACTCAGGATGCCTCACCGCTTCAACATAAAAATACTGCCGCCGGTGGACATAAGCGGGATGACGCCGCGACAGGCCGCCGACCGGATACAAAAGATAATGGAGAAAGAACAGATATGAACGCAGCAGCAGCATACACCGAGGACAATATCCGGACGCTCGACTGGCAGGAGCACATTCGCCGCCGTCCGGGTATGTACATCGGCAAACTCGGCGATGGAACATCCTACGACGACGGCATTTACATCCTGATCAAGGAGGCGCTCGACAACTCGATCGACGAGTATATGATGGGCTTCGGAAAGGCCATCGACCTCACGATCGAGGATGGCGCGGTGACGGTGCGCGATTACGGGCGGGGCATTCCGCTGGGCAAACTCGCCGACGTGGCCTCGAAGATGAACACGGGGGCCAAGTACGACTCGAAGGCCTTCAAAAAGTCAGTCGGACTTAACGGCGTGGGTATCAAGGCGGTGAACGCGCTTTCGAGCAGCTTTACGATCCGCAGCGTGCGCGAGGGCGAGGCGCGGAGCGTGTCGTTCGCCGAGGGGATCATGACCTCGGAGCTGAGCGAGAGCGGCCTCAAAGAGAAGAACGGCACGACGGTCAGCTTCTGCGCCGACAGGACGCTCTTCGGCGAGTATCGCTACAATTTCGACTACGTTGAGGCGATGGTACGCAACTACACCTACCTCAACGCCGGGCTGACCATCAACTTCAACGGCGTGCCGTACATATCGAAGAACGGACTGCTCGACCTGCTCAACGAGAACATGTCCGAAGAGCCGCTCTATCAGCCGATCCACCTCGCAGGCGAGGATATAGAGGTGGTGATAACCCACGGCACGGGCTACGGCGAGACCTACTTTTCGTTCGTCAACGGCCAGCACACCACCCAGGGCGGAACCCATCAGGCCGCCTTCCGCGAGGGGCTGGGCAAGACCATCAAGGAGTTCTTCCGCAAGGATTACGACCCGGCAGACATCCGCACGTCGATCATCGCCGCCATCTCGGTCAAGGTCGAGGAGCCGCTGTTCGAGTCGCAGACCAAAACCAAGCTGGGTTCGAAGGACATGGGCCCCGACGGCCCCTCGGTGCGCAACTTCATAGTCGACTTCCTCAAAGGGCAGCTCGACAACTACCTCCACAAGCACCCCTCGACAGCCGAGACGCTGGGCAGGAAAATTCAGGATAACGAAAAGGAACGCAAGGCCATCTCGGGCATCCAGAAGAAGGCCCGCGAGATGGCCAAAAAGGTGAGCCTCAACAACAAAAAGCTGCGCGACTGCCGCATTCACCTCGGCGACAAGAGCGAGCGCAACGAGGAGTCGATGCTCTTCATCACCGAGGGCAACTCGGCCAGCGGGTCGATCACCAAGAGCCGCGACGTCAACACGCAGGCCGTCTTCTCGCTGCGTGGCAAGCCGCTCAACTGCTTCGGCAAGACCAAAAAGCTGGTCTACGAGAACGAGGAGTTCAACCTGTTGCAGGCGGCGCTGAACATTGAGGAGGGGATGGACGACCTGCGCTACAACCGCGTAATAATCGCCACCGACGCCGACGTGGACGGAATGCACATCCGCCTGCTGCTGATGACCTTCTTCCTGCAATTCTTTCCCGACGTCATACGCCAAGGCCACCTCTACGTGCTGCAAACCCCGCTGTTCCGCGTGCGCAACAGGCAGACGACCATATACTGTTACAGCGAGGAGGAGCGCATGAAAGCCATCGCCTCGCTGGGCAAAAACCCCGAGATCACACGCTTCAAAGGGTTGGGAGAGATCTCGCCCGACGAGTTCAAGGAGTTCATCGGCGAGAACATGCGCCTCGAAAAGGTGCGCCTCACAAAGGACGACCCAATTCACGACATGCTCGAATTTTACATGGGCAACAACACCTTCGAGCGGCAGGACTTCATCATCGACAACCTGCGCATCGAGGCCGATTATGTCGAGGAGTGAGTGGCGAGTTAGGCGGCCTTTCGGGCTGTTTTCGGGGTTGTTTGGGGTTCAGCTTCTGGGCCGTTTTTGGTTTTGCTTTCGGCCTCGCTTTTAGCCCGCAGCCGGCGGAGGCGCTATCCACGCCGGCGTGGACGTAACGGGCAATCCGTTTTTCGATAAATTGCCGCAGGTGAGGACACTGCGCGAGGAGTTGACCGTCCGTCCCACGGGGACAGGATAGGGTTGGCGCGGCCTGTCTGCTGCATAACATGGGCGCGGGACTTGTCGGGCAGCGTTACGCCTCTCCTGTGGAGTGTTGGCGTTTGCTTTCCGAGGGGGGCGACGGGCAGAGAAAGCCGGGGCAGGATGTGCTGTCGGCGAGTCTCGCGCACAACGGCAAGTCGTTGAGCTTCTCCCGCGAGAAGCCGCGCCGACGGATGGAACAGGGTGGACGAGGTACTGATACCAACAGTCCACAGGAGAGGGCGCACGTGGTATTTCGCGAAGGTGTGCCTGCCCGACGGGAGTATCGAAGTTCGAAGTGCGCTATGCGGTGTGCAGTTGTTGCACTGCCGAGTAGGGCGACCGGACTGCGCCCGTCATCTGTCGTGCCGTTCGACGCCGGTGACGGCCTGTTCGGGCAAGCGGCACGGACAAAGGCACAAGAAATCGAGGATTCCGCCACCGAAGCCGCAGGGGATGCTAACGTCCGAGGCATTTTGATTTTTCAGATCCAATTCCTAATTTTGACCGCATATTCCCGTAATGGTGCGCCTGCAAAGGCCGGACTGCGGATAACAGGATCAGGATTTACGGGCAAACAACCGACAATGACGCCACCGAGAGATGACATAACTTTGCTCGAACTTGTCGCCGGTGGGGATGAAGCGGCTTTCAAGGAGTTGTTCGACGGTTATTTTCTGCCGCTGTGCCGATATATGTACCTGTATGTCAACGACAAGTCCGCTGCGGAAGACATGACAACCGATATTTTCATGAACCTGTGGGCGGTAAGAGGAAAATTACGAATACACACCTCTTTCAAATCATACCTGTTTCGTGCGGCCAGAAACCGGTGCCTGAATTTCATGCGTGACAATCGGCGTAACTCCGCCATCGACGGGATAGATCAGGGGTTCGACGACGATTCCTTTCTCGAGGCGGAAGAGTTGTCGTATATTATAGAAAAAGCCGTATCGGGCCTGCCCGACAAATGCCGCGAGGTTTATACGCTCAGCCGCGAGCAGGAGTTGACCAACAGGGAGATAGCAGACAGGCTCAAAATCTCAATCAAAACGGTCGAAGCCCAGATCGGCAAAGCCCTGCGAAATCTCAGAAAACTGCTGAGGGAGTATTATTAATACAAATTGGGGTTTATCTCTATTATATTTGTTTTTATGGTTTTTGCAAGCATTTGGGCGAAAAAATGATTATGAAAGGCAAAAAAAGTTCAGGGCGCAGGGCAATGCGCCTTGAAATGGCAGGGGAGTGAAATATGTTTACCGGATTAAGGCATTGTTTCGGGGTCGGAATTTGAATACGTCGGACAGGAGAGAGAGTAAGGCTTGTTGTGCTTGATGACGGCAAACATCCTCTTGCGACCAACTTTGACCGCAAAACATTGATAACAAGCATTTTATTCTTGCCGTC
>JAIRQC010000031.1 GCA_031256675.1 Rikenellaceae bacterium
AACCTGGGCGCCCGTAGCCTCGTAAACCGACGTACCTTTGACCGTCGTCTGAGGCAGTATCATGTAGGGGTCGACAGGCGTAACTAACGGCGTATAAGACGCATTATGCGGACTATACAGTTAGTTCTTTGAGGTTAAGCAGGTTACCAAGCCGCAATCTTTTAATCATTTCTTTTACCTCAGAGTACTTCTACATGATAGCGACTCTTATCCGGTTTATATTTTCTCATCGTCTGCATCATCCAGGCATAAAGGTTTGAAACTTATTCTTTTTTCTGCAACGACCTCACCGACCGTCGACCACCATGTTTACTGTCATAATCTTCCCTTTTTTTGATTAATAATTCGACATTCGCCACAATACATTCCAATTTCATAATAGTATCCAAAAGGTGGCCGGCCCTACACACACGACGAAGACAGATTCACAAAGTACTAAGAATTAAACAATTGCAGCTTGGCAATCAGCTAAACCTCAAAGAACCTTATAAAACATCTATGTATAAAAGACGCATTATAAGATACCATATAACACGCTAACCCACAACCAAATAAATACCAGAGACAACAATCATGCAAGTCATCCCATTGTTAAATCATTTATATGCAATAACTTTATCGCCGTGAACGCACGCGAATACTAACAATCTCATAAAGTCATGGTGGCAGAGTTTAAGAAATTTTTGGAAAGGAACGACCTGGCCAAAAACACAGTCAATTCGTATGTATGGGCGGTCAATCACTTTCTGTCGCAGCACGAGCAGGTCGACAGAGAAAACCTTTTGGCCTACAAGGGTTATCTGACGGAGCATTTCAAGCCGCAGACAGTCAACCTGCGCTTGCAGGGCCTCAACAAGTATCTCGAATTCAAGGGCAAGGAGCGGCTGAAACTCAAATTCATGAAGGTTCAGCAGCGTAACTTTCTCGAAAACGTGATCAGCAACGCCGATTACAGGTTCCTGAAAACAAAGTTAAAAAGCGAGGGGTATATCGAACCCTATTTCGTGGTATGGTTTCTTGCCGCGACCGGCGCCCGCATCAGCGAACTGCTGCAGATCAAGGTCGAGCATGTCGAGGTAGGCTATCTTGACATGTATGCCAAAGGCGGCAAAATGCGCAGGCTGTACATTCCGAAGAAACTGCGCGAGGAGGCGTCCGGATGGTTGGCCGAGAATGAACTTTCTTCGGGATATATCTTCCGCAACCGTTTCGGGGGTCGGATTTCGGCACGTGGCGTTGAGCACAGGCTCAAATATTTCGCCCAACGGTACGGGTTGGATCCCAAGATGATCTATCCCCATTCGTTCCGTCACCGTTTTGCCAAGAATTTTCTTGAAAAGTTCAACGACATTGCGCTGTTGGCCGATCTGATGGGTCACGAAAGCATCGAGACCACCCGTATCTACCTGCGCCGCACGGCCGGCGAGCAGCAAAGCATCGTCGACCGGATAGTCACGTGGTAGACTGTCCGTCGACAGATTCGTCTTTTTATTTTGGGGGATAATAAGAGTTTGTTTATTTCTATTTGATTAAAATATAGACGAATAGTAAGTTGTCGAGAATTTTTATTATATTTTTATGGTTGACAGGCTGTTAAGGATACGAGAGTATTCAATCCGGACAATCTGGCAAATGGTTAATTCCGGACAATGATTAGCAATAATTGGCGACAAATGCAACCATGAATTAAAAGATATTTTCGATGCCGTTTTCTGTCTGCTAATAGCTTAACATCAACAAGATGTACTTCTGTCGGATTTTCTGAAATGGCAGATTGTTTATTACTATTTCGGCAAGTGGTCTAACGACGGGTCTAAAAGACCGCAAACGACAGAATGACCGATACGCAGGGCTCGCTTTGAGCCATCGACGTTAAGTTTCACGCCGCTAACGAACACGACGGCAAGGCAGCAATAGATGTGGTTAGACGGTTGGGGGTAGGCGGTTTGAACGGATGCGGAAGATACTTGCCGATAGAAGCTATTGCGATGAACAGGTTAGTAATGTGAAAAATGAACCTGGCTATGATATGGAAATCACTCTGCGAAGCAATTCTTCAAAAGAGTTCAAACCTTTACCCAAACGTTAGCTGGTCGAGCGAACTTTTGCGTGGCTCGATAGTTTCCGCTTTGGGTTTTGCTTAGGCAACAATATATATGAACTTAGGATTCCTGATATGCAAGCGAGACCTGTCGAAGACAACGACATGTCTATCAATATCGTGTCCAGTTCCTTATATCTTCTGAAATCCCATAGTTAGCGGAGACCGGCGACAAACCTTTTCCGATGGCTGCAACTGCAATTTATCTCATCGGGCAGTTTGATGCTGTGCTTTTGCCGTTTTCAGCTATTTTATCCTCTGTTTCAAGAAAAATAAGATGCTTTGCCATATCGGCACAACCTTGTTAATTTGATTCTGATAGCCAAGACTGAAATCACGGGTAGATCACCCAATCGCCTCATTCCTCGGGCGTATGGTCTATCCTCCAATGTGTTATAAGCAACCTACTGCAACCCAGTGTGTTAGTGCCTGTCAAGCCAACGAATAATCGCACGAACAAGAGGGACGGAAAGAACAGCAACTAAAACAATGACAATCAAGAAGATAACTTCACCGACACCAAATTTCTGAAACATAGCCATCAGTTTTACAGGGGCAAATATAAGAACTATCTTCCTTTTAACAAATACTTTCGACGATTTGGATAAGGATTTTTCAACTCAGTTCCAGAATGACCAGCAAAAGACCACGGAAGTTTTAAAATACTATTAGCATCCTTAACAGCAATTTCCGCCATCTTATCCTCAATTTCGAGAAACATAAGGTACTCCGCTCTGTCAGCGCGTACCTTGTTAATCCGGTTCTGATAGCCAAGACCATAATTACGAGTACTGGACTCAACAGCATGATTCCAGTTCAATGTCGCACGGTCGAGGAGCTCCCGTATCTGGGCATTCTGTAGGTTGATACCATTCCGGTTTAATGCGGCCTGTGTATCCATCAGAGTAATGTGAGCACCGATTTCAGAAATCTGCTTCTGTATCTTCTTCTCTTCAAGAGGATTCATTACATCAGCCTGAAACCGCTTATTAAGATAGTCAACTCCAAGATTAGCAAACTGTTGACGCAAAACATTAGTTTCCTCAATAGTCTTTTTATTACCGAGAGCAATAGCCTGCATACGCTCGTCAAAGGACTGACGATTAAAAGCATAGCTAAGTTCACTAAGCGAAGTATTGGACCGAGAAGTACCGGCATTCGCAAGTTGCAACGCATGAAGCGAGGTAAGAACATCTACCTGACCTTGCAGCTTGGCATTTTCACGGCGTGTATTCTCAACAATGGCTTCAGCCTCAGCCTCATTCTTTTTAGCCTGAGATTGAGACAGTGCAATACTGGCAGCAGCGGCAGCACCTTCAATAAAATGCAACTGGGGAGCTTGAGCATGAGCAGCCTGTGGAGCACTCTCAGCATGAGGAGAAGAGACGGAACCGGCATTAGAAGCACCGGTACCACCATACATAAGAGCGGGATTCAAACCAGCCTCTTCGTTCAGATTACCATGCGTGATGTATATCGGCGCATGGCGTCAGGCATACAGTCAATCCCATTGCGTTTGATGTTTCAGTTCGTCGCCGATTTCGGGCAATATCCCGTAATATTTGTTCTTGCGGGATTTGGCCGATTTTTCCGCTTGTCGCGTTGCGGTACGGGCAGTGTGCGCCCATTCTCGAAGCAGCGCTCCAATGGCGACAAGTCGGGAAAAGAAAGCCCCTGCACAGCAAAAAAAGTCCCCTGCGCAAGCGCTACCATAAAAATGGTATTGTCCGCTTTGAGGGGCTACAATACTTTTGCCACGCAGAAGTTCACGCAGAAGTTCACGCAGAAGTTCATGCAGAAGTCCGGAACGAACCATGAATAAGCCGCTGAACGAACCCTGAACAAATCAGGGAGCAATCCGGAACGAATTCATAATCGGTTAAATCGTTAACGCGTGCCGTGAAAATTGATAAATTTTTCACGGAAAAGACTATCTCAAAACAATTTTGCTTTCTTTGCATAAAATAAACTAAACGTGGCAAAATCGAAATGTTTATACCAACCAACACTTACTCAAAAATTTAAGCTGTTATGAAAAAACTGTATTTTGCGGTTGCGTCTCGATTCGAAAAGAGAGTGGCGACAGCGCTATTTTTTACCCTGCTGTTCAGCGGGGCGGGTGCGCAACCCGACAACAGTGGGAGCGTCGTTTCGGGGCGTGTTGCCGACAGGGGCGGCAATTATCTGTCCGGAGTGACCGTTGCCTCGCAGGATGCGAACAGGACGGTCGTAACCGACGCCAGCGGCCGATACCGTATCGCCCTGCCGGCCAATGGGACGCTGACATTCTCGTGTGTCGGCTACCAGCCGCAAACCGTCGCGGTCGGGGTACGAACGACAATCGACGTCGTTATGGAACTTGCCGAACAGAAGATAGAGGATGTTATCGTCACCGGCTACCAGACCATCAATAAAAAACATGCTACCGGCTCGTATGCGGTCGTCAACGAGGAGACTTTGAGCAAGAAGCCCGTTTCCAACATCTCCTCGGCGCTCAAGGGGCTGGTGCCGGGCATGGCTACGGTGAGCTCGACAATCGACGGACAGGACCGTTTCGTCATCCGCGGACAGGGGACGTTGCAGACAGGTCAGGCCGACCGCGACCCGCTGATCGTCGTCGACGGCTTTCCGATACAGGGTTTCACCAACACCTCCGTTAGCAATCTCGGCGGCGACGGCCTGCTCAATGCCAAAGACCCCTTCGGCACGATCAATCCCAACGACATAGAGTCGATCTCCGTGTTGAAGGATGCGGCGGCGACCTCCATCTACGGTGCGCGGGCCTCCAACGGCGTGATTGTCATCACCACCAAGAAGGGCAAGGGACAGGGCAAGCTCGACGTCAAGGTCGGCGGCTTCTTTTCGGTCAGCTCCAAACCCGACCTCGACTACCTGTTCAATATGGCCTCGGCCAAAAACCAGTTCCGGTATATCGAGAACCTGCGCCAGTATCACCCCAGCTATTTTGAGACTTATAATAACCCGTATTACAGTTCGACCAATCCTTTTGTGTACCATTCCGACGCAGCCTCGCTGCTGAGGGAATATGCCGACAGGGCCAGCATAACCGAGGCCGAATACAACAGCCGCAAGGCCGAGCTTATCGCCCAGGGCGACAAGGAATTGTGGAAAGACGACCTCAACAGGTACGTCTATCGCAATTCCATACATCAGCAGTACGACATATCGCTGCGGGGCGGCAGTGATATTCACAACTATTCGCTCTCGGCCGTCTTCGACACGGAAAAGGGTTATGCCATCGGCAACGACACGCGGAAGATAACGGTCAACGCCCAGAACGGCGTCAGGCTGCACAAGAGGATCACGCTCAACACCGGCGTCAATTTCGGCCTGGTGCAGAACACGAACAACGGTGTTGCGCTGAGCACGTTGAAAAGCGGCATAAGCCCGTGGAGCCGTCTGGTGGACGACAACGGGGGCTACCCGCATCTGTCGACCATCGTTGCGCTCCCCAACGCAATAGCGACAGGCTCTGCATCAAGTCTTACTACGATGTACCATCCGATACTTACGTCGAGGTTCGGGAACAGTACGGCGGCCAGCTGGTCCTACAATCCGGTCGAAGACAGGCAGTATATGGACAACTCGGGCAAGAGGGTCACTGCGCGCCTGTTTGCCTCGCTGGACTATAACGTGATCGACGGGCTGAACCTCTCCGCGCGCGGACAGTATGAGCGCAACCAGTATGCAGGGCGCGCGACATACGATCCTAAGTCGTATTTTGTGCGCAACTACGTCAATACGTATTCCACGCTCAACGCTGCCACGGGGCGTTACGACACCTATTTCCCCTCGGGCGGCATATTCAACGACGTGGAGGAGACTTTCGAGGGTTACAACCTGCGCGGCCAGATCGACTATCACAAAACGTTCGGCAAACATTTCATAAGGGCCCTTGTCGGCTCGGAGGTCATATCCTCGTCGCATACAAATGTGCCGAACAGCTGGCGTTACGGCTACAACCGCAACACCAATGCGGTGCTCAGCACGGTGGACTATGTTACCCTGAAACCCAACATTTTCGGCACCAGCGTGCGCCTGCCGTTCACGGCGCCCGGAGGCCTTACCTCGTTGCAGGACAGGTTCTTCTCGGCATACGCCGATGCGGAGTATGTCTACAGCGACCGTTATACGCTGACCGCCAGCCTCCGCACCGACGCATCGAACTTTCAGGCGTTGGACGTTCGCGACAAATTCTCGCCTTTCTGGTCGGTGGGAGGTTCGTGGCTCGCCTCGCGCGAGGAGTTCATGAGCGGCCTCGACTGGGTGGACTTCCTGAAATTAAGGGGTTCGTTCGGCGTGGCGGGATTCGCAGCAGGCAAGAGCGGAATGTCCAGCGTCACTACGCTCAGCGTCTCGGCCGGAAGCATCTTATACACCAACAACGAGGCCTACAACAGCATCTCGGCCAGGGGCAACCCGACGCTCACATGGGAAAAGTCGCGCACGTTCAACGTCGGCGCCGATTTCAGCCTGTGGCAGGACAAACTCTACGGAAGCGTGGAATACTATAACAAATATTCATACGATGTGCTGTCGAGGGCTACGGTACCGACCATCATGCAGGGCGTCACTGATGCCACGTTCAACAACGCCGCCATCTCCAACAACGGCGTGGAGTTCTCGCTGGGCAGCAGGCAGACCATCGTCGGCGACCTGAAATGGGACGGCATCCTCAACTTCGCCTACAACAAGAACACGGTGCGCAGCTACAATCTGCTCTCCACAGATCGGGCATGGCAGATACCGGTATACACGGTGGGTTATCCCGCCAACAGCATCTGGGCCTACAACCTGGCCGGCTACACCCCCGAGGGCTACATGGTACTTAAAGGCAAGGACGGCACGACGGAGGTGGTAACTGACAGGGAAACGACCCATCTGTACGATGCTATCGTCGGAGAGGCAGGCGCGACGAAGAACCACAACTGGATGTTTTACATGGGTTCCGGCACCCCTACAACCAACGCCGCTTTCTCGAACACGTTTACCTACAAGGGCATTACGCTGTCGCTGCTCGTCACGGGCAAGTTCGGCTACTGGTTTGCCCGTAACGACATGTTCGGCGCTTCGGCTAATTCTGCCTCGTACCCGCGGACGCTCAACGACGCAATAGCCACGCTGGACGCAGGGTATCCCACGCAGAAGTCCTATACGAACATGCCCCTCTACAACGAAGACAATGTTGACATATTCAGACAGGGCAGCACATGGTCTTATATGACCAACCTGCATAACGCTTCGCAGGCAGGCTACCTGAAAGGCGACCACATCCGTCTGAACGAGATCTATCTGGGCTATGAGTTGCCGGGCAGGCTGCTGGGCAGTCAGAAGGTCATCCGCGGCGTCAACATCTTTGCGCAGGCGAAAAACCTGGGCCTGCTCTGGTCGTCCAACAAGGTGATGGACCCTGACTACCCGATAGGGGGCGTCAAACCGATGAAAACGTTCACATTCGGCGTTAAACTGAACTTTAACTGATAAATTATCGACAGTCATGAAAAAGATACATATAATTGCAACGCTGGCCGTTGTGCTCGGCCTTTCGGGATGCAAGGATTTTCTGAGCGAAACCCCCAACAAGTCGGGCAGCGCCTACATAAACCACATGGACCAGCTCTACGGACTGATGGGCAATTACAGCCTGTACCGTTCGGGATACTGCTGGAGCGAGCTTATATTCCGGGGCGACGGAGTGGAATACTCGCCATACTACTATAAAAACTTCAACCCGACCGCCAATGCATACAGCGTATGGTCGTGGGATAACACATATCTCGCAACCGACAACTCAGTAGCGAATTGCACATGGACGCCGAGCTGGAACGCCATATTTTCGTTCAACACCGTTCTTGAGAATATGGACAGGGTGGAACAGACGACCCCTGCCGTCAGGAAACAGGTCGAAGGAGAGGCCCTTTTCGGCCGCGCCTACTACCATTTCCTGCTGCTGGTGCAGTATGCCCTTTGGGATGACAATGCGCCCGGAATAGGCTACCGCACCGACGCTTTGCCGAGCGATATGAGCGTTATGCCCGAACGCAAAACGGTGAAATATACGCTGGACTGTATATATAAGGATCTGGACGACGCCGAGGCCGCGCTCACCGCGGCAGGTCGCACGACGTTCGAGTTGGCGCGCAACTTCCGCCCCACCGTGCCTACGCTCAAAGCCCTCAGGGCACGCATCGACCTGTACAGGGGAAATTACACCTCTGCCCTCGCCAATGCAAACGCAGCCCTTGCAGCATACGATTATCTGCTCGACTTCAAGAACGACCCCGAATATGCGCTTAATTATGAAGCGGAACCATTGAAGTTTCTCAACTCGACAGATACTGCCGTCGACAGCACGTTTCAGTATAGACGGATGCAACAACTGCTGACCAAAGGCGGCGAAGCGTTCGCAAAACATCCGGAGTTTTACCTGCCCCATCAGTCCGACCTCTTTTTCGCCAACCGTATTCTTCCCATCTCCGAGTCGTACTACGACCTGTTCGACCACGAGAACGACGAGCGGTGGAAAAGGTTCTACAACAACAACTATATCACATACCAGACCTCGATAGCCAAAACTGTCAACATTGGGGGCGTCGATATCCCAAAATGCTTCACATGGGCCGACCAGCAGGGGATCAAGGAGGCCAATCGCCATGCTTACCAGCGTTTTGCGAGCCAGAACGGCTCTTCGGGCAAGTATTACCTGCTTGGCATGACCACCGCCGAGATGTACCTTATCAAGGCCGAGTGCCTGGCCCGCGCCGGACGTACCAGCGAAGCGGCCGAGGAGCTCAAAACGCTCCGTCGCACGCGCTTCACCACCGAGGCGGAAGCCGACAACATCGGAGGCTCCGTTGAGGAGGTTCTCGACGAACGCGCCCGCGAAATGACCGAACTGTGGCGCTTCTTCGACATCAAACGGCTGAACGGAAAGGAAAACGCCGGCATCAAAATCAAACGTACACTGCCTGGCTCGACGGCAGGCAGCCCTGATGTAGACGTCGAAATATTGCCGGACGATCCGCGGTGGGCCCTGCCGTTCACTTTCCAGCAGGTAGTGTTGATGGGCTGGGAACAGAACGCGTTGTAGCATCGACAGCAGGCTGATTGCCTGTTTGTCAATAAAAAATCCCGAGGATCACGCCTCGGGATTTTTTATTCGGTCTGCCTCGCTTCGGTATGCCTCGACGCGCTTCGGCCTGCTTCGCTTCGGTCTGCTTCGGCCTCGGCTTCGTCGGCAGACGAAGCGTTACTCGTCGCCTGCCTCTACGCCCAGTATCTCGGCAATCTTCTCCGTGAGTTTCCTGCCGCGCAGGTCTTTGGCAATGATAATCCCGTTCTGGTCGACCAAAACGGTGTGCGGAATGGCATTTACGCCATACGACTTGGAAACGGCGTTGTTCCAATATTGAAGGTCGGATACGTGCACCCAAGCAAGGCCGTCTTTCTCGATGGCTTTCAGCCATTTATCCCTGTCGTTGTCCAACGAGACGCCGACGATCTCGAATCCGTGCTCCCTGAACCGGTTGTAGGTCTTGACGACATTGGGGTTTTCCGCCCTGCACGGGCCGCACCACGAAGCCCAGAAATCAATCAGCACGAGCTTGCCTTTCAGCGACGAGAAAGTGAACGGCGTACCGTCGGGACGCTCCTGCGTGAAGTCGAGGGCGGGCTGGCCTATTGCGGTGGCGGCAAGTATGGCGCGACGCTCTTTCAGCTTGTCGGTAAATGCGTTGGCCGGCGCGCTGCCCACGATGGTCAGCACGGAATCCACCATTTGAGGGGTCGTCAGGCTGTAGGCATTGTTGTTGAGCTGATAGGCTGCAAAGATCGTATTTGCGCTCTCCCTGACCGTTTGGGCCGTCTGCTCGCTGCGTTTTTCGTAAACCGACTGGTACACGGCATACAGGCTGTCGAACACGGGGGTTTTGCCGTTCCCCTCCGAGCGCAGGGCCGACAGTTTGGAGTTAAGCTCCTTTAATTGACCGTTATAACCGGCCAGTCCGTCATTCAACGCCTTAATGCGGTTGTTGGTCTCCGTTCCGCTAACGGTGAACGTGCCATCTCCGACAAGGTCGACGACGACAACGATCTTGCCCTGCTCCTTGATGAACGGGTAGCGTTTGCCGTCGATAGAGAGAAACGCCCTGTCGGGATAGTCGTTCGCCAGCCTGAAACCGAATTTGCCGCCTGCAAGCGTCGCGCTGTCGACCTTAGTCTGTGCGCTGTTGTCGAGCAGATAGATCTTCGAACCGTTTTTCAATCCGGCGACCCGCCCCTCGATGGTCGCCCCATTTACATTGCCGCCAATGCCGAACATTTCGACGCCAAGTAACAAAATAATTATTGCTTTCATCTGTAAGAAATTAAGATTAATAAAAAACAAAGGTACGCAAAAAATATCAATCCTGTATATTTATACGTCCCGTCGGCGATATGGCCGCTCAGAAGATGAACCGCGAGCTGATCTCCTTGTAGTTGTAGACGCGCTCCATGACGTCGGCAAAGATGTCGGCCACGCTCAGTACGGTGAATTTTTCCAGATCCTCGCCCTGTTTCAAGGGGATGGTGTCCGTGACGATCACCTCGGAGAGCGCGCTGGCGTTGATGCGGTCGTAGGCAGGGCCCGACATCACGGCGTGCGTGGCCACGGCGCGAACGCTTTTGGCCCCCTTGTCCATGAACATGTTCGCGGCGAGGGTGAGCGTGCCGGCGGTGTCGATCATGTCGTCAAGGATAATGATGTTGCGCCCCTCGATGTCGCCGATGGCGGTCAGGCTACCCACGACGTTAGGCTTTTCGCGCTGTTTGTGGCCGATGATCATCGGCACGCCCACGAACTGCGAGTAGGCGTGGGCGCGTTTGGCCCCGCCCATGTCAGGCGCGGCGATCGACAGGTTCTCGATGGCGAGGCTTTTGATGTATGGTACGAAGATCCCGCTGGCGTAGAGGTGGTCGACCGGAATGTCGAAAAACGCCTGTATCTGGTCGGCGTGCAAGTCCATCGTCATGATGCGGTCGACGCCGGCGGCGCGTAACAGGTTGGCTACCAGCTTGGCGCCGATCGACACGCGCGGCCTGTCCTTGCGATCCTGCCGCGCCCAGCCGAAGTAGGGCATCACGGCGATGATCTTGTGGGCCGAGGCGCGACGGGCTGCGTCGATCATGAGCAGCAACTCCATCAGGTTGTCCGTCGGCGGGAAGGTCGACTGCACGATGAAGACCGTGCAGCCCCGGATGCTCTCGTTATAAGCCGGCTGGAACTCGCCGTCGCTGAACATCAGCACGGACGAATTGCCCAGTTCGGTGCCGTAGGCGGCGGCTATTCTCGTCGCAAGGTCGTGCGACTCGCGGCAGGCAAAGATTTTCAGTTTATGATACCCCATTTGAACGGTTTTGATGCGGAAGCCCGAAACGGTCGGTTCCAAAAAACAAAAATATAACAATCGTCCCGAATAACAAAACGCGGGGCGATTATTCTTAAAATTTTTTCATAACTTTCACGTAAAGCAGCCCACGGGGCGGAATGTGATAAAATAGCCCGTGATGCGATTTTTTATTGTACTTTTGCGCCATGATAATCCGTTCGGCCGAATTCAAATGCAGCAGCAGCCGCCTCGGGCAGCTGCCTGGCGACGCGCTGCCCGACTTCGCCTTCATCGGGCGGAGCAACGTCGGCAAGTCGTCGCTCATCAACATGCTCACCGCCCGCCCGTCGCTGGCAAAAGTCTCCTCCACGCCGGGTAAAACGCGGCTCGTCAATCACTTCCTGATCAACAACGACTGGTATCTGGTCGACCTGCCCGGGTATGGCTACGCCCGCGCCTCGAAGGACGCACGCGCCGGACTGGCCAGGATAATAACCGATTACGTGCTGCGCTGCGAGCGGATGCACTTTCTGTTCGTGCTGGTCGATTCGCGCCACGAACCGCAGGCCATCGACCTGGAGTTCATCACGATGCTTGGCCGCGAGGGGGTTCCGTTCGGCATAGTCTTCACCAAGTGCGACAAGCAGTCGCCCGGACGCACCGAGGCGGGCATGGAACACTACAAGCGTCGTCTGCTCGAACAGTGGGAGGAGCTGCCGCCGATGTTCGCCACCTCGTCCGAGAAAAGAACGGGGCGCGAGGAGATACTTGATTTTATAGAGAGATGTCTGAAATAAAATATACCGTCGCCGCGCAGGGCCGGCTGCTGGAGGCGCTTTTCGCGCTGATGGAGGGCAAGAGCCGCACCACGGTCAAGGCGCTGCTGCGTCACCGTCAGGTGCAGGTCAACCGCCGCGTAACCACCGCTTTCGACGCGCCGCTCAAAGCGGGGGATGTGATAACCGTCGTTGCCGGCCGCACCCCGGAGCCGTTGCAATCGCCGTTGCTGAGTATTGTATATGAGGACGATGCGCTGATCGTCATCGACAAGCGTTACGGCGTGCTGTCGATGGCTACCGACAGGGAGCGCGAGCGGTGCGCCTACTTCGTGCTGAGCGAATATGTGAAAAGGCAGCGCGAGGACAACCGCATTTTCATCGTTCACCGGCTCGACCGCGAGACCTCCGGACTGATGCTTTTTGCCCGCAGCGAGCAGGTGAAACTGGCATTTCAGGGCCGCTGGCGCGAGATGATCGTCGAGCGCAGGTATGTAGCCGTCGTCGAGGGCGCTATGCCTGCGGCACAGGGCGAGATAGACGTTCCGCTGGCCGAGAACAGCCTGTACAAGGTCTATGCGGCGCAGGGCGGGGTGGAGGCGTTGACCCGCTACCGCGTGTTGCAAGCAGGGGACGAATATTCGCTGGTGGAACTGGAGCTCGAAACGGGGCGCAAGAACCAGATCCGCGCCCATCTCGAACATGTCGGCGCGCCTGTCGCCGGCGACCGCAAGTATGGCGCAAAGGGCAGTCCGGCAGGGCGCGTCTGTCTGCACGCCTGCCGGATTGATTTTGTCCATCCCGTTACGGGCGAGCTGTTCTCATTCTCGACCCCCGTTCCGGCGTCGTTCAAGGCAGCGGTCGCCTCCTCCGGAAAGCGGGCGGCCGGGCCGAAAGTTCGCCCGCGATCGCAGAGGCCGGTCGGGCGAACTCCGTCGTCCCGTTCGCGTCGGTGAGCATGTTGCAGGGCCATGTCTGCGTGGGGGCGGCAGTTTCCGCCCGCCGCGCAGGAAAGGGACTGCCTTGCAGAAAACTCCCTACTTTACGCCGAAGCGGTAAATGCAACTCTGCGTGTAGGTTTCGCCCGGACGCAGCACGGTGGATGGGAAGTAGGGGTGGTTGGGCGAGTCGGGGAACTTCTGGGTTTCCAGGGCCAGCGACCCGCGGAAATTCAGCGCTTTGCCTGTCTTGCCGGTGTTGCTGCCAGTGAAGAAGTTGCCGCTGTAGAACTGCAATCCGGGCTGGTCGGTCAGCACCTCCATGTAGCGTCCGCCGGCCGGCTCCCAAAGCGTTGCGGCGAGCTCCACGCCGCCCTTGCCGTCGAGAACCCAGTTGTGGTCGTAACCCTTGCCCATGCGCAACTGTTCGTTGTCTGCGTCGATGCGCTCGCCGATGACGTGGGGCTCGCGGAAGTCGAACGGCGTGCCCTCGACCGAGACGATCTCGCCCGTGGGTATCAGCACGCTGTCCACCGGAGTGGTATGGCTGCCGTTGATAGTCAGCACGTTGTCGAGTACCGTGCCGTTGCCCTCGCCTTTGAGGTTGAAAAACGAGTGGTGCGAGAGGTTGACCACGGTGGGAGCGTCGGTCGTAGCTTTATAGCTGACCCTGAACTCGTTCTGCGGCGTGAGTTCGTATGTCATGTCGATCGTCAGGTTGCCCGGAAAGCCGTCGTCGCCATCTTTGACCGTACAGGTCAGTTCGAGCCTGCTTTCGGTGGCCGAGCGAACGTCCCACACCACGCGGTCAATGCCCGTCAGCCCGCCGTGGAGCGTCTGGCCGTTATTGTTCTGAGGCAGGGTGTACTCCACGCCGTCAAGGGTGAAGCATCCGCCGGCAATTCGGTTGGCGTAGCGTCCTACCGGCGCGCCGAGGAAGCGTTCGCCGTTGTTGTTCACATAGCGGTCGAGGTTTTCGTAGCCCAGGACTATGTCTTCGTAGTTGCCGTTGCGGTCGGGCGTCCAGAGCGACACCACGCGGCCACCGTAGTTGGTAGCCTGCAACACCAGATCGCCCGCCGACAGGGTGTAGAGCCCTACCGGTTTGCCGTCGACAGTGTCGGCGAAATTTTCGGCCTTCATCAGCGCGAGGCTGCCCTTTTTGTCGTTGCACGCAAAACACACGGCCGCAGCCGCGAGGAGTAACAGTGTTTTTTTCATGGCTAAAATTATTTTTATGAGAACTGATGTTTTTTAATGTCATTCCAAGCGAAACAGTTTATGTCATTCAGGGCGGAGCGCGAGGCAACCCTGCGCCTTAGTCGCTGTAGATAAAGCCCTTGTATGGCGGTTTTATCCACAGTACGTCGCCTTTGCCTGCGCGCACGCCGTTGATGGTCGGCGTGGTGTGGCGTTCGGGGTCGGACGAGGTCACGTCGCCGACACGTATTTGATAGCGGTCGCCCTCCTTGCGCTCGATGAAACAGGTCACTTTCATGGAGTAACTGCCTGTGAGGGTGAAAAATATCCATGAGCCGTCGCGCCATTGCCACGTTTCGCTGTATTCGAGTTTGTCGCCTATGCCGGCATTTTTTATGGCCAGCAACCTCTCTTTTTCGGCCTCGGCAGCACGGCGTTCGGCTTCGATGCGCGCCAGCCGCTCCTGCTCGCGCTTGTCGACGACAAATTTCTGCGCGACCTGTCGCGCCTCGGCGTTGATTTCGAGGGAGGGGTTCAGTTTCAGCGCCTCGTCGTAGTATTTGTCGGCCGCTTCCAGCCTGTCCAGTTTGAATGCGGAAAAAGCGAGCATGTTGTACTGTTCGGCGGTCTTGGGGTTAAATTGCAAAAAAGAGAAGGCCTTTTCATAGTTAAACTGCTGAAAATAATATTTGCCCAGCAGGGGCCCCAGCCGCCTCTTGACATTGTCGTCGTTCCGGCGCAATTCGTATGCCTTTTCGGTGATCGTTACTTCGCTGTATTTCAGCTCGTCCGTTACCTGTGACGTTTCGGCGTCGGCAAGTCCGAAGCGGATGGGAAGCGACCAGCGCATATTGACCGGCTTGCCGTTCTGCGTGGCGGGCGTCCACTCCGGCATCGCCGCGATCAAGCTGAGGGCCTCGCACGACAGGAGCGAGTGGGGCGACTGGACAATACTTATCGAGCCGACGTCGCCCTGCGTGTCGATGACGAACGTTACGACGACCTTTCCGCTAAGGTTGCGCCCTGCCCAAAGCTCGGAGTTCATGTTGGCGGCAATCCATTCGGCAAGTTTTTGCTGCCCGCCTGGGAATTCAGCCTTTGTTTCCCGAACCGTTTGAGAGTATGCTGCATGGGATACAAACAAGGCAATAGCCATGAGCAGGGTCAGGATCCCGCTCATGTAGCTTCGGCCCTTCGAAATGTGTTTTTGTGCCATCGCGCTTGCAGGTTTTAGTTTGTGAAGACAAAAGTACAAAAAATGTTTTTATTTACAAGGCTGTTTTCCCGATTTCCGGAGGTCGCGCTCCCTGCATGGCATTTGGAGTTTCAGTGGACGGTTTGTCCTCCGGTTCGCAGTTTTCGGGAGCTGGTTGTGCTTTGGCATGTCGTTTCCGCGGCGGGCTGTTTTTCGGCGCGCCACTTCCGGCAACGGATTGTCCTCAGGCATGTCGTTTCCGGCGACAGTTTGTCCTCCTGTGTGCCGCGGCGTGATGTGTTGGCCTACATGCGTCCATGCCCTCCACTTTCGGCAACGGTCTTTGCTTGCCGCTTTCGGGGGAGGTTTGCTCTCCGGCGCACTATTTCCGCGATGGATTGTTCTTATGTTTTGTCACTTCCGGCGACAGGCTGTTCTTTGGTGCGCCACTTCCGGCAACGGATTGTCCTCCGGCGTACCGCGGCGTGATGTATTGGCCTACATGCGTCCATGCCCTCCATGTCGAACTTTGTGCTGCACCTGAAAGCATGCCGCCAGCATGCCTCGTTCCGCATATATACGGGCGAGGGGTTTAGTAGCTTCTTATCGTCGTCGGGCAGGTAGCGGTATATGCCTGATTTTTTCGTCACGTCGCCGTCCGTCACCAGGCTCGCGACATGCTCTACCTGCTCTACCGCATTAACCGGCTTGTCCTTGAAGCGGCTTTCATCTCTTTGCGGCAAAGCGTTTTTGTCCGATGTCGTAAAACTTTGTCATTTGTATGATTTATGCATGCATTTAGATTAAAAAATTTAGCTCATAGAAATAAATTTCCCGAAACAAACGTTTAAGTCAAATACTCAACCGATAAAACGGCTATAATGATACGTTACAGTACTTCCACTAATGGTTCGATGTTTTTATGTGATCGCAGAGAGGTTTATGAACTTTCAAGCCCGGTCGCGCATCATAACCCCGAAGCTCGCGCTAAATACCTTAATAATAGCAAACATGTCGAATATAGCAAACCCATTGAAACCCTACTGTCGCCCTGCATTACCGGTTTGTTGCTGAACTCCGCCACGGTGCAGCCGCACGTGGCCGTCGCCCTCTCGATAACGACGGGCGACGGCCCTGCGTTCACAAAACGGAAAACGCGGGCCGTACTGCCCTCGGCCTCCATGATCCTGTCCCTTCGGGCGACCTGCCCGTCGAAGCGGAGCGAGAGCCCTCGTGCTCCGGTCGCAGACGTTACGGGGTTGCGGTCGCCGCTATCGGCAGGAACAGCGGCAAACCGGCTGTTGCTCCGCACATCGCTCCCGCTACGCCCGCACGCCACGCAAAACAGCAGACAAACAACCAGACCCCCTCTCATCTCACAGTTATCTCATCCATAAAGAACCAGCACGGGTGCCCGACGCCGTAGTGCCATTCGGGGCAGGTGACAACCCCCTTAACGTCGAGGCGTATGTAACGCGCCGTGACGGGCGAGGCGGACGTATGACCGAACGCCACATATTTCACCTGCGGCGAGCGGTCTTCGGGCAACGCACAGCTGCCGAAAGGGGTGTAGTTTGCGCCGTCGGTCGAGATCGAGAAACTTGCCTCGCGCGGCAGCAGTATCCACGCCCCGAGCTGGTGGAGGAAGTCGGCAGATACGGATGTGAACTGCTTCGCCTCGCCCAGATCTACCACCAGCGAGCCGTCGCGGCCCTCCCAGCCGACCCAGCTCTCGACAAACGTCGAGCCGCCGAAAAGTCCGTCGGTCAGCGCGCCGCCCTCGCCCAGCGCGGCATATTTGCCGGTGGGCGGTTCGATGAACGTCACCTTCGCCCCGAGGGCCCTGCTCACGGTGGCGGCAAGCATGAACCGCTCGCGATAGAGGGCGCAGTACTCCTGCGGCGTGTTGTTCCGCTCGTTGAGTTCCGTCACGCCGAGTTCGCCTACGCGCCGCTCGAAAAGCGACAGTTTGACCGCCACCTCCGACGGGTCGTTGCCGCTCTGTGTGCGGAGTATTTCGAGTTCGGAGTATTGCAGCGTCAGCCTCTCGCGGCGCACCCGCTGCAACAGTTCGGGCTGGTCGGCAACGGCTTTTTCGGCCTCGTCGAACAGCTCTTTGTAGCGCCTCATCAATTCGGGGCGCAACATTCCCTCCTTGAACGTTACGGGCGAATCGTAGATCCACAGCCGGCTGCCGCTGCCGAGCAGCGCACCCTCCATCATCTTGATGTAGCGGTACATATACGTGGCGGCAGCGCCGTAATAGCCGTTGAGGAAACGCCGCATCAGCACATCGACGTCCGCGTCGGGGTTCCACATCAGTTTGGCTACCAGCCATGTACGCAACTCGCCAAAATTTGTCCCCGGCGAGGAGTTCATCTGGCAGTGGTGCATCGTCGCGTGGTGGTCGCGCAGCAGCCGGATGTTGGGTTGCAGGATATGGAAATTGGGGAACGGCGAGAGGTAGTTGTCGAAGTTGATGGCGTAGTCCCACACGTAGATGTTGTCCGAGATGGCCGACCAGCCGGCGAGGGCCTTGACGAAATCGCGTCCCGAACGGTTCTCGGTCAGCGACACCTCGCGGTCGCAGTCAATGTCGCACAGCATTATGTTCACGTTGGGCAGCGGACGGGTGTGTTTCGGCGGGTGCATGGTGTAGAGGTAGGCCAGCGTCGAGAGCTGTTTGTCGGGGAAGCGTTCGGCCAGCCGGTTCAGAAAGCGTATCAGGCTGCCCGAGGGCGACCCCTCGTAGTCGTCGATCGCCTTGCAACTGTCGCACTGGCAGTTGGTGTAGTTGCCGTCGTTCTGGCTGACCGAGATTATGTCGCTACCGGGGTTGGCGCGGAATATCGAGTCGATACGCGCCGCGACGATCTCGAACACCTCGTTGTTGGTCAGACACCACTGGCTGGCCTTGCCAGGGTTGCGCTTGCCGCGGAACCATGAGTAGTATTCGGGGTGCTCCCTGCCGTAGATTGCCGAGGGCAGCAGGCGGTCGAAGGTGTGCACCCAGTAGCCTGCGGCGAAAACCTCGTCGGGGGTCTCGAGCCTGTGCCACAGTTTGTAAACGGCGTCCCTGCGCGCCATGTAGCACGGCGTCTGGCGGTACGAAAAGGCGGGGTTGTCCGTAATGTCGATAGCGGGCAACACAATGTCGCGCGAGGGGGTAAAGGTATATTCGTGCGCCCCGAGGCACTCTGCGCCGAGGTAGCGTTCCAGCAACTCCGCTACGCCGTAGGCGGTGGAGCGGCCTCCGTTGCCGGCAATGCGCAGCACGCCGCCGGAGGTCGAGATGCGGAAGCCGTCGGGTTTTACCCCCTCCACGGAGAGGTCGGCCACGTCGCCGATAGCCACGTCGCCCCTTGCCGGTTTAACGCCCGAGACCACCGGCAGCCGCGCTCCGCTGATGCGCGCAACGAAATCCTGCAACAGTGCGGCGGCAACGCTGTCGGCCCCGTTAGCTACGATACGCGACTTGGACTTGCCGTCCCTGACAAGGCTGACCTGCGCCGAAGCACTCGCAACGGCAAACAGGCAAAAAATTGAGATCAGTATGCTTTTCATGGCAGATATGGTTTTTTAGTATTATTGTCTCTGTTTTACCTGCGGTTATTCCGATTTTCATCCCTGATGGCTATCTTGATGATTATCTTGTGATGGTTATCCTGTTGTTTATCTGGGCGATTATCTTGTGATGATTATTTTGTGATGGTTGCCTTGTGATGGTTATCTTGATGGTTATTTTGTGATGGTTGTCTTGATGGTTGCCTTGTGATGTGGTATCCTGATATTTATTTTGATGGTTATCGCCGGATGGTTTTCAAGACATGTTAATATATTTTAGTTTTGCTCTCGTCCTGCTAATAAATAGGTATATTCGAATTTATGTTAACGTTTATGGCTAAGCCTTTTATGGCGGGCCGTGCATCAGGGTGAAAACGTTTGTTGCGTGCGACAAAGACCATGAATATTTCATAAAGATACATACTAATAATTAAACATGCAAACTAAGGGCGGAACAAGGGGACGTTCGGTTGATAATTTAATAGACAATTGGGCATTCAGCTGGCAATATGCTGACGGTAAGAGCGTTGAACTGTGCTTTTCGGCCTCGCAGAAGCCGGAGGGCTACGCCAACAACTCACAACCAGTAACCAACAATCCACAACCAACAACTCGCAACCCGCGGCCATCTCGGGCGCAGGCTCGCCGACATGTCGCCGTAATGCCTTTCGCCGGCGGCTTCGGCAGCGTCATTCAACGAAGCCTCCCCTCGTCGGCTGCAGGCCACAAAAACTGCGGGTCACAAAAGACGCCACTCCCGCCAAAACAACACAATATTAATATCACGCCTGAATCTAACAGTTTCAACCCTTGATTCATATTAAATATTTTCCTCTTCGTTTGCCGTGTTGGCGTCCTGCTCAATCTCGATTGCCTCGCCCAACAGCGCGGCGGTCTGCTCCTGTGGCAACGACTCGACGGTGCGCAGCCTGCGCTCGATGGCCCGCGTCCTGACCCCTGCGTCGGTTATGCTGTTAGTTACGCTTTGCAACTGCCGCGAGGCGCGGTCGAGCACATCGCCGAATTTCCCGAACTCCGTCTTCACCGCCCCCAGTATCGTCCACACCTCGCTCGTCCGCTTTTGGATGGCCAGCGTCCGGAAACCCATTTGCAGACTGCTCAGAAATGCCGCCAGGTTCGTCGGGCCGACGACGGTAATGCGCAGGTCGCGACGCAGCGACTCGAAAAGCTCCACCGAACGCAGTATCTCGGCGTATATCCCCTCCGACGGCACGAACATGATGGCGAAATCGGTGGTCGCCGGCGGGTTGACATACTTCGAGGCGATGCTTTTGGCCGTGTTGCGCACCGCCGTCTCGAACCGCTTGCGCAGTGCGACGAGGCTCTCCTTTGGCTGGCCCGCGTCGTAAGCGTCGCAGAGCCGTTGATAGTCCTCGACGGGAAATTTCGAGTCGATCGGCAACAGCAGCATGGCCCCGTCGTCGCTCTGGCCGGGAAGTTTCACTGCCGCGTCGACAAATTCGTTCGGCCTGACAGCAACCTGCGTCTCGTACTGTTCGGGCGATAGGATCTGGTCGAGCAGGATTTCGAGCTGCACCTCGCCGAACGTGCCGCGCGTCTTGACGTTGGTCAACACCTTTTTCAGCCCCCCCACATCGCCGGCGAGGGTCTGCATCTCGCCCAATCCCTTCTGTACCTCTTCGAGCCGCTTGCTGATGAGCTCGAACGACTCGTTGAAGCGTTTGTTGATCGACTCCTGCAACTTCTCGTCCACCGTTTTGCGCATCTCTTCGAGCCGTTTGTTGTTGTCCTCCTGAATACCCGCAAGTTTACGCTCGATGGTGTCGCGAATCTCTTTCAGCGAGCGGTTCAGCTCCTCGCGGTTGTTCTTGAAGGCCTCTGCGCTCTCTTTCCTGTTGGTCTGGAAAGCCTCGCTGCTCTCCCTTCGGTTCTCGCGAAACTCCTCGCGAACGAGCTTGTCGAGGCGCGCTGTTTCGTCGCGCACACCGTTCAGCGTTTCATCGCGCACGCCGTTCAGTCTGTTCAGGATCTCGCTGTTGTCGGGCTTTCGGGCCAGCGCGACGACGAGGTTGACCGCCGCAAGGATCGCCGCCGCCACAAGCAGTATGGTTGTTGTCATGATCACATGTTTTTTAGAGATTTCAAAATTAATAAATATCTTTGCATAAAAAGGCCACTGTATAAAAATACCGCGATGAAAATATCTCTTTGCGCGCTGTTTCTCGTGGCGGCGGCTGGTGTGCGCGCGCAGCGGACGGTACATGTGATGACTGCCCTGTGCGACAACAAATATCAGGGCATCGTGAAGGTTCCCTCCGCCATCGGCAACGGACAGAAGCCCGCCGCCAACCTCTACTGGGGCTGCGCATACGGCATAAAGACATTTTTCGGCAAGAGCTCCGAGTGGAAGCGCGTGGCCTCCGTGGCCGGTTTCCCCGACAGGGACAGCGTTGTGCTGGAGCGCATCGTCTTCCGCCACCGCAGCGGACAGTGGCATCTGGTGGCCGACGCCTACAACGGCAAACATATCAAACAGTGCACAACAGACTTTCTCAAAGCGTGCGCAGGGACTTCGTCCATAAGCATTGAGGCGGGCGGGGTGAAGCTACCCAGTGCGGAGGTCGCGGTATATGTGGGACATAACGGGCTGATGGATTTCAGCCTCTCCACAGGCGTGGCTTCCGGCAATCCCGCCGACAGCGGCAGTTCCGGCGCTTCCGGCGGGTCGGGCGGGTCGAAAAGGCGGGCGATCGTTCTTGCCTGCGCCAGCCGACAATATTTCACGCCATACATAAAGGCCTCCGGCGCCGGCCCGCTGCTCTGGACTACCAACCTGATGTGTCCTGAAGCCTACACCCTGCACGACGCCCTCTCCGCGTATATCGCCGGAGGCGACGACCGCGCGGTGCATTCGGCTGCCGCTGCCGCCTACGCCAAATATCAGAAATGCTCCGTCGCGGCGGCCAGGAAGCTGATCGTCACCGGCTATTCCGACAACCGGTTCATGGAGAGCGTCGCGCTGATAAAAAACCTGTTCCGATGAAGATAGCCATAACCGGCGCGGCGGGGAACCTGGGCGGGCTGCTGGCGCGGCGGCTCGCTGCGGAGGGGCTTGCGGAGCTGAACCTGCTCGTCCACCGCCGCGACGTGGCCCCCGAACTGCGCGACAGGCAGAGGGTCGAGGTGTTCAGGGTCGATCTGGCGCGCCCCGAAACGCTCAACGAAGCGTTGCAGGGGGTGAACGCGGTGATACATTTCGCCGGAGTGCTGTTCCGCGCCCGTCCGGAGAGGTTCCTGCCCACGACCAACACGCTATATTTCCGGAATTTGCTCGCCGCCGCAGAACAGGCAGGGGTAAGGCGCGTCGTGTTGGCGAGTTTTCCGCATGTTGAGGGGGAAAGCTCGCCCGCCGCACCTGCGAAGGGCATACTGACCGGCAGTCCGGTCTCGGTGCACGCCCGCACGAGGCTCGACGAGGAGCGGCTGCTGTTCGACCGGAGCGCGTGCACAGGCATGGAGGCGGTGTCACTGCGGCTGGGGATGGTTTACGGGGATGGGATACTGATGATCGACGCCATGCGGTGGCTGGCCCGCCGCCGGCTGTTGGGGGTGTGGCGGCAGCCGACATGGATACATCTCATATCAACGGAGGACTGTCTCGCCGCGACCGTTGCGGCATTACTGAACCCCGAAGTCCGCGGCATTTACCACCTCGGCGACGAAGGGGTGCAGACGTTGCAGCAGTTTATCGACGGCTGTTGCGCTGTGTGGGGCTGTCCGAAACCGTGGCGTATGCCCGTATGGATGATCCGTGCGGCGGCCTGGGCGTGCGAAACGTTTTCGGCAGTCACAGGCTCGCGCGCGCCGCTCACGCAGGACTTCATAACCATCGGCATGTCGTCATATTACGGCGACACGGCCCGAACCCGCGCCGAACTGCTGCCGCGGCTCAAATACCGGACATACCGCGAGGGTCAGCAGACGCTGCGCAGATAGGGCGAGGTCTCGATCTTCTGTCGGGCGTAGTCGGCGGTAACGGTGAAACTCCTGCCATCGGGCGACCCTTCCGACGGCATGTCGAACATGGCGTCCATCATGATCGCCTCGCAGATCGAGCGCAGGCCGCGGGCGCCGAGTTTGAACTCGATCGACTTGTCGACGATGTAGTCCAGCGCCTGGTCGTCGAAATGCAACTCCACGCCGTCGAGGGCAAAAAGGCTCACGTACTGCTTGACGATGGCGTTTCGCGGCTCGGTAAGTATCCGTCGCAGGGCCTCGCGACCAAGCGGCTCGAGGTAGGTCAACACCGGCAAACGTCCCACCAGCTCAGGGATCAGGCCGAACGATTTGAGATCCTGCGGCATGACGTACTGCATCAGGTTGTCGCGGTCGATCATCGTGCGGCTGCCGATGCGGTCGTAACCCACGGCGTTGGTGTTGAGCCGCTGGGCGATCTTGCGCTCCACGCCGTCGAACGCCCCGCCACAGATGAACAGAATGTCGGATGTGTTGACCTGCACGAACTTCTGTTCCGGATGTTTGCGCCCCCCTTCGGGCGGAACGTTGACCACCGCCCCTTCGAGGATCTTCAACAGGGCTTGCTGCACCCCCTCGCCCGACACGTCGCGCGTTATGGAGGGGTTGTCGCCCTTGCGGGCTATCTTGTCGATCTCGTCGATGAATATTATGCCGCGTTCGGTGAGCGGAAGGTTGTAGTCGGCAGCCTGATAGAGGCGCGAGAGTATCCCCTCTACGTCCTCGCCCACATAACCGGCCTCGGTGAGGGTCGTGGCGTCGACGATGGTGAACGGCACCTTCAACAGCCTGGCTATCGTGCGGGCCAGCAGCGTCTTGCCCGTGCCGGTGGGGCCTATCATTATGATGTTCGACTTGTCTATCTCCACCTCCGGCGCCTTGCCCTGTGCGTGGTAGAGCCGTTTGTAGTGGTTGTAGACCGCCACCGACAGGAACTTTTTGGCCGCATCCTGCCCGATGACCCACTGGTCGAGGAACCGTTTGATCTCCTGCGGCTTGAGCAGCTCTTCCATGCGCACCTCCGGCACGCCGGGCTTTCGTTTTCCCACGGTCTCCTGCAACAGTTTGTGGCCGTGCTCGATGCAGCGGTCGCAGACGAACGCGCCTTCGTTGCCGCCGAACATCGCATCGACCTCGCTACGCGGCAGGTCGCAGAACGAGCAGCAATCGTCATTACTCGACACCTTTTTCGCCATGCTATTTTGTCTCTTTCGTCAATACGTTATCTATCAGGCCATAATCTGCCGCTTCGCTTGACGACATCCAGTAGTCGCGGTCGGCGTCGGCAGTGATCTTCTCCACGGGGACTCCCGTATGGAGTGCCAGCACCTCGTAGATCTCGCGTTTGGTCTGCAAGATCTGTTTGGCTGTGATCTCGATGTCCGACGCCTGGCCCTGCACGCCGCCCAACGGCTGGTGTATCATCACTTTGGAGTGGGGCAACGCCGAGCGTTTACCCGCCGCCCCCGCCGCCAGCAGCACCGCGCCCATGCTCGCCGCCAGGCCCGTGCATATCGTCGCCACGTCCGATCGGACGAACTGCATCGTATCATAGATGCCGAAGCCGGCCGACACCGAGCCTCCCGGCGAATTGATGTAGAGTTTTATATCCTTGCCCGGGTCGCACGAGTCGAGGAACAGCATCTGCGCCTGGATGATATTGGCCGCGTCGTCAAAAACGGGAACGCCCAGAAAGATGATCCTGTCCATCATCAGCCGCGAGAACACATCCATCGTCGCAACGTTCAACTGTCGCTCCTCGATGATGGTCGGCGAGATGAAGCCGTCGTGCATCGAGGCGTAACCGTCGAGCTTCAGGCTCGAAATACCCATCACTCCCCGCGCGAACCGCTCAAATTCAGACTTTTTCATAAGTTATGCGGCGTTTCGCTCATCGACGATCTTGCTGTACTGGTCGGCGGTGACGGATTTGGTCTCGGAGGGTATGAGGGGCGTTACTGCCTCGATGACCTTGTTGTCGAAGAGTTGTTCGTAGATCTTCTTGGCCTGCTCCCTGTTCTCGAGCATTGATTTGGCGTATGGGGCCAGCATCTCGTCGGAGGCGGTGTTGAGGCCGTACTGGGCGAACTGGGCCATCGCGACGTTTTTGGCCTCGGCGAGTGCGTCGTCGGGGGTGACCTCAACGCCGAGGGTGGCAATGAAGTGTTTGCGAACGAGGCTCCACTTCATCATCTCGAGGAACGGGCCGAAGTCGCGCTCGATCTCCTGCGGCGAGAAGCGGTTTTCGTTGATCGCCGCAAGCCACTTTTTGAGGAACTCGACGGGCATTTGCAGGTCGGCCTTTTTGAGCAGCAACGCGCGAACGTCGGCGGCGAGCAGATAGCCGCTTTCGCGGGCGAGCTCGGCCTCGATCTGCGTGCGGAGATGCTTCGCCAGCCCCGCCTCGTCGGCGACCTCGCCGCCGGGGAAGGCGTTCTTGAAAAATTCGGGGGTGAGCTCCGGCTCGGCGAAACGGCGGATGCGCGTAATGGTCAGCGTGAAGTTGGGGTTGATACCCTCGAGTTCGGCCTCTTTGAGTTGCAGGATCGACGCACGCTGGGCGGGGTTGGGGTATAGTTCGTCGACGTTGACCGGCAGGGAGTCGCCGACTTTCCTGCCGACGAACGGCTTGCGCTGTTCTTCGCTCATCTGGATCAGCCCGACGTAGGCCTCGCTGATGTTCATCGCCTCGTTGTCGAGCGTGACGGTGAGCGCGTCCTCTCCCTCGACGCTGTCTGCGTCGACCAGGCGGCCGAACTTGCGCATGTAGCTGGAGCGGTAGTTCTCCTCCATCTTCTTGTCGATCCGGATCTCGTAGCGGGTCAACTTCTCCTTGCCCGGCAGCTCGATATTCACCTTCGGCGCCTCGGCAAACTCGAAGAGGAACTCGTGCGCGAGGTTGTTCTCGAAGTCGAGCGGCTTTTGTCCCTCGCCCGGCATTATGTCGCCGATATAGTCTATCCCGTTCTCCTCCATGTACTTCGAGCAGGCCTCCGAGGCGACCTTGTAGGCCTGTTCGGCTATCGCGCCCTTGCGGTACATTTTGTTGATGATCCCCATCGGCACCATTCCCGGACGGAAGCCGGGGATATTGGCCTTGCGGCGGTAGTCGTGCAGCATCTTGTCGACGGCGGGAGCATAGTCGCCCTCTTCGACGGTAACCCTGAGCAGCGAAACCAACTCGCCGAGGCTCTCTCTTGCGATATTCATCGTTCCAAACAATTTTTAGCCTGCAAAGATAATATATTGGAATGAAAATCCATAAGGCCGCGAACGTTATTCTTCAAAAAGGTCCAGTTCTCCCCGCTCGGCGCGGCGGTAAGCGTCGGCGAGTTGCGCCACCACGGGCGACGCCAGCCGCAACACATCGTCCGCCATCTCCCGCTCGCCCTTCATTTTATAGAGCATCGCGCCGTACAGCGCACGGAAGCACAACTCCACATCGGTCACCTCCCGCCCCACCGTCGCCCTCAGCCGCGGCAACTCAGGGGCGAGGGTGGCGTATGCCCTGCGGTAGCTCTCTGCGGCAGGCAGCGACATCAGCCGGTTGTGAAGGTTTTGCAGGTCGGCGACGATATGCAGCGTATGTTCCAGATGGCCCGAAGCCGTCTTGCCCTCCTCCTTCAACAGGTTCGCCAGCTCCATATACCACAAAAACAGCTCCTGCCGCTCCGCCTCCCCGACGTCGCAAGGCTCCACAAGCCGCCTCCACACCTCATCGGCGCCAAAGTCCAGCGCCCGCAGCAGATCTTCCAACTGCCACAGGTACAGGACATATTCGGCTATGTTCTCCCTCCGTTTGGCCCGTGCTATATACATTTGCTTTCCTATTTTGGGGCCTTGCGATAGAGATATATCGCTATGGCGAGGTATATGAGGTTCGGTATCCACATGGAGATGTATGGCGGCAGCAATCCGCCTTTGGCGAACTCCTCTGCAAAGCGGCTGATGAGGATGTACGAGGCGCAGAGGCCGATCCCGAGGCCGATGTGGAGCCCCGTGCCGCCGCGCACCTTGCGCGAGGAGAGCGATACGCCCATCAGAGTGAGGATGAAAGAGGCCATCGGGAAGGTATACCTGGCCTGCCGTTCGACCTCGAACTGGTCGATCATGTCGGAGCCTTTGGCGCGCTGCTGGGCTATGAAGCGGTTGAGAGTTGCGATGTCCATCGTCTTGACGAGCTCCTCGACGCGCCCCAGCTCTTCGGCCTGAAGGTTTATGAGGGTGTCCAGCCGCTCGCGCCTTTCGAAGGTCTCGCGACCGAGCGAGTCGAACTGGCGCAGTAGGTATTTCGGGGCGCTCCAATGGCTGGTCTCGGGGTTGAACACGGCGTCGGAAGCGTCGCAGGAGGCCGCAAGGACATTGCCATCGTAGCGTTCGATGGCGAGAAACTCGGCGCGGCGTTCGAGCCGCGAATAGCCGCGGATGTAGACGAAAATCCCCTGCTCTATCTGGCGGTAGATGTGGCTGCTCGACTGTCCGTTCTGGAACATTTTCAGGTATTTGGACTCAAAGTCGACCCGCTTGACATTGGCCGCAGGGATCACGACAAGGTTCAGCAGCAGCGAAAGCGAGACGATGGCCGTGGCGGAGATCATGTAGGGCCACATCAGCCGCCGGAAGCTTACCCCGCCGGAGAGCATGGCGATGATCTCGGTGCGGTAGGCCAGTTTGGAGGTGAAAAAAATGACCGCTATGAATGTCAGCAGCCCGCTGAACTGGTTGATAAGGAAGGGGACGAAATTGAAGTAATACTGAAAAATGATCTTCGAGAGCGGGGCTTTGAGCTCGGTGAAGTCGTCGATCTTTTCGGCGGCGTCGAAAATGACGATGATGATCACTATCAGCCCGAGGGCGAACAGGAACGTACCGAGGAATTTCCCTATTATGTAGAGGTCGAGTATCTTCAAGCCGGACGCTCCGGCCAGTCGCCGCGATAGCTTTTTCATAATCTTTTGGTTATGCGGGGGATCATCTGCTCCTTCCACTGCCGGTAGTCGCCCAGGAGAATGTGTTCGCGGGCGCTCTCGACCAGCCAGAGGTAGAACGCCAGATTGTGCAGCGAGGCGATCTGCGCGGCGAGCATCTCGCCGGCGACGGCCAAGTGGCGAAGGTAAGCCTTTGTGTATGCGCTGTCGACAAAAGCCGTGCCGGAGGGGTCGATCGGCGAGAAATCGTTGCGCCACTTCTCGTTGCGGATGTTGATAACGCCCTCGCTTGTGAAGAGCATCCCGTTGCGTCCGTTGCGCGTGGGCATCACGCAGTCGAACATGTCCACGCCGCGGTCGATGGCTTCCAGTATGTTCTCAGGCGTGCCGACCCCCATAAGGTAGCGGGGCCTGTCGGCGGGCAGTATGGCGTTGGCGAGCTCTATCATGCGGTACATCTGTTCGGCGGGCTCGCCGACGGCAAGGCCTCCGATGGCATAGCCGTCGGCGTCGAACTGCTGCACGAAGCGGGCCGATTCTGTGCGCAAATCCTCGTAGATGCAGCCCTGAACGATGGGGAAAAGCGACTGCGTGTGGCCATATTTGGGGCTTGTCGCGGCAAAGCGTTCGAAGCAGCGTTCGAGCCAGCGATGGGTGAGCGACAGGGACTTGCGGGCGTAGTCATACGGTGCGTCGCCCGGCGGACATTCGTCGAAGGCCATCATGACGTCGGCCCCGATAGTGCGCTGGACGTCTATGACGGTTTCGGGGGTGAACAGGTGTTTCGAGCCGTCGATATGCGAGCTGAACCGGCATCCCTCCTCCGTAAGTTTGCGAGCGGCGGCGAGCGAAAACACCTGATAGCCGCCGCTGTCGGTGAGCATCGGCCCGCTCCACGAACTGAACCGGTGCACCCCTCCGGCCTGCTCGATGATCTCCATTCCGGGGCGGAGGTACAGGTGGTAGGTATTGGCAAGAATGATCTGTGCGCGGATCTCACTGGCGAGATCGCGGTGAAAAACCCCCTTGACGCTGGCCGCCGTACCGACGGGCATAAAGATCGGGGTGAGTATCTCGCCGTGGTCGGTGGCGATGCGTCCCGCCCGCGCCCCGGTCGACGGCGAGGTATGTTGAAGCGTGAATTTCATTCGAAACGGTTAATCCGTGCAAATTTACGGATATTCGCCAGAATAACAATGCGCCTGTCTGTTTTGTTGGGAGCAATATTTGATATTCAGCGTTTTAGGGCAGTACAATTTTATGTCACCGCGATATTTTATGCGGCGCACTTTTATGACGCTGCGATTTTATGGGTATTGGCGACAAACGTAGGGATAATGTCCGCCCTGAGATATTTCCAAAGCGCGACAATCATCGCTTAGTTCAGTAGCCAATACCATATTTATAAGAGGCGTTTATATGACGGTATTTATGGCGATGTTTATGGCGGCGCGATTTTATTATGCATGTCAGCATGTGTGTCTGTATGCCTTTATCTGTCTGTGCGACTGTATGCTTGTACGCCTGTACGATTGTGCACTTGTACGCCTGTATGCATGTGCACCTTAAAAGTGCACTAAATGTCCTCAAAATCACATTGTTTGCGTAAAGCATAGTTAAGCCGGAAAACAGGCTGAATATCATGGCTTTGCAATTGTTTTTAGGAGCATAGGCGGATATTCATACAATTTTATGCAAACCAGAGTAACATCTCACTACGAGCAGAACGGAACAAAGTGTTGCAAACTCGAAAGTCAACCTTATTGTTTCGATAAAGTGCTGTTTATTGGAGCAGAGAGGCAGCCGCTAAATTACCTTTCGAAATTGCATTTGACTGTCTTTTGGGGTTGTAGTTAGCAAATTTTGTTGTCATTTATTGCCTCTGGCTGTCTTTCTGGGTTACAGTTGGTTGCTTTTGTTTGTCTTTCTGGCTTGCCTTTTGTTGCATCTGACTACCATTCGAAGGCGCCCTTTGTTGCCATCGGCAACTTTTCATGGCTACCGGTGGTTTCCTTTCGAGATGGCTTTTGGTTGCTTTTTGAGGTTGCCTCTGGCTCGTTGGTTTCCTTGCGCTACCTTGACATAGCCCGCGAGCAGTCTCTGCCCTCGCTTCGTTGCTGTTTCGACTTCAGTATGACATATTAAATTTCAACCTATGATATTGTGGAAAGGATAGAAAAAGGATGTAGAATACATACCTTATAATCCTGCAAACGAGATGTGCGAAAAAGAATTGTGGGATGCACTCAAATATCGGTTAAATACAATACAGAACCTATAGTATCAGTATTTATGGAGAGGACAAAAGTCAGTTTCATTGTTTAAGGAGCCATAGCAGTTCTTTTAATTTGTCAGGCGTTCTGTAATGCGTCGGCGGCAACACTTTCGGGTCGAACGTTGTATACTTCGACCTATGGAACGGCGCGTTTGAACCATGCTTAAAGGCCGATCAAACATCGTTCGAGGATGCGTTCCTGCCGTATGGTAACGGCGAAGAGTGGAAGATAAGCACGCCATTACGCAATTTCGCCAACTGCTCGTTGCTGATACACTCGGTCAGCAGTGAGGCGATAGTCTCGTCGACATATATATGTCCCGTCCCATACGGCATGGTCGAGCGACTTTATCACGCGCTTGGCCTCCATGTATGCGAACGTGCCGCTATTGTATGGGATTCTGACTGTCTTTGCCGACGTATTTGAACGCTTATACTGCGCGAAAATGGCCTACATAGCCGCAGATCGCCCTGTCTTTCGCTCTTTTGTGTGCCGACGAACGCACTATCGAGCGCTGGAATTTGACTTTGTTTGAACCTGACAAGGCTTGCGCCGGTTGTATCCACTGCATTGAGTATCGCAGTGCTCCGCACAGCTGTGGACAGGAGGTATGGAAAAACACAGGCAATTTGCAGCCACGTCGACACAGCTCCTACAAATAGCATTCGCATACGGAGGTGAGAAACTTTGCGCCCACGCCTATGCCCTGCCACTTGGGCATTATCACGAGTTGCGTGGCACGGTATGCCCTGCGGTGAAGAGAGGACAGACAGCCATATGGCATACCGGCTCGTGGCCGATCATGCAGACAAAGTACTCGGCGGACACCGGCTGGTTGAATAGTAATGCAGCTAAAAATGGTGGAATGCACCTCTTTTGACACGATAAATTTGACGGTCGAGCCTCGAACAATCGCGGTTTTACAACCACAATTCCGCCAGATCGTACACCCAGTCGAACTGCAACCATTAAATAATATTGTAATGACAATACAGGATGCTCACTCGCCCCGCGCCTTTACTCCATATCTTGCAAATGCCGCCGCGCTTTGCATGAACTCCGCGGCAACAATCTCTTTTATCTCCGAAATACTCCTTGCCATATCTTTTGAGAGCAACTGGCTGCGAAATCTATACCTATTCCCATGTACCCTATGCCGCCGGTCGGCGAGGAGGTTGTGGACATGAAGTTGCCGGGCAGCCTGATCGCCGACACGGAGGATCTGGACAGCGCCGCCCACCGCGTGACGGACGAGCTGACCGGAGTGCGCAACCTGCCGTTGCGCCAGATGAAGACTTTTTCCGATCCGTGCCGTGTGAACGGGATGGAGCTCGACTGGATCAACAACTATTACAACGTGCGGCTGACGCGCGTGATAACTGTTGTGTTCTTTGCCATGGTTCGCCTCGACGAGAGGCTTGTTGAGTGCGCTCTTCGCAAGAATGCCAGTTGGGTGCCGCTCGACGAGGTGAAACGTCTGGCCCTCGACCACAACAACATACTGATCGCGGGCATCGACCACATGACCGCCATGTTCGATCAGGGGCTTATACCGTTCGAGTGTTTGCCCCACAGGTTTACGCTGCGTCAGTTGCAAAACCTGTTCGAGGCGGCGCTGGGCAAGGAGATGGACAACCGCAACTTTCGCAAGAAGATGCTTGCGCAGGAGCTGGTCGTGGCCACTGGCGAATACGAGTGTAACGTGCCCCACAAACAGGCGATGTACTATATGTTCAAACGGAAAACGACAAAGTAGAGAGGTAACTGTATAATGTGTAGTGGTTTTTGGCCCGCAGGCTCGTCTCGCGGAGGGAGACTCCGAATAGCGAAGGGAGTAATTAACAGATTATGATGAGAATGATCTCCGACCGGAGCAGTTTGGTTGCCGACGGGTAGCAAAGTTTTGGTTAAAAACGGCCTTGCGGAGCAAGGTCGGCAGTCCGCAGCCGCGCTCCGCGGAGGGCTGCCCGCTCTGCCCGAGGCATCGCGACGTCCTTCGCCGTCTGCGGGCCGAAAATCGCAGCGCAGTAA
>JAIRQC010000035.1 GCA_031256675.1 Rikenellaceae bacterium
GCAGCGTTTCCAAAATATCTTCGTAACCAGCGTCCGGATTATTCATGGCATTTGTCTGGTTAATTATCAAAATTAAATATACACATACGGACGACGTCCGGCACAAACAACATTTATTATCGCTATCTTATAAATGCATAACATGTGTAACTATCCTTCCAATCAAATCAAAAATCTCAAAAAAGAAAAGTTTTTGTATATTTTTGCTTTTTATAAGCAATAAATATCCATATATGCCTCGAATAATTTTGCTTACGGATTTGTCGGAGGAGTATGCCAAGAACCTTCTCAAAGGCATTGTTCGCTATTCTAAAGAACACGGATCATGGGTGCTGTGCAAGATGCCGTTTTCATATCGGGTCGAACACGGGATAGAGGGTATTCTTGCCTGGGCGAAAGAGTGGCGTGCCAACGGTATCATAGCCCAGTTCTATAATACGGACCGTGTGGACATTTTCAGGGAAAACGGCATCGCCGTCATTGCCCAGGATTTCAAATCGCGCTTCACGGAGATACCCAACATCACAGGGGCACACCGCCTTGCAGGGAAAATCGGGGCCGATTACTTCCTGCGCAAGGGATTCCGCCACTTTGCCTTCTATGGCTTCAAGGACATCGTGTGGTCGTCCGAACGTTGCGACGGGTTCAGGGATACCGTGTTGGAACACCTTCCCGAAGCCGTTTTTTATGAATACCAGAACGAGGATTTCAACCGGCTCTGGTATTATGAGTCCGCCCCGCTTATCGAATGGCTGAAAATGCTGCCCAAACCCGTTGCCATGATGGCCTGCGACGACAACCAGGCACAGTACATCGCCGAGGCATGCAAACAGTGCGGCGTGATGATACCCGAACAGATAGCCCTGCTGGGTGTGGACAACGACGAGACCATCTGTACGCTGTCCGATCCGCAACTCTCTTCGATCAATCAGTCGGTCGAGAAGGGAGGCTACGAAGCGGCGATGCTTATGGAGCGCATGATCAGGGAGCCGGATGCGCATTATGACGACGTTGTGATCTACCCGACGCATGTCACCACCCGCCGCTCTACCGACATCTATGCCACCGGCGACCCCCATATCTCCACCGTTTTGCAATATATCCACCAGAGCGGCGTACCGACGCTGACCATCGACCGGCTGACCCGCCTGGTGCCGTTTTCGAAACGGCTGCTCGAGAACCGTTTCCGGCAGGAGATCGGCATCCCGATCCACGCCTATATTATCCGCCTGCAAGTCGAACGGTTTGCCGTCAGGCTGCTGGAGACCAACGCCCCCATCGTCGAGATCGCCGACGAAATGGATTGCTGGGACTATAAGAACCTGGCGCGCCTGTTCAAAAAGATTAAAGGCTGCACTCCCTCCGAATATCGTGTTCGCAACAGGTTCAAGTGACTGCGCCTTTCTCCTGCCGCCGGTGGCGTGGCGTGGTCGCAAAATATGCGGTCACGCCACGCTTTTATTAATATGTATAATTTTTTGCGCGATTTGAGGATATTAATACGCAAAAATACACCACAACGGCATAATAATAATTTTATTTTTGTGTTGGGAATATATGTAATTTTTCGGGTTGCGTCGGCGGGTTAATTTCTGTTGCATGTCAGGGGATTGAAAATCTTAACATTTTTATAATAAGTTGTTGGCGGATCGTTTTTATTTTTGCGCCGTATTTCTTATCTGCACAAACATCGTATTGCATGGTCTTAATGTCTAACTATTAAATTCTTAAAAGTATGATTATTCAAAGCAGGTCATTTTTCAGGCTGATGTTGCTCCTTGTTTTCGTGCTTGGAGCAGGCAGTCCGGCGACCGCACAGAACGTTACCGTCGGCGGCGCCGTGCATGACGACGCAGGCAAACAGTTGCCGGGCGTGAGCGTCAGGGTCAAGGGCGGCACGGGCGGTACGACCAGCGACGGCGAGGGAAAATTCTCGATCCAGGTACCGGGGCGCGATGCAACGCTGGTGTTCTCCGGCATCGGCTATCGGACGGTGGAGCAGGCTGTCGGAAGCCGCGACTTCCTGCAAGTGATTATGAGCGAGGACGAGCAGCAGATGAAAGAGCTGGTAGTCATCGGCTACGGCAGCCAGCGCAAGGAGGATCTCTCCATGTCGGTTAGTTCCGTGAAGATGGACGACGTGGTGAAAGGTCGCCCCTCCGACATCGGTACGGTGTTGCAGGGCCGTATTCCCGGCCTTACGATACAGAAAGAGGGCGATCCGCTGAAAGGCACCGCCTTCGCCATCCGTGGACGCGGTTCGAAAGGCGAAGATAACGACCGCAGTTCGGCCAACGGGGTGCTGTTCGTCGTGGACGGCGTGCCCAACGCCCCATACTCGATAGAAGACGTCGAGACGGTCACCGTGCTCAAAGACGCCGCTTCGTCGGCAATCTATGGCTCGAAGGTCGGCGCAAGCGGCGTGGTGCTCATTACGACCAAAAAGGCCAAAGCGGGCAGGATCAGGGTGGACGTAAACGCCTCCAACGGCTACCAGTCGGTGCGCAACCTGCCGAACATGCTCACGGCCAAGCAGTATAACGAAGTGTGGGCCAAGGCGGTTGCCAATTCGTCCGGCGCAATGCTGCCCTCGGCTGCCGACCCTGCGCAATATCCCGAGGGCGAGGTCACCCGTACCGACTGGCTGAAAGAGATATTCCGTACCGGCAGGGTGCAGCATTACGGCGTGACTCTCTCCGGCGGCAGCGAGACGATAACTTCGCTCTTCTCGCTGGCCTACGACAAGAGCGAGGGCACGCTGCTCAACACATGGAGCGAGGGGATCAACGCCCGCCTTACCAACAGTTTTCAGGCTACCAAATGGCTGAAATTTTCCGAGCAGCTGACCGTGGCCTACTCCGACGGACAGGGCAATGTGGACACCAGCCACGAGGGGCCTATCATGGGCGCAGTATGGTATCCGCGCTCGGCCTCGGTCTACCAGATGAATCCCGACGGCACCTACGTGCTCGACGCCAAAGGCGGGCGGGTGTTCGGCGGCACGACGCTCCCAGGCTCCAACGTGGCGGGCTATCCGAGCCTCTACAATCCCGTGGCCGCCCTTACGCGGATGCACCGCCGCTATCCCGACGCAAAGGTGTTTTCGACCAGTTCGCTGGAGATCAACCCGATCAAAAGCCTGTCGTTCCATTCGGACTTCACGGCGAACCTCAACCTGCGCGACGCCGACGAGTTCTATCCCAAAATGCTCGAATCCGGGCTTATCCGCGCCGCGAACTTCCGCGAGGAGTTTCACACCAAGACATACCACTGGCTGTGGGAGAATGTCGCCACATATTCGAAAGTATTCGCAGCAAAGCACAACGTGAACGCGATGGCCGGCTTTTCGATGGATTTCGTCAGTACCTCGCGCAAGGAGACATATACGCAAACCTATCCGCTGGAGGACGAACACGGACTGATCTACGACGGCGCAGCGTGGAACCGCAACCCGGTCGAGCGCAAATTCGAGGAGTCGATGCTTTCCGCATTCGGACGTGTCAGCTACTCGTATGACGACCGCTACTTCATGGTCGGCAGCCTTCGCCGCGACGGCTCCTCGCGCCTGCCCGAAGGGCGACAGTACGACCTGTTCCCCGCCGTCTCCGCTTCGTGGAAACTGACCTCAGAACCCTTCGTCCGCAGCCTCGGCCTGAACGGCTGGCTCAATCTGTTCAAGGTCAGGGGCGGATGGGGCCGCGTGGGCAACGTCGACCTCTACCCCTCGGATGTGGCGGAAGCAACATTGCAGGCTGAACAGAGGGGGGCGATATTCGGCAGCGGATTGGACAACCAAATTTACGGCACCTATCTCAGCACTATCCCCAACCCCTATGCGCGGTGGGAAGTTACGGAACAAACCAGCATCGGTATCGACCTGGGGCTGTTCGACCGCTCGCTCGAGGTCACCGTCGACTGGTATGACAAGCGCACCAAAGACCTGATCGACCGTATCCCCACGCCGCAGCATATCGGCGTCAGCGTGGCCCCGATGGGCAACATGGGCGAGGTGGTCAACCGCGGCTGGGAGTTCTCCGCCGCATGGCATCGCCGCCTAGGGCAGGTAGGCGTCAACGTGTGGGGACAGTTGAACTTCAACAACGGCTATGTCAAGAGCTACGGCACCCGTCTCGACCCAGTCGCCCACACCTCTCCCAACCTCAACAGCCGCACGCTGCTCTACTCTCAGGCAGGATACCCGTGGCACTCGTTCATGGTCTATCGCACGGCCGGCATCTTCCGCTCCGACGACGAGGTGGCCAAGTATGTCTACAAAGACCCCAAAACAGGCCAGACCTCCATCATCATGCCGAACGCAAAGGCGGGCGATCTGCGCTACGTGGATACCAACAGCGACGGCAAGATCGACAGCAAGGATATGGTGTTGATGGGCTCGTATGATCCGACGCGCACTTTCTCGTTCGGCGCATCGGCCGATTACAGGGGATTCGACCTGAGCCTGATGTTCTATGGCGTGGCAGGTAACCATATTTATAACGGACTGAAACAGATGGCCATGAATGGGCGCAACGATGGCGGCAACCTCATCGTCGACGTGCTCGACGCCTACGATTTCAATCCGTCCGGCAGCAAATGGCCCCGCCTGGCGCTTGCCAACGACCCCAACGGCAATTACAGCAACCATACCGACATGTTTCTCGAAAGGGGCGACTATCTGCGCCTGAAAAACATCACACTGGGCTACACTTTGCCCGCCTCCCTGATGCGGCTTGCCCGTATGGACAAATGCACTGTCCGCGTTTATGCCAGCGCAGATAACCTGCTGACATTCACTGATTACACCGGCATCGATCCCGAAGTGAGCAATTACGGCATCGACCGTGGGGTCTATCCTGTGCCCCGCTTCTTCAATTTCGGTATAAACCTGAATTTCTAATCTCAAAAAATGCACAATTATGAAAAAGTTCATAATAAAGCCGTTATTACTGGCCTGCGTGCTTGCGACGGCCGGATGCAGCGACTTTCTCGACAGGCCCAAATATGGCCAGCCCTCCGGATGGCAGACAAGGGAGGACGTAGACAAGGCGATCGCCGCGCTCTTCCGGTTCACTACTTACGAAGAGGTTTCCGGACGCGGGCACATGTGGTTCGAGTGTTGCAGCGACAACATGGTGGTCGGACGCAGCAGCGCTCCCGCACAGGACATTCGCGAATTCAGGATGGCCGCGAACAACGACCGCGATGCGAGGTGGATATGGAAATACATGTATGAGAATGTAGCCAAGGCCAACAATATCATTAAGGTTACGCCGCTGATGCATCTCGATAACGACTATACAGGCACGACCGTCGGTATCGGCTATTTCTTCCGTGGGCTCTCCATGCTGTGGCTCGCTCCGTGGTATGGCGACAACGGCCCCAACGGCGGCATCCCGATCATCCTCGACACCACCGAGCCGGCAGACATGGACTCTCCGCGCCCTGCGTCGGTGCTGATGAATTACGATCAGATAATCAGCGATATGCAGGAGGCAGGCAACCGCTTGCCGCTCTTCTCGCAGTTGCCCTCCGACCTGTACGGCTATCCGCATAAGGCCGCCGCATGGGCTTTCGGCGCCCGTGCCGCCCTTTATGCAGCACAGTACGACGCCCGCTATTACGACACGGTGATCGACTTCTGCGACAGGATCATGGCGCTGAGCGGCGCCGACAGGCGCGACCTGTTTGACGACGGCACCGACAGTGCGTTCGCCAACCTGTGGACGAAGGCGAACAACTTCTGCTCGGAATACATCTTTTCGATGTTGGGCAATGCCAAAGAGGGGCCCAAATATCACGGGATGGCGTTTACCCAGAACGGTTACAACCTCATCAACACATGGGGCTACTTTCAGCCGACGGTGGAGTTGATGAATGCCTTCGACCCGACAGACAAGCGGCTCCCCGCCACCATCCTCAAACCCGGCGACCACATCCGGTTTGTGGGGCGCGACGTGGAGTTCGGCGGCGTAACCTACGACCCTGTCAGCAGCCAGAACCGGACATGGAACATCTCCTCGACCACATGTCTCACCTGGAGCAAGTTCCTCTCTCCGTGGGCGGCTGTCGACTGTCTGGGCAAAGACGTCAACACCGACGGCAACTATATGAGTAACACGTTGGGCACATGTCTGGTGCGTTTTGCCGACGTGCTGCTGATGAAGGCCGAGGCGCTGATATGGAAGAACGGCGAGGGCGACGCCGAGGCCAAACTGCTGCTCAACCGCATCCGCAAACGCGCCCGCCTGCCGGAGAACAGCGCGGCGACCAAAGCCGAACTGAAACGCGAACGCCGTCTCGAGCTGGCCGGCGAGTTCCTTCCCAGCCGCTTCGTCGACCTCGTGCGCTGGGGCGATGCGCAGGCCGCATGTGCCCAGCCGGCACTGAAACTGACCTATACTCCGGGAACGCTGGGCGTTGCCCCTGTCATTACCGGCACTGAGCCGTTCGAAAATGGGCGCACGTTCAACCCTGCCGTCAACCATGTCTTCCCGATCCCTGCGGCGGCTTTCGAGGGAAGCGTAAACCTGAAACAGAACCAGGGCTACAACTAAAATTAAAAAAACAATGAAAACAGTAATATTGAAAACCGCATTGGCGACGGCGGCCATATGGCTCGGTTCGCCCTGTGCCGAGGCCCAGACCCTGAAGGTCATGGAGTGGAACATACTTTCGTTCGAGGGTGTGACGGGCCATGCGAACGACTTCAACGTGCAGCCGTTCGTCGACTTCATCAGGACGCAGAACCCCGACGTGATCTGCTTCAACGAGCTGGAGACCGCCACCTCGCGAATGAACTTCGTCGAAAAGCTCACCGAGGCGGGCCGCCTGCTCAGCATGTACCCATTCTTCGGCTTCTCATACGTGAAGGACGTGGGCTATTACGGCAACGGCATACTGTCCAAATATCCGTATGTGAACACCTACTCGTCGCTCATCGTCAAGCCGAGCGGTACTGCCGACCAGCGCAGCGTCGAGGCCGTGGACATACTCGTGCCGACGGCAGCCAAACCCGAGGGGGTGAAAATCAGGATCGTATGCACCCACCTCGACCATCAAGGAACGGCGGCCAACAGGCGCGACCAGGCGCGGGACGTTAAGAACAAGACCGTCAAGGGTTCCGCCATTCCGACCCTCATCCTGGGCGACCTCAATCAGGGAACCACTTCGGAGACCGTCTCCACATTTACCGCCGACAACGAATACGGCGGCGCGTGCGACCGCGTGTGCGACAACACCACCACCTATGGCAACAGCAGCAAGCTGGATTACTTCTTCTCCTATCCGGCAGGAGCATGGACCACGGTCAGCTACGTGGTCATCAAGACCACATCCCTCCCCACGCCGCTCGAACACCTGTCCGACCACTATCCGATAATGGGCGAGGTGACGTTAAACTAACCAATCAAAACAGCGAATTATGAAAAACATACTGTATTCGTTCGTCGTCATGGCGGCGGCGGCGACGCTCTTAGGTTGCGGTAAGGACAAACATCTGACGCTGGAGGATGTGTCGGTGTGGCCTTCGTCCGATTTCGTCACAAAGCTCCATTTCGTATCCAGGCTGACCGACGCAGCTACGGGCTCGACGGAGGCTGACTTCGCCCCTGTGACCGGCTATTTCTCCTCCACCGTCGGGGCCGATAACGTATGGCTGGGCATTATCGACCGCGCCGACGTTACCTACAACGCCGCCTCGCAGCAGAACTCCGCGCTCAAAAGCGCCCTCGACCTGAAATTCTGGACGTACCTCGCCTTCAACAGGATCAGGAACGGCTCCACCTTCGAAGGCAGCGCCCTGTTCCTCCGCGCTCCGGTCACCGGCTCGACGGCATATGCGCTGGGCAACGACTGTTTCGTTGCGGGGCCTGTGTTGAAGATGCAGGGAAAGAAGAACGACGGGACCTCCATCTCGTTCGACATATATTTCCGCACGGCGCGTTTCGAGACGCAGGCCAATGTCGACGCATTCGGCGGGGATAACGGCATCCTGTTCCAGATGAAGCGCGAAAGGATGAACTTCCTGATGGTCGGAACGGTGAAAAATACGCTCGTCGACCCGTTGCGCACGGCGATAGACAGCCACGACCGTTCGTTCAAATTTTCCATCGTCGAGGGCACCGAGAACAGGGACTATGCCATTTTCGTGCTGGCCGAAGAGCATTTCTGGCGTTATGTCGGAGCAACTTCGACCTCGCTCGGAGGCGGTCTGGACGCTTATGAGATAAGCCTGAACTGGTAGGCCGTTATGAAGCGTTACCGCCTGCTGCTGCTGTTGTTGGCCATGGCGTCGGCCTGTACCACGGGCCGACGCCCCGCCGACCATGTCGACCCGTTCGTCGGGACGGGCTTTCACGGGCACACCTATCCCGGGGCTACTGCGCCACGCGGGGCCGTGCAGCTCAGCCCCGACACCCGCACCGGCGACTGGGACGCCTGCTCCGGCTATCATTACAGCGATTCGACCATCATCGGCTTTTCGCACACCCATCTAAGCGGAACGGGATGTATCGACCTGGGCGATGTGCTGATACGCCCGTTCGACGCTCCGGCGGCCTTCTCGCATCGTGACGAGAAGGCCTCGCCGGGCTACTACTCCGTGATGTTCAGGGACGAAGGGGTCAGGGCGGAACTGACGGCTACCACATACGCAGGCATTCACCGCTATACCTTCGACCGCGGGCGCGAGAGGCGGCTGACGGTCGACATGACACATCTGCTCGGCGAAGAGACGATAGATTCGATTGCGCTCAGACGGTGCTCCGCAAATGAAATCGCCGGTATGCGCCGCACGCAGGGCTGGACGCCCGACCAGTACATCTTTTTTGTGGCGCAGTTCTCCGAAGACTTCGCCTCGGCAAACATCTCGGAACATGCGGCGGAGCTGTGTTTCGGTCCCTCGGACGGACGTCCGCTGGTGGTAAAGGTCGGGCTGTCAATAGTCGGCGAGGATAACGCGAGAGAGAACCTGACCTGCGACACGGGGGAGAGTTTCGACTTCGACGCGCTGCACCGCAGGACGCGGCGAGAGTGGGACGAGGCCCTGTCGTCGATCACGGTCGAAGGCGGCGGGAGGGACGAAACGGTGAACTTCTACACGGCAATGTACCATGCGATGGTCGTCCCCAACATCGTCAGCGACCGCAACGGGCAGTACCGGCGCAACAACGGACAAGTGGCACAGTTGCCCGACGGTGAGCGACGCTACTCCACATTCTCGCTCTGGGACGCTTTCCGCGCATGGAACCCGCTGATGACGCTCGTCGACCGCGAACTGGTCGAGAGCATGATAGGCTCCCTTCTCGACATGTACGACGCTACGGGCGAGCTTCCCGTCTGGCCGCTCTCTTCGGGCGAGACCGGCACGATGATCGGCTATCATTCGGCGTCGGTCATTGCCGACGCATACATGAAGGGTATCCGCGGCTTTGACGCCGAAAAAGCCCTCGAAGCCATGATCAACTCGTCGAACGCCGACCGCAAAGGCATACGCGAGTATGTCGCCGAGGGGTTCATCCCCGCCGAGCGGAAAAGGGAGTCGGTCTCCTGCCTGCTCGAATATGCCTACGACGACTGGTGCATAGCCCGGATGGCCGAGGCTATGGGCAGGAAGGATGTGGCAGGGGAGTATTACCGCCGGTCGCTGTCGTATGTCAATGTTTTCGACGGACACACCCGCTTTTTCCGTGGCAAACGCTCCGGTGGCAACTGGGAGCGGCCGTTCGACCCATGCTACCCCGGCCGCGCCTACACCGAGGCGACGGCATGGCAGTACCGCTTCTGTGCGCCGCACGACATATACGGCCTTGCGCAGCTCTTCGGCGGACAGGAGTCATTCGCCGCTGTGCTCGACAGCCTGTTCACTGCCGAGGCGAAGATTGGCGGAGAGATGGCCGACATTACCGGCCTCGTCGGACAGTATGCGCACGGCAACGAACCGAGCCACCATATCGCCTTTTTGTACAACTACCTCGGACAGCCGTGGAAAACGCAGGCGATGGCGCGCCGCATCCTGAAGGAGATGTACAGCCCCGCTCCGGAGGGGCTCTCGGGCAACGAGGACTGCGGACAGATGTCGGCATGGTACGTTCTCTGCTCCCTGGGCATATATCCCGTCTGCCCGGGGTCGAACGAGTTCATACTCGCCTCGCCGCTGTTCCCCCGCGCGACCGTCAGGCTGGCCGGAGGGAAAACGCTGCGGATCACCGCCAACAGCCCCTCAAAAAACCGTTTCATCCGAAAGGTGGAGCTGAACGGCAAGGCTGTCGGGACAGGGTACATAACCTATGAACAGCTGGCCGGCGGGGGCGAGCTGGCCTTTACGCTCTGCCCGGAGCCCGACAGGTCGTGGGAAGTGGCGGAGGAGGCGCGTCCCTTTTCGCTCACCGCCCGGCCAACAGTGTCGATACCGTATACGACAAAAGATCTGGAGATGTTCGTCGGCAAATTGACGGTTGACCTGGCCTGCGCCACGCCCGACGCCCGCATCTACTACACGCTGGACGGCACGCAACCGGACGAAATGGCCACGCCGTATGTCGCCCCGTTCGAATTGTCCGCCTCGCGGACGGTACACGCCCGCGCGTACAGGGAAGGGTATTGTCCGAGCCCCATCCTTACCGTCAAGGCCACCAAAGCCGTTTTCTCACTGCCGGTGAACGGCGAAGGCAGGCAGAACGGATGCCGCTACAGCTATTACGAGGGTTTCTTCCTCTCTGTTGCCGACATGAACGGGAAAACTCCCGTTAAGGAGGGCGCGCTCCCTGCCCCCTCGATCGAGGGGGCGTTGCGTCCCGACCACTTCGGGTTTATTTTCACAGGGCTGCTCTCCGTGCCCGAAGACGGGGTGTATGAATTTATGACCGTTTCGGACGACGGCAGCGTCCTGTACATCGCAGACCGAAAGGTGGCGGACAACGACGGCTCGCATGCAGCCGTCGAAGCCTCCGGACGGATAGCCCTTAAAAAGGGGTGCCACCGGTTCCGGCTGCTCTACTTCGAGGACTATGAAGGCGAGTCGCTGCGGTGGTTTTGGAAAAAACCTTCGGACGGGAGGTTCGAACCCGTGCCGGAATCAGCTATCTTTGTAAAATGATGAGACGATTTGTTATTCTGCTTTGGGTGTTGTTTGCGCTCTCTCCGGCAATCTCTGCAACGGGGGAGGTGCGGCTCCATTCCCATAACGACTATTTGCAGGCGGCGCCATTCTATCAGGCCTACGCGCAGCGCTTTGCCTCCATCGAGGCGGACGTTTTCGCCACCGGCACGCCAGGCGAACTGCTGGTGGCGCACGAGGAGGGGCAACTCTCTTCGGCCCCGTCGCTGGACGAGGCCTACATCGAACCGCTAGCGCGGGCCTACCGGCAGAACGGCGGCAGGGCGTGGAAAGGCTCCCCGCTGTCGCCCATACTGCTCCTTGACCTGAAAACGCCCGCAATCCCGACGCTTGAGAGCATTGTGGAGAAGCTCGGGCGTTATCCGGAGGTGTTCGATCCCCGGGCCAATCCGTTTGCCGTCCGCGTTGTCGTTTCGGGCAACACGCCGCCGCCCGAGAGGTTCGCCGACTATCCGGCCTTCATCGCTTTCGACGGGCGGTTGCTGAACTATACGCCCGAACAGTTGCAGCGCGTGGCCATGATCAGCCTCAACCTGCGCGACTACACGCAGTGGAACGGCAAGGGCAGCATGACGGAGGTCGACCGGCGCGAAGTTGTCGGGGCGATAGCCGCCGTGCACGCGCTGGGCAAGCCGGTGCGCTTCTGGGGGACTCCGGACGGCGTCACGGCATGGAACACGTTCCACAACCTCGGCGTGGACTACATCAACACCGACCAGGTGGAGGCCTGCGCCGCCTTCTTCCGCAACTTCCGGAACAAGAACTACCGCATGGGCGTGCAGCAGTCCGGCGACGGCTCCACAGCGCGGGCCAAACGCCTCGACAAGGCTACCGCAGGGTTCAGCGGCTTCAGGAACGACGAGCTGCAACTTTCGCAGCCCGTCGAACCCTACACGCCGACCTTCCTTAACGACGGGGCGCGAAAGAGGGTCAGGAACGTCATATTACTTATCGGCGACGGCATGGGGCTGGCGCAGGTCTGCGCCGCAAACACGGTCAACGGCGGACTGAGCCTGCTCAAAATAAAACATATAGGGTTGCAGGAGACGCAGGCGGCGGACGCCTACACCACCGATTCGGCAGCCGCAGGCAGCGCGCTGGCCACCGGACGCAAACACCACAACCGCCACATAAGCATGGGCCCCGACGGAGAGGTCTACCCGTCGATGACCGACCTGTTCCATGCCGACGGCCGCGCCTGCGGAGTGGCGACGCTGGGCAATATTGCCGACGCTACCCCTGCCGCCTTTTACGGTCACTCGCGCGAGAGGGACAATGCAGAGGAGATCATGTCATGGCTCCGCGACGGCAAGCTAACCCTGCTGTGTGGCAGCGGAATGCGCAGCCTGTTCGAACAGAACGACGGTTTCGGCTACCCGTCCGTCTCCCGCGTGGAAGATATAAACCGCGCCGGAGGCAAGGTCGTCTGCATCGACGAGCGCATGGACGAGGCCGCTTCGCCCCAAACGCTGACCCTGCTGGCCGACGCCACGCGCGAAGCCATCAGCAAACTCTCCTCACAAGGCAAGGCAGGCTTCTTTCTGATGGTCGAGGGGGCCAAGATAGACTACGCGGGCCATGCCAATTCGCTCCACGGCTCAATAGTGGAGACGCTGAGCTTCGATCTGGCTGTCCGCGAGGCGTTGAAGTTCGCCGACAGCAACGGCGAAACACTCGTCGTGGTTACCGGCGACCACGAAACCGGCGGATTGACGCTTGTCGACGGTTCGGACGGCGAACATTCCATTACCGCCCACTACCTCACCGACGACCACACCCCAATCATGCTGCCCGTGTACGCCTATGGCCCCGCCGCAGCCGACTTCACGGGGGTATACCAGAATACCGAAATTTTCCACAGGATAATCAATGCCGCAGGGATCAAAAAAGTAAAAAAATGAGACTGTCCATTCTCTTTGCAATGCTTGTCCTGTCCGCGTGCCGGAGCGGGGCGGGGAAAAATGTCGAGCTGCGCTTCGGCAACGACGGAAAGTTCAAAATAGCGCAGTTCACCGACCTGCACCTGACCTCCGGCTCGCCCAACTGCGCCGTCACGGAAGCTACCGTCAGGCGCATTCTGGAGCTGGAGAAGCCCGACATTGCCATCCTGACCGGCGATGTGGTGTGCGAGAGGCCTTCGCGCGAGCTGTGGGCCCCGCTGGCCGAGATATTCGAGAAGGCGCGCACTCCGTTTGCCGTGGTTTTCGGCAATCACGACGCCGAGACCGGCGTCACACGCGAGGAGGTTTTCGACATTCTCGAACGCTCGCCGTGGTTTGTGGGCGAAAAGGGGCCGGAGGGGATATTCGGCTGCGGCAATTATGTCCTGCCGCTCCTGGGCTCGCGCTCGGGAAAGGCGCAGGCGCTGCTCTACTGCCTCGACTCCAACGACTACAATGCGGACAAGACCGTCGGAGGCTACGACCGTATCCATTTCGACCAGATCGACTGGTATCGCCGCCAGAGCACCTCCTTCACCGCAGACAACGGAGGCGTTCCGCTGCCCGGGCTGATGTTCTTCCATATCCCGTTGCAGGAGTACGCCATGCTCGATGGACAGAAGACCACGGTGGGCGCCAAAGGCGAGGGGGTGGCTGGAAGCAGGATAAATTCCGGCATGTTCGCCTCGATCCTCGACATGGGCGACGTTCAGGGGGTGTTCGTCGGGCACGACCACGATAACGATTACATCGGGCTGCACTGCGGCGTTGCGCTGGCTTTCGGGCGCGTGACGGGCGCGGACGCCTACGGCAAACCGGCCCGCGGCGCGCGCATCATCGAGCTCGACGAAGATCAGCCTCGCCGCTTCACCACATGGATCCGCACGCCCGAGGCGGTGGAGCGCCTCTATTACTACCCTTCGGGGATCACCAAAGACGAGGAGGACACTGCCAGCTATCTGCCCGCCATCGAAGCCGTTCCCGAAAAGCACGGCGTGCGCTACGCCTACTGCGAAGGCATGTTCAAGACGACGGAGGCAATGGCCGCGGCTCCCGTGCTGGAAGAGGGAACGCTCGCCAATTTCTCTATTGAGGGCGCGCCCGCCGAAGATCACTTCGGCTTCACGTTCCGCGCGTGGATAAATGTTCCGGAAAGGGGCATATATTACTTTTACACCCTTTCGGACGACGGGTCGCGGCTCTATATCGACGGTGAGTTGACGGTGGACAACGACGGTTCGCACAGCAGCCGCCGCGCCATAGGCAAGGCGGCCCTCGAAGCAGGGCTGCATGAGCTGCGCCTGCTCTATTTCGAAGATTACATGGGGCAGCAACTGGAGGTAGGCTGGCGGAGCAGGGAGTTCTCCGAATGTACCATTCCCGACGACGTACTTTACCTGCCCGAATGATTGCCGCCATGAGAAAACACATCCTGTTCGTTGCGCTCTGCTGCTCGCTGTCGGCACAGGCGCAGCCCTACAAGAACACCTACGTCAAGGAGCCGCTGGTGACCGAGAACGAATACCGCATCGCCAGGCCGACGACGCTTCAGCCGAAAAGTTTTGCCGAGGCGCGCTCCATTCTGCCCAACCCCGTCTGGGACAGGCATCCGGGGGAGATAGAGATGTACTGGAAGGCGTGGGAGATCGCCGTCGGCAACATACGGCAGCCGCAGGAGGGGTCGGGATTTGTCTCGCCCTACCTTGACATTGCCTACAACGGCAATATCTTCATGTGGGACGCCTCGTTCATGATGATGTTCGCCCGTTACGGGTACCGCTATTTCCCGTTCCAGCATTCGCTGGACAATTTCTACGCCAAGCAGCATCCCGACGGCTTCATCTGCCGCGAGATACGCGCCGACGGTTCGGACTGCTTCGAACGTTACGATCCGGTCAGCACCGGCCCCAACCTGCTGCCGTGGGCCGAGATGGGCTACTTCAAACAGTACGGCGACATGCAGCGGCTCCACAGGGTGTTTCCCGTCTTGTGCGCCTACTACAAGTGGCTGCGCCTGAACCGGACGTGGCCCGACGGCTCCTACTGGTCGAGCGGCTGGGGAACGGGCATGGACAACCTGCCGCGTGTCGAACCGGGGTACAATCCGATCTACAGCCACGGGAACATGGCATGGATCGACGCATGTCTGCAACAGCTGTTCATGGCAGGCGCGCTGCTCGAAATGGGATTTCACCTTGAACGCTGGCAGGAGATCGAGGAGCTGGAGGACGAGATCAGGAGGCTGTCCGGACATATCCGCGAGAAGATGTGGGACGAGACTTCGGGCTTTCTCTACGACCGCTACGCCGACGGCCGACTTAACATGGTCAAACACATCGGGGCCTACTGGGCATTGTACGCCGACGTGCTCGACGGGCGACAGCTGGAGCGAATGGTCGGACACCTGAAAGACACGGCGACGTTCAACCGCCCCCACCGCGTGCCGTCGCTCTCGGCAGACCATCCGAAATACAACCATAAAGGGCGTTACTGGCAGGGTGGAGTGTGGCCCGGCGCCAATTACATGGTCGTTACCGGCCTGGAGCGCAAGGGATATGCGTCGCTGGCCAGGGAGATCGCCGCCAACCACTACGGGCAGGTGCTGGAGGTTTACCGTAAGACCGGCACGTTCTGGGAGTATTATGCGCCCGAGGCGGCAGAGCAGGGATTTCTGGCGCGCAGGGATTTTGTCGGCTGGACGGGGCTGCCCCCCATAGCCCTGTTCATCGAATATATCCTCGGCGTCAGGTCGGACTACTCCGAGAAGCGTGTGACATGGGACATTACCCACACGGAGATGCACGGCATAGAGCGTTATCCGTTCGGGCCGAAAGGGCTGCTGTCGCTGCATGTGAAGGCGCGCAGTTCGGCAAACGACGCCCCGAGCGTCCGCATAGTGTCCGACACGCCGTTCGAACTGACGCTCCGCTGGGGACAGGGCAGGAGCAAAACCCTAACCGTCGGGCCGGGCAGCCAGACGGTCAATCTGTAAAGGACATTTTAGTATGGAAATAGGAGTAGACCTCGGCGGCACCAACATGAGGGCTGGGTTGGTGCACAAGGGCGAGATAGTTCGGAAATCGACCGCAGCGACCCCCGCCGACCAGCCCGAACAGGTGATAACCGATCTGCTGATGCGGCAGGTCGCCGCGCTGATGACCCCCGAGGTGACAGGCATAGGCGTAGGCGTGCCGTCGGTGGTGGACGTCGAACACGGCATAGTTTACAACGTAGCCAACATCCCCTCGTGGAAAGAGGTGCACCTGAAAGCGGCCATCGAAGCGGAATTTGGCGTTCCTGCGGCCGTCAACAACGACTGCAACTGTTTTGCGCTTGGCGAACATCGCTACGGCAAGGGCAAAGGCTGCCGCGACGTGGTGGGCGTTGCCATGGGGACGGGAGTGGGAGCGGGGCTGATACTCGGCGGACAGCTTTATGCGGGGGCCAATATCGGCGCGGGCGAAATAGGCGGCCTGCCCTACCTCGATCAGGATTATGAATACTATTGCAGCAGCCGCTTCTTTAACGGGCACGGCATTACGGGCGAAGAGGCTTTCAGGCAGGCCGTCGACGGCAACGCCGGCGCGCTGGAACTCTGGCGCGACCTGGGCCGTCACACAGGCAACCTGCTCTGCACCGTCATGCTTGCCTACGACCCGCAGATGATCATCCTCGGCGGGAGCATCTCCAACGGATTTCACCTCTTCTCCGAAAGCATGTATGCCGCCATGCAGGCATTCCCATACCCCGAAACGCTGCGCAGGATCAGGATAGCCCTGTCCGAAAAGGAGTGCATAGCCCTGCTCGGAGCCTCGGCGCTGCTGGGGTAGCCTATAATATATATTTTTGCAGATCTTCGGGCGGGCCGTTGAAGACGTTTCGGTCGAGGCCAACCCTTACCCCGTCGAGGCGGTAACTGTCGGTGTGCTGCCAGAATGTCCAGGGGATGCGGGAGGGGTTGCCCCGATAGTCGGCGATCCAGAGGGGGTATTTGTCGGGAGGGAAGTCGCTGCGGAGATAATTTTCGTAGAATGTGGCGGAGCAGTAGATTATGGGGTTGACGCCGTAATAGCGACGGATCTCGCGACAGAACTCTTTGGCCTCGGTGACGGACTTTTTGACGTCGACCATGAAGCGGTGAGGCTCGATGTCGAGCGTCGGGCGGAGGTTGCCGGGTTTGAGGCGGGCGACGCGGATGAAGTTGCGCGCCTGCTCCCTGCCCGATGTGCGGTGGCCGAAAAAGTGATATGCGCCCCAGAGCAGGCCGCAACGGTCAAGCTCGCGGGCGTGGCGGGCGTAGTTGGGGTCGACGATCATTGAGCCCTCGGTGGCTTTGACGAAGACGAAGTCGGGCGGGTTGCGCCTGGCGACGCGCTGCCAGTCGACGCGCTGCTGATGCCTCGAAACGTCAACGCCCCAGGTGCGATAGCTGCGCGCGCTGCGCTTGCCTCCGCATGAGGCTAACAGGCAGCAGGCGGTAAAGACGAGGAGCCTGTTCATTGCGCACTGTATTTCACCGCCGCCCAGCCCTCCTTTACGAATGTTGCCGCCCGCGCGAGGCCCAATTCGGCGGCGCGTGCGTCGAGGGCGGGGAGGTCGCCCTCAAAAATACCGCTGACTATCAGCGTGCCGGCCATTGCTGCGTAGCGCGGCAGGTCGGCCAGCAGGATGTTGAGGTTGATATTGGCCACTATCAGATCGTAACGGCTGCCCTCGACGAGGGATATGTCGCCCGACAGCGGACGCACGATCTCCGAAACCCCGTTGACGGCGATATTCTCCACGCAATTCTCACAGGCCCGACTGTCCGTGTCCACCGCATCGACCTGCGCCGCCCCGCGCAGGGCTGCAAGTATCGAGAGAATCCCCGTGCCGCTGCCTGCGTCCAGTACCCGCAAACCCTCCAACTCGCAGGCCAGCAAAGCCTCCACCATCAACGCCGTGGTGGCGTGGTGGCCCGTGCCGAAGGACATTTTGGGCATGATGACAATCTCCACCGGAGCGCCGGACGGGGCGTGGAACGGGGCGCGGATGGTGCAACTGCCGATCGTCACAGGCTCGAAGTTCGACTCCCACAGCGCGTTCCAGTTTTGATCTTCGATGAGCACATACCTGCCGACAACTCCCTGACCTGCAAGTATGTCGTCCGCCTGCTCCATGCTTGCGGCGAGCTTGTCTTGGGGCATGTAGCATTTCAGCGTGCGCCCCTGCTCGGCGAAACTCTCGAATGGCAGGTCGGACAGCAACGCCGTCAGGATCTCCGCCTGCTCCGACCCTGAGGTCTCGATGTTGAGTTCGATGTAATTCATGCCGGCAAAGATAGGGTTTCCGCACAAAAGAATTTGACGCAAAGGATAAAAATCGTACCTTCGCGACACAAATCCCGAAAGAGACATGAAAGTACTGGTAACGGGCGGGGCCGGCTATATCGGCTCGCACACGACGGTCGAACTGATCGGGGCGGGGCACGAGGTGGTCATCGTCGACAATCTGGTAAACGCCGACATGACCTGCGTCGAGGGGGCGTGCAGGATCTGCGGGGCCGACATACCGTTCGAGCAGGCCGACTGCTGCGACGCGGGGGCGATGGATGCGCTGTTCGAGAAGTACCGCTTCGATGCGGTGATCCATTTCGCGGCGTTGAAGGCCGTGGGCGAGTCGGTGAGCAAGCCGCTCGAATACTACCGCAACAACCTCGACTCGCTGATGACCGTTCTGGAGACCATGCGGCGGCACGGAACGCCGAACATCGTCTTCTCGTCGTCGTGCACGGTTTACGGCCAGGCCGACCGGCTGCCGGTCACCGAGCAAACCCCGCGCAGGGAGGGTTCGTCGCCATACGGCAAAAGCAAACAGATGTGCGAGAATATACTTTCCGATACGATAGCGGCTTACGGCGACCTTACGGCCATCGCCCTGCGCTATTTCAACCCCATCGGCGCCCATCCATCGGCCCTGATCGGCGAGCTGCCGCGCGGGACGCCCAACAACCTGCTGCCGTTCATCACCCAGACGGCCGCCGGTATTCGCGAGCAGCTCAGCATCTTCGGCGACGACTATGACACTCCCGACGGCACCAACCTGCGCGACTATATCGACGTGGTCGACCTCGCGCAGGCTCACGTGGCGGCGCTGGAGCGGATGTTCGGAGGCCGCAGCAGCGAGCCTTTCGAGGTGTTCAACGTCGGCACGGGGCGGGCGGTGTCGGTGCTGGAGCTGGTGCGCCGTTTCGAGATCGTCAACGGTGTGAAACTCAATTACAGGATCGTTGGCCGCCGCGCCGGAGACATAGTGGCGGTGTGGGCCGACACCGCCCGCGCCAACCGCGAACTGGGCTGGACGGCGCAACGCTCGCTCGACGACACCCTCGCCTCGGCGTGGAGGTGGGAAAAGGCCGTCAGGGGAATGTAGAAATCGGCGCGCCAGCCGCCGCAGGATGTTGCAGCGCCGAAAGCGGGCGGCAGGCCGACGGAGCAGACCAATGAAACAGGCCCTACGGGGCAGACCGATGAAGCCGCCCGACGCCGACTCAGGCGAGGGCAGCCCTCCGCTTCCGGCGGCTTTCGAAGTACGGGAGTTCGAAATTCATATATCAAACAGCTTATGCCCCTGTTCGCCGATGTATTGTTGCCACTGCCGCTGCCTCCGCTCACCTTCGACGCGGGGGAGTTTGGCCCTGAGCTGGCCGCAGGGTCGGCGGCGGCGGTGCGCCTGGGGGCGCGGAAGATCTGCACGGGCATAGTCTGGCGGCTGCACGACACGCCCCCAAAGAGCGGCGCGGCCAAGCCCGTAATGGGCCTCGTGACCGCCGTGCCGCCGCTTGACGAGCATCAGATGCGGCTGTGGGAGTGGCTGGCGGAGTATTATATGACGCCGCTGGGGCTGGTGATGAAGAGTGCGCTGGCCGCCCCGCTCAAAGCGTCGGGCTTCTCGCAGGAGGAGTTCGAGCGCAACACTTTTCGCCCCCCTGCCGTGCGGATGATCGACCTCGCCTGCGGGGACAGCGACACGCTGCACAGCCTGTTCGAGTCGCTTGGGCGGGCCCGTGCGCAGTATGCCGCACTGGTGCGGCTGGTGGAGCTGCTGCCTGCGGACGAACTTTTCTCGGCGGCCGTACCTCTTGTCGCCCTGGGAGCCGACGGCGTGATAGTCAGGAAATTGATCGAGCGGGGAGCTGTCCGTGTATTTGAGGAGGAGATTGTCGGCGGGCAGCCGTTCGGAGTTGTGCGCCGCGTCGAGCTCACCGTCCCGCAACAGCTGGCGCGCGATATGCTCGACGCGGCGCAGCAGCCCGTAACCTTATACCGAGGCAGCGCGGCGGCCCCTGTTATTGACCTTATAGCCAGCTGTCTGGAGCGCGGCGAGGATGTGCTGCTGATGACGCCCGAGATAGCGCCGCGCAGCCCGCTGGTCGAACAGCTCGAAGAACTTTTCGGCGAGCGGGCCGTCGTCTACCGTCAGGAACTCACAGACAGGCGCAAGGGCGAGATCTACCGCGCACTCGCCTCCGCCCCGGGCCGTCTGGCGATCGGAACGCGGGGGGCGATGTTCCTGCCGTTCAGAAAGCTGTCGCTCGTGGTGGTCGAGCGCGAACACGAGGGACTTTACAAGAGCGAGTACGCCCCACATTTCAATTACCGCGATTCGGCCACGATGCTCGCCTCGATCCACGGCGCGCGCGCCATACTGTGGAGTCCCACTCCGTCGGTAGAGAGCTGGTTCAACGCCGTTTCCGGCCGGTATGCCCTCGTCGAAGCGCAGGAGGAGGCACCGCCGCGGATCGTCGTATCCGATACGCTGCGGGCCGTCAAGCGCGGTGAGCGGCGGGGCCATTTCAACCTCGCGCTGCTCGACGCAATGGATCGCGCGCTCGACGGACAGGGGCAGGTTGTCCTGTTCCAGAACCGCAGGGGGTTCGCCACGATGGTCGAGTGCGAGGCGTGCGGCTGGGGGCCGAGGTGCGGCCACTGCAATGTTCACACGACTCTCCACCGCGGCGAAAATGTCTATAAGTGCCACTATTGCGGCGCGACGGCGCCCGCCGCCGTCCGCTGTCCCGACTGTTCCGCGCCGCTCGACAACCCCAAAGGTTTCGGCACCGAGAAGATCGAGGCCTCCGTGCGCGAGCGTTACCCGTCGGCGCGCGTCGCCCGTCTCGACAGCGACGTGGCCACCTCCGCCGCCGTCATGCGCCGCGTCGTGGCCGACTTCCACGCCGGAGCCGTCGACCTCCTCGTCGGCACGCAGCTCATAGCCCGCGAATTTTATTCCCGTCCCGTCGCGCTGGGGGCTATACTCAACGCCGACAACATGTTGGGCGTTCCCGACTTCCGCGCCTCCGAACGCGCATTCCAGACCGTATCGTTCTTTGCCTCGCATTGCGACGAACTGATAGTTCAGACCTCGCAGCCCGACAACCCCGTCCTGCGATTTTTAGCCGCCGGCGACTACCGCTCAATGGCCGCCGAACAGCTCGCCGAGCGCAGGCAATTTTTCTATCCCCCCTACTGCCGCCTCATACGCATCTCTCTCGCCCACCGCGAAAGCCGCCGCCTGTGGGACGCCGCCGCAAGGTTTCACTCCCTTGCCTCGCCCGTTTTCGGCGTTGCCCTCTCCGAGGTCATTCAACCCGTCGTCGAGCGCGTCAAAGGCCGGTTCGTCGTCGAATTTCTCCTGCGCACAGTCCGCACCGAATCGTTCCGGCAGGCCAAAAACCGGCTGTCCGACGTTATGTCCCTCCTGCGAGGGGAGTTTCGGGACATATCGGCAACAATAAATGTCGATCCGCAATGAGAGAGTGGTTACAGTCGTTCGGGCAGCTGTTTTTTCCTGATGTTTGCCCGGCGTGCGGCGAGGCGAAGCGGGTGGGAAGCGGGGCGTTGTGTATGGCCTGTCTCTACGGGTTTCCGCTGACCGGCTTCGGCAGCAGGCCGGACAATCCGGTGCTGGAGCTTTTCGCGGGGCAGTTGCCTGTGGTACAGGCGAGTTCCTTTTTCTGGTATATACACGACAGCCCGTACCGGAAGATGATACACATGCTGAAATATTACGGGTCGTGGCAGTTGGCGCGGCAGTTGGGCGAGTGGATGGGCGCGGAGCTGGAACAGGGCGGGCTGTATGGCGATGTGGATGTGGTTGCGGCGGTGCCGCTGCATCCGTTCCGGCGGATGAAACGCGGTTACAATCAGTCGGAATACATCGCCAAGGGGATAGCCTCGAAGCTGGAACGTCCGACGGATTTCGCCTCGATCGTGCGACGCAAATACAACAAAAGTCAGGCGACGCGTCCGAGGGAGGAGCGGTGGGAGAATGTCGAGGGGATCTTCGCTGTGCGGCGGCCAAAGCGACTGGCCGGCAAACACATACTGCTGGTGGACGACGTGCTGACGACAGGGGCGACCATCGTCTCGTGCGCCGAGGCGATATTGGAAGCCGTGCCCGACTGTCGCATCAGCATCGCCACGCTGTCGGTCTCCAAAAGCCACCTTCAGCCCCAGCGTCGCCGCGCCCGCACCCTCGACGACTTTGCCTTCATGCGCAAACCGCAGCCCGGAACCCCCGGAGCAATAAAAACAACCGAAAACCCGCCCGAAATTTAGGGCCCGCCAATGCTAATCTCAGAAATTCTTAGGCTTTAATGGTGATTCATCAGAAGCAGAGCCATCACGAGTAATTGATTTATATTTAGGTGGTTATGTTGCTGCTTTTGTTTTTGGAAAAACAAAAACACATCAAAACTGTTTCACCGGCGACAACCCCGCGTCGCGCTGGTTGAGGTAAATATTCTTCGAGACACGGTAGCCGTAGGTGGTGACATTCCGATGTATGTCGTTGCAAATTACGATAACGCTGACGAGCGAAATTGTGCTGCTGGCAAATGCTATTATCCGCTGCGTTTCGCCGAGGCGACGGGGGCGTTAGGGTCGATGGTATCTTCGATTGTGCGTTGAATATTGCGTAAACTCCGATGCTCAGGCTTATCATTACACTGCCTTCGGCGAGGTTTTCGGAGTCAATCCGAAACCGTCTCTCGGGACTTTGGGCCGAGGCTGCTGAGATGCACAAGGACAACAAAGCAAATATTACAAATTAATTCGTATTTTTCATACACACTACAAATCTGACATCCTTTGTTTGATTAGGTATTATTTTAATCGAATCAAGATTAATTTGCCTTCTCGCTTCGACTAAACTAACTCTTTTACGACCATTTAATATAAAAATCAAATGATAATCGCCTGCTTTTAACGTTGATGTGCATTTTTCAACTCCATCAATAGTCGTCTTTATTGTTGATTGTTCATTTATCTCAATTTTAATAAGTTGATTAAATATCTCTTTTGATAATTCATCAAATTGCAACTCATTATATTTCTATTTTTTTCAATATCTGCAATTTGAGCGCATTTTATCTTTATATCTTTTTTGCTAATATTTGAATATGTATTTATTGATTTTTTGCAGGCATCTATTTTATAATAATTATGATGCGATAAGAGCCATGTTCAAACGAGCATATATGAACTCTTTAATTTGGTTCAAGATTAGTTAAGTAATGTTTATTTTTTTCGGCTTAATTATATGCCGTGAGTAATAATTATTTTTTGAGCGAAGATTTCGGAAGCCAAATTCATAAGGATTTTGCGGTTGTTTTGCATGGATGTTGAAGCCCGAATGAAAAACCAATATAGACACAACTATCCTGACAAAAATATTTACATAACTTTGCTCGAAAATTTACGAAAATACAAATTTAACTAATCTTGAACCAAAATATTTTTGACATCATCCTGTATTACATAAACTTTCGCGCCAATATCTGGCTTATCACCTTTTTATTAAAGAAATACGTTACAACTCCCTGAACAGTTCCGGACAAGGAGTCGATTCTTGTGCATTTACAAATGAAAATAATCCGATAAAAATCACAATAACAGATAACTTTTTCATGGCTCTAATTGTTTTGGAAGCCTTGTCATGGTTTCCGGATCATGCGGCAAAATTGCCTCTAAAATAATTATTTGAAAGGATGCAACGATACACTCCGATGCGATATCGACATTCCAATGTCGTTTTTTCCCCCGCTTGTATCCCAATTGTCGAAACTTCCCTATCTTTGCACTCGGAAGTAATGATTATGAGTGGGTGTGTCGGTCGGTTCGGGCGGCGCAGAGATGTCCATCCGGTGCTGGTTCAACGCGGGAACGTAGTGGTACGCTGGTTCGGGCAATTTTGACATCGATACGGTATCGGGCATCGTCAGGCGGCAGGACGATCATCTCGTTGATATTGAGACAGTATCGGTGCGCAAGCTGGCGGCCCTCCTTTCTACCCCATTCCTGCATAGATACAGTTCAGGAACGTATCTCATACGCATCTCCTTCCAAAACCGTCTCGCAACCGTATGCACGAACGAGATGTATGAGGGCATATCACTGCATCACATAGCACTATCCCTCAACAAAAATACCAAAACTTTTGGTTCTTTTTGCTGCCAAAAGCTGGTGTCTTGCGCGCAGCGGGAGAATAGTTTTAAGAAAAAGAGGATTAAGGCAGGCCCTTCGACTGAGTTCGGGGCGACATAACAATATTGAGAATGGATAATTTCAGATTGACGCATTTGCGTGAGTTGGAGGCCGAATCGGTCTATGTGCTGCGGGAGGTTGCGGCGCAGTTCGAGCGTCCGGCCATACTGTTTTCGGGCGGCAAGGACTCGATCGTGGTCACTCATCTGGCCTACAAGGCTTTCTATCCGGCGCGGATACCTTTTCCGCTGGTGCATATCGACACGGGGCACAATTTTGCCGAGACGATCGAGTATCGCGACGCGTTGGTCGAAAAGCTGGGCGCGACGCTCATCGTGGGGTCGGTGCAGGAGTCGATCGACACGGGGCGCGT
>JAIRQC010000038.1 GCA_031256675.1 Rikenellaceae bacterium
GCAGCGTTTCCAAAATATCTTCGTAACCAGCGTCCGGATTATTCATGGCATTTGTCTGGTTAATTATCAAAATTAAATATACACATACGGACGACGTCCGGCACAAACAACATTTATTAATCGAATGCTCAACAGGTGTTAAAACACCTTTTCAATAGCATATCCGTTTGTTATTAACCGGAAGTGATATTTTTTGCACAAAATTAAAGGTTGTTGCGGCGATATTGAAAATTCAGACGCGGTATTCGAAACGGTTTTTGCCTCCGAACGACTAATTTTGTGCAAAATAACTCCGGCAATGAAACACAATAACCTGTTGACCGCCGTCGGAAGCGCGGCATTGCTTCTCCCTCAGACCGCTCCGTCACGCCCGGCAACCCAAACGGCGGCACAATCAGCAATCTGGCCGGCGGCCCAACCGTCAGCCCGCCCGAACATTATCTTTATCCTCACCGACCAGCAAACCTCGCGGGCGATGGGTTGCGCCGGCAATCGCCATGTCGAGACCCCTGCTATGGACGCTCTGGCTGCCGACGGGGTGCGCTTCACGAGGGGCTACTGCCCGTTTCCGCTTAGCGGGCCCTGCCGCACGTCGCTCATGACCGGACGGACGGCATGGCAGGCGGGGGTGACCGACAACGAACAGCCGCCCTCGCCCGAGGCGATGGCGGCGAGCATCGGGCTTAAAATGCAGGCCGCCGGTTACGAACCCCTCTACGCCGGCAAGTGGCATATCCCGCAGATAGAGGTTCCCGACGGAATGGGCTTCACGAAGATATGCGGCATGGACGACCGCACGCTGGTCGACAACTGCGCGCCATACCTGTCGCGCAAATATGACAAACCGCTCCTGCTGGTCGCCTCGTTTCTCGACCCGCACGAGATTTGCGAATATGCCCGCTGCGAGACCCTGCCATACGGGCCGTTGGAGGATTATCGCACGGAGGAGTGCCCCAATCTGCCCTCCAACTTTATGCCCTCGACCTACGAGGCGGAGGCCCTGCGCCTGCACCACGCCATGACCCCGCGCATCCACGACACCTACGCCTACACGCAGGACGACTGGCGACGCTATCTCTACGCCTACTACCGTCTCGTCGAGCGGGTTGACCTGCAAGTGGGACGTCTGGTCGACCTGCTGAAAAAAAGCGGGCTGTACGACAACTCACTGATAATCTTTGCATCGGACCACGGCGACGGGGTGGCCGCCCATCAGTGGAACCAGAAATGGGCCCTGTTCGAAGAGGTGGTGAATGTGCCGCTGATAGTCAAGGCACCGAAAGGCGGGCTGCGCGGGGCGGTCAACGACACGGCCCTGTCGAACATCGGCCTCGACATATTCGCCACGATATGCGACTACGCCGGCGTAACTCAGGGCGAGGGCTACCGTGGCCGTAGCTACCGTCCGATTGTCGAGGGGGGAGCAAAAGAACTGCACACGGAGGTCTTTATCGAGACCACGCTGAGCGGCGTCGACATGCGGGCGTGGAGCATCGTCGAGGGGCGATACAAGTATGTGCTCTACAATTATTACCGCAATCGCGAACAGCTATATGATTTGCAGGCCGACTCGGGCGAGATGGTCAACCTGGCCGTGGACAGGGCATACGCTCCTGAACTGCAACGCCTGCGGGCAAAACTCCTCGACTGGGCGCAGTATACCGGCGAACCACGCCTGCTGCGGAACATCAGGCAATATCTAACCAAGTAAGAAGCATGTTGCGCTACCTTAAAAGAAACAGCATCTTGTGGCCCGCAGCCGGCATATGGACGCTTTGTTGACGGCAGCCCCGGAGCCGCAGGCGAAGGATTTAGCGGCAAACGGCGGCGGCCCTGCGCCCCAAGAGCACAAAGCGCGGCTACGGGCCGCCGAGCCCCGGCCAAAGGCCAGGATATACCTCACGATCAAGGGCAAATAACGCGACAATAAATTAAGCCTCCGGTGAAATGAAAAAACTACTGCCGACCCTTTGTGCAATGGCTTTTTGCGCGACGGCCTTGACTGCGGCCGCAGCAGCCGAAAGCCCGACCGCCGGCGCCCTGATGCACGAGATGAGGGCCACCCCTTCGCCGCTCGACAAAGCTGTGGTGCGGCTCGATCCGCCTGCGCTGATGTGGCCCCTGCCCGCCGAGATCGGTTCGTGCGGCGCGGCCCTCGACGGCCTCGAAGAGCATTCGGCGCACAAGGCCCGCAAGGCTGTCTATAAGGTGCGTCTGTCGCAGGACGTGACTTTCCGGCGCAACGTGACGGAGGCGACGCTGCCGTGGCCGTTCTTCAATATCGGCCGTCCGCTCGCCGAGGGAAAGTGGTACTGGCAATACGGTTACGTGCGCGGCGAGCGCACCGACTGGTCTCGACGGCTCGAATTTACCGTGGCGCGGGACGCCGTCGTCTTCTCGCCGCCGCCCTATGAGGCCGTCGCGACGCGGGTCTCGGACAAGCACCCGCGAATACTGACCACCCGGGACGAATGGGACGCCCTGATCGAGCGCAGCATGGGGAGGCCGGAGCACGAGTGGTATATCGCCGCCGCCGACAGGGTGTTGACAACCGCGATGCGCACGCCGGACGATGTGGACACGTCGAGGCTCGCGTCGCTCGCCAACGCCGTTCAACGCGGGGCGCTGCTCACACGCGAAAGCCGCCGTATAGTCGACCGCGAAGAGGAGAACTGCGAGATGCTTGTCCGTGCGTGGCTGCTCACGCGCGACAGACGTTATGCCGACGAGGGCGTTCGACGCATTATAACGATGGCTTCGTGGAGCGACGCGGACAATCTGGCGGGCGATTTCAACCGGTCGACCCTGCTCTCGCTCTGCTCGCTGGGCTACGACTCGTTCTTCGACATACTTGACGACGCACAGAAACAAACCCTTAAAGAGGCCGTCGAACGCAATGCGAAGCCCTTTTTCGACCGCTTTGTCAACCATCTCGAAAACCATATCGCCGACAACCACACCTGGCAGATGAACCTGCGCATCTTCACCTTTGCCGCCTTCGCCACCCTCGGCGAGCTGCCGGAGGCCGCTCAATGGACGCGCTACTGCTACAACCTCTGGCTGGCGCGCTTTCCGGGGCTGAACGCGGACGGGGCGTGGCACAACGGCGACTCCTATTTCCACGTCAACCTGCGCACGCTTGTCGAAACGCCGTGGTTCTACTCGCGGCTGACCGGCTTTGACTTCTTCAAAGACCCGTGGTACCGTGGCAACGCCATGTATGTCATTTTCGCCCAGCCGCCATTCTCGAAATCGACCGGCAACGGCTCGTCGCACCAGAATATCCTCACCCCCGGCGGTTCGCGCGTGGGCTACGCCGACGCTCTGGCGCGCCTGACGGGCAACACATACTTGGCCGACTACCGCAACCGCATCCTCGACCGCGAGCCCGACTGTCTGAAAAAGGCCTTCGGCAACAAGCCGGGCGATCTGGCGTGGTTCCGCCTGCAATGCACCCTGCCGCTGCCCGCCGCCGCGCCCGGGCTGAAAGATTTGCCCCGCGGCCATGTGTTTCCAGCTTCGGGACTGGTCATGTTCGACTCCGACCTGAACGACACGGAGCACAATGCCATGATCGGGTTCCGGTCGAGCCCCTACGGCTCGACCTCGCACGCCCTTGCCAACCAGAACGCATTCAACACCTTCTACGGCGGCAAGTCGCTGTTTTACAGCTCGGACCACCACACCAGCTTCGTCGACCGTCACGCCGTATACTCTCATCGCGCCTCGCGGGCCCACAATACCGTTCTGGTCGACGGCATGGGACAGCGCATCGGTACGGAGGGTTACGGCTGGATCCCGCGCAGCTATGTCGGCGAGCAGATCGGTTATGTCGTGGGCGACGCTTCGAACGCCTACGGACCTGTGGTTTCGGAGCTATGGCTCGAACGCGGGCGCGCCTCCGAGGTCGAATACACCCCTGCCAACGGCTGGGACGAGAACCGCCTGAAAACCTTTCGCCGTCATGTCGCGACGCTCGGCGACGCCTTGCTGACGCTGATCTACGACGAACTCGAAGCCGACCGCGACGTTGAGTGGAACTATCTGCTGCACACCGTCGTACAGCCGATGGAAGTAGCAGGGGGCGATGGCTGCGTGAGGGTGCGGGCGACCAACGGGAATGGCGTGTCGGAGGCATACATATACTCTGTGGAAAAACCTCGCGTGGAGACGACCGACAGTTTCTTTTATCCCGCCGTCAACTGGCTCAAAGCCGACGACAGGGGCAATTTCGCCCCATATCCAAACCACTGGCACTTTACGGCCACCATGCCCTCATCGCGGGTTTGCCGCATCGTCACCGTGATCAGCACCCACGGCGCCGACAGCGTCGGCGCCGTACCGACAGTGGCCGCCGACGGGGCTATCACGATTGGCGACTGGACGATCGTGGCCAACCTCTCCCCCTCGGGCAAACCCTCGTTCTCGGTGCGCAATGTTCGCACGGGGGCTTCGGCCCTCTACAACGACACGACCGTCATCACCGAGCACGGCAAAAAAACAGTATTGCGGGACAAACTTCCGGAACTTGAAATCTAAATACATATGAATAGACGTGAATTTCTGAAAAATTCGGGGTGGACGCTGCTGGGAGCGGCGGCGGGGGCTTCGCTTGTCGGCTGCGCAACAGGAACAGGGGGCGGCGGGGGCGGTAAATACGACAGTTGCATCCGCCGCCGCTTTGCTCCCGAGGGAGAAAGGCAGAACATCTACTGGGGCGATGTGCACAACCATTGCAACATAACCTACGGTCACGGCGGGCTCGAAGAGGCTTTCGAGGCCGCCAAAGAGCAGCTCGACTTTGTCTCCGTGACCCCGCACGCCCTGTGGCCCGATATTCCGGGCAGGGGCGATCCGCGCCTCGAATGGGTCATAGAGTACCACGAGAGCGCTTTCCGCCGCCTGCGCGCCGGGGGCTGGGAGAGATATGTCGAGAGCGCCGGTCGGCACAACGACCCCGGCAGGTTCCTGACATTCCTCTCCTACGAGTGCCACAGCATGGAGCACGGCGACCATGTGGTACTGCACCACGACCTGTCGGCTCCGCTGCTCGAATGCGCCTCCGTGCCCGACCTTATGCGCAGGCTCGAAGGACAGAAGGCGTTTATAACCCCGCACCACCTGGGTTACATGGCCGGTTACCGTGGCTACAACTGGGCGGCATTCAAGGGGGGCGACCAGACGCCGTTCGTGGAGATATTCTCGCGTCACGGACTGGCCGAGTCCGACCAGGGCGATTACGACTATCTGCACGACATGGGGCCGCGCACATGGGAGAGGTCGGCGCTCTACGGCCTCGAACAAGGCAACCGCTTCGGCGTCATGGGCTCGACGGACCAGCACGCCGGCTATTCGGGTAGCTACGGCGACGGCCGCATCGCCGTGCTGGCCCCCTCGCTCGACCGCGATGCGCTGTGGGAAGCGATGCGCACACGCCGCATATACTGCGCAACGGGCGACAAAATACTTCTCGACCTGCGGATTAACGGCGAGCGGATGGGAGGCGTGACACGCGGTCGCAAACGCAACATCTATCTCGGCGTCGAGGGATGGAACTTTCTGGACTGTGTCGAGATTGTCAAGAACGGCCGCACGTTCGCCCGCTTCGAGGGGCCGCAGTCGCTTCGTCCGACGCAGGACGACGGCCCGCTTCGAGCCAGGGTGAAGCTGGAGTTCGGCTGGAACCGCGAAGAGGAGCCCGTGCGCTGGGACGGCGAGGTGAGCGTCGACGGCGGGGTGATAAACGGCGTCGAGACCTGCTTTCGCGGGCTGCCATACACATCGCCGCAGCCCGGCGTTCCGGAGCGTCCGACGAAGGTCAACCGCCTGACAGAGGTCTCCGCCGGCAGCGTCGCCCTCGAAATGTACTCCGTCAAGAATCCCAATACGCTCACTCCGGCCATGCAGGGGGCGATCCTCGACGTGACCATGCCGCGAGATGCGAAGATAACCGCGTCGTTCAACGGACGCAGCTTTTCGCACACGCTGGGCGAACTGCTCGAAGGTTCGCGCTCGCACTTCATGCGCGGCTGGCTGAGCGAGGCCGTCCGCTTCAATCGAGCCGCCACGCCGGAGGCATATTCGCTCGAAACCGCCCTGTCGGACAGCAAACAGGAGCGCGACACGGATTATTACTACGCCCGCGTGCGCCAGCGCGACGGACAGTGGGCATGGAGTTCGCCGATATGGGTCGAAAGTTAGGGACTGTCAGCACTCCCTGACGGGAAACGGAAGGATACAAACATTTTTTTGAAAATAAAATAGGGTAGGGGAGCGTAATAATTGTTTTTATTTTATACCTTTGGAAGCAATTATGTTAAATTTTACCCGAAAATTCCTGCTCTTCGATGCTCTTTTGGCTTCGGCGGGAAAATTCAGGCAAAACCGTAAAACCGCAACCCATGAAAAAAAGCGTATCCAGATTTACGAACAGCGTCCTTTCGGGCAAGACTCGCACCGAGCACGACCTGTTGGGCGACAGGGAGATCCCCGACGAGTATTATTTCGGCGTCCAGACCATGCGGGCCATCGAAAATTTCGACATCTCCAACGTGCGACTCTATTTCCACCCGGAGATCATCGACGCGCTGAGCATCGTCAAGGAGGCCTCGGCCCGCGCCAACTGCGACATCGGGCTGCTCGACCCCAGGATCGCCTCGGCCATCGTCGAGGCCTGCAAGGAGATACGCAAGGGAGAGCTCAACGACCAGTTTGTGGTGGACATGGTGCAGGGCGGAGCAGGCACCTCGACCAACATGAACGCCAACGAGGTGATAGCCAACAAAGCGTTGGAGATCATGGGTTACGCCAGGGGCGACTATCAGCATTGCCATCCCAACAATCACGTCAACATGTCGCAGTCGACCAACGACGCATATCCGACCGCGATCAAGATAGCCCTCACCTGCGCCATCGACGACCTCGTCAGGCGGCTCGAACTGCTCATCGACACCTTCCGCAACAAGGGGCGCGAATTTGCTTCGGTCATCAAAATGGGGCGCACGCAGTTGCAGGATGCCGTGCCGATGACCCTCGGGCAGGAGTTCGACGCCTATGTGGCCAATCTGGAAGAGGAGATAGACCGTCTGCGCCAGAACAAAAATCTGTTTTTGGAGGTCAACATGGGCGCCACGGCAATCGGGACGGGCATCAACGCCGACCCTGATTACACCCCCGCCTGCATCGGCCACCTGCGCAGGCTGACCGGCTTGGAAATCGTGGCGGCGAGCAACATGATCGAGGCGACGAACGACACGGGGGCCTTTATTATGAACTCGTCGGCGGTCAAACGTCTGGCGGTCAAGCTGTCGAAGATTTGCAACGACCTGCGGCTGCTCTCTTCGGGGCCGCGCACGGGGTTGGCCGAGATCAACCTGCCGCCGATGCAGCCCGGCTCGTCGATCATGCCAGGCAAGGTCAACCCTGTGATCCCGGAGGTGATCAACCAGATAGCTTTCAAGGTGATAGGCAACGACCTGTCGATCGTGCTGGCCGCCGAGGCCGGACAGCTGGAGCTCAACGCTTTCGAACCGATCATAGTCCACTCGCTCATGGAGTCGATCAAGATGCTCGGCGGCGGCATGGACGCCCTGCGCCAGCGTTGCATCAGCGGTATCACGGCAAACGAAGAGCGTTGTCGCGATCTGGTGCTGGGCAGCATAGGCCTCGTAACGGCCCTCAATCCATATCTCGGCTACGAAGCCTCGACCGAACTGGCCCAAAAGGCCCTGCGCACAGGCAAGGGGGTCTATCAGCTTGTTTTGGAGGAGAACCTGATGTCGAAAGAGGAGCTCGACAACCTCCTCGCCCCGGAAAACATGATACGGCCGAGGAAGTTTATCAGGACAAAGGGTTGAGACGCTTGCGGGCCATGCCGAAATAGCGCGCAAGCAAGCCGAAAGCCAACTTTGCAGCTATCGTTTTTTCACAGGGGAAAGGCTATATCTCGAAACATTACTCACCTCTCACGTTCCTGTTGGCTCCCTGTGCTGACCGCTTGCCGCCTTGCGGTGACTGCATCGCCCACCGGCGTTACTGCGCTGCAATTTGCAGCCCGCGGACGGGCTGCCGACCTTGCTTCGTAAGACCGTTTTAACCTAAAACTTCGCTGCCCACCGGCGACCAAACTGCTCCGGACGGAGATTATTTTCCGCATAATTGTTAATTATCTCCCTCCGCTATTCAATGCCTCGCTTCGCGAGACGAGCCTGCTCCGGCCTATGATTGTTCGTCGCGGAGCTCCGCGACGAACACATATCACTAACTATTCTGTGGGTAGGTTCTGCCCCATGGTTTTGAGATATTCGGCGGCGAAAGCCTGCTGCCTGATGTTGGCCTCCTTGTGCATTTCCAGCTTGCGCAACGATCTGGTCAGGATGTTCAACGCCACGTCGTTCAGCGGGTCGATCCAGAACATGGCCTCTGCAAAATCTATGGCCGCCCTGTATTCCCTCTCCGCAAAACACTCTTTCATCTGCCGCAACAGGATCGGCTCCAGCCTGCGTTCGGTCTCCTCCTTGAACTGGTCGAACAGACGGTGGTCGGCAGATTGCAGGAATTTGCCGCGACGGAGAATGTCGAGCAGCTCCGTCCGGTTCTCTTTCTGCTTTTCGGACGAGGCGACGATCTGCATCACGCGGGTGTGGTCGCAGTAGAACGGCCCGCGCTGCATGATCCTGAAACGTCCCCTGTCGTTGATCAGTTCTATTCCGTCGAACTCTCCCAACGCCTTGCGCAGGTGGTTGACGGTTACCCCGATGGAATTTTTCACCTCCTCTTTTCGCTTGTCGGGCCACAGCATCTCACCCATGCGCTGCGAGGCAAGCCCCTCGCGGTCGCTGTAATGCAATACGAGACAGAACGCCTGCCGCAACCTGTTGCTGAACAGATGGCTTATGTCCTTGCCGTGCTTGTCGCGGGCGGAGAAACCGCCGAAGAGAAGTATGGAGTTGGGACGCGGGGCCCCGGCCTCAGATCCTGCCGCCGAACCCGACGCAGCCCTTGCGGCGCGCCTGCGCCTGCCGAACAGGAGCGCGCCTGTGGCTATCGTGCAAATTGAGACGATTACAGCCAGCGTGCGCAGGAAGCCTCTTTTCCCTGCATGGAGGGTCAGCTCTTCCGCCGATATGGGAGGGAAGTCGAGCGAGTATATTTTCAGCGACGAGGCGACGTCGTCGTCGTCGAACTCCTGAACGACGGCGAACAGGCTGTTCAACTGCCTGTCGTAATACAGGTTGGCGTTGGTGGTGATCTTGTCGGAGCGGATCGGGATCGAGTCGCCGAGTATGGCGTAGCTGCCATCGGCGAGCGAGAAGCGGTAGAGCCGCAGGAACGAATCGGAGAAGTGCTCGGGGTAGCACAGCGTATAGAAACTTTCGTCGTCGGGAATGACCATCTCGCGGACAGGGGCCACGTTGCCCTCCGGCCACTCTATGTCCCACAGTCGCGCTACGTCTCCCGTCGCGGGGTCGACACGGTAGAGGTCGTACAGATAGCGCCGTCCTACCGCCTGCTCGCCCGACTCGTTGCCCATGCCGCCGAATATATATATGTGTCCCGTCTGTTTGCGATAGCCTACCGACTGAAAATATCGCGGGCATATCGCGTCGCCCGTCAGCTCCACCGTTTGCCACCCGTCGGCGATCCTCTCCATGTCGAGGGCGTACATTGCGCCGTTGTAGCGCATGTTGCCGAAGCCGCCGAAGATAATGTAACGGCGGGCGGCGCTGTCGAAACAGCAGCCGTGGTGGTGGAGCTGCATGGGCAGCGCGGCGAGGCTTTCCGTGCGCCATGTCAGCGTATTCGGGTCGAGGCTTGCGACGGAGGCCTGCCTGTCGCGCAATTCGGGATAGACTTCGTAGACATTGAGGCGGCCGGCGGCAGGGTCGATGAAGTTCGTCCCCAGCTTGAGCGGAACGGGACAGGCGTTTGTCGTGCGGCGTTTGGTCGCCCTGCCCGACGGCACGTCGTAGCGGGTTATGGAGTCGCTGTTGAAGTAATAGAACGCCTTTGCCTCATGGTCGTAGTTGGCCCCGGCGACGCTTTCCGAGCGGAACGAGGCAAGGAAACGCCAGCGGTAGGCACGGTTGATAAGCCACTCGGGATTGGAGACTGCGCCCAGGGCGCGCCCCCTGTCGTCGTGCACCGTATTGCCCTCGGCCTCCTGCAACGGGAAGACGTAGCGCAGGTTGTCGCTGCTCACCACAAGGTCGGAGATGGCGAACGACGGCACGTCGATAATGTGGTCGCTCATGCCGAAGTTGATCATGGGGTAGCGCAGCACGGGCAGTTCCGTCGCCACGGTCGCCTTGCTGCGTCCGGCGACGGTCAGGCGGATAGAGTCGGCGGCGGGGTCGAAGCGCAGATTTGCCGCAAACCATTGCCCGTCCGGCAGCTCTGCGCGGGGAATGTCCAGCCGGATGATACAGTTGCATCCTTCGCGGTTGAGGCGGAAGACATGATTGCTTCCCTGCCCGTCATAGAACAGGTTGTATATGTCGCTGTTCTGCCTCTCCTTGATGCGCAGGATGTAGCCCACCTGTGCGTCGGAGCTTAGCGAGAGCCTGAACCCGATCTCGAACCTCCCCGAAAAGGCGACGCGCTCCCCTCCGAGCACATCGTAGGATGTTCGCTCGGCAATGGGACATTCATTGCCTGCGAATTTCAACCCGCGCGCAACGACGTGTGACGAAACCAGCATGGACAAGGCAAAAAGTATCGGGGCGAATGGTTTCATGGGCTTTTGGTTGTATGTGTTCTGATTTTCCGTGCGTAATTTTTCCTATTTTCCTGCAACTGCCACCGAAGGAGCTGCGACGGGGCGACGAAAACAAAGTGCAAAAAAAAGCATAATAGTTTTGACAGCTAAGCCTTAGGCGGGCCCTTAATGATTTTTCCGAAGAATTAACCCGATTTTAACCCCGTTTGTAACCGTTTTGTTTGTTTCTTACTAAACTTTGCATCACATCGCACACAACGACATGCACAACCCGTACATGGCGGATTTGACTACTAAATTAGAAATTTTTTCGTTATCGGCCAAATTAAATCAATCAAATCAACCAATTTAAAATTTATGGAGTTATGAGATCAGTTAAATTGACCTTGCGGACGCTTGCCCTTGCCGCCATGATTGGCGGTGCAGCATTTGCGGCGAGTTCATGCAAAAGCGACGACGGCGCGCCCTCCGTCGGTAAGGGAACGATTGCCGGTAAGGTGACCGACGTCAACGAAACCCCGCTCGCAGGGGTGACGGTCGAGGTGTCGGGCATTGAGGGTACGACAACCACCGGGGCCGACGGCACATACTCCGTCGGCGACGTGAGCATGGAGCGTCACACGGTAACATTCTCCAAGTCCGGCTACCAGACTGCTTCGGCGACGCTCCAGGCAGCCAGGTTCGACAACGAGGCAAAGACGGCCACCCTCAACGTGGCGCTGGCGGAGACGGGGGCCTCCATCACCGGCACAATCTACGACGGGCAGAACGGCCTGGCCCCGCTTGCCGGCGCGACCGTTACCCTCGTGGGGGCTTCCAAGACGGCCACCTCGGGAGCAGACGGCAAATGGACGATCGCCGACGTCACCCCGGGCCCCTACACGCTCTCTTTCTCCAAGACAGGCTATCCCACCCTCACCAAAGAGGTGATTGGCGCCCATTTCGTAGACGGCCTGGCAACGGTCGACATACAGCTCGGGGGAACGCTCTACTTCGGGAACGACCTCGACGGTATTTCGCTTTTCGACCTCAGGCAGTGCACGCCGTGGCATTACAGCGAATATCGCGGCGGTAAAAGTGCTACCTCCTACCCGCACTGGGACTGGTCGGTGGACTACATGGGCTTCATATTGAGCTATCGCGGCAATTTTCAGGAGCAGAACGAAGGTTCGACCGTGCAGGTGCGCAACGCCGCAGCCGAGCAGGCCAATCCCGCCAACCTCGACAACTTCGACTCGTTCGTCTTCGGGCGCAAGGCCATCTCGGAGGACAACAAGGTCATGACCCTGAAACTCCGCACGCACAACGCCACCGCAGCCGAACCCGTCCGTTACAGCGTACAGGTGATCGACCTTTCGCAGACCTCTGCCGCGGCCGTAAAGATCGGCGGAAACAAGACCCTCAACTCGGATGCCTATGTTGACGAGGTTTTCGACCTCGGCGCATACTCCGGCAAGGAGGTGGCCATCGCGATCGGGATCCATCGCGCGCAGACGGGCAATTACTACAACCAGCTTGTCCTGCGCCGTATCGCCTTTGCCCCCGTGGCCGTTACCGGCGACGGCTGGATAGCGGACGCAACATCGGGTTCGACCGCCATATCAGGACTGGGCGGCGACTGGAAACTGACAAAAGAGATGGTGCGCTCGACAATGGTCAACGACAAAAGCTTCTTTACCGGCATCACGCCGAGCGGAAGCAACAACGACGAGAAGTTCGCCTCGTGGCGCACGGTAGACCATCTGGCCACCAACTGGGCCTTCGTCCCGCTGAACAAGGATCCCGAACCGTTCCCCGGCGAGGGCTACCTGATCAAGACGCGAGGCAACGGTGCGCCCGATACCACCGTGCCCGAATCGTACCTCTATGCCAAGTTTGCCATAGCGGCAGGCAGCAACACCCTGACGCTCAAAACGCGCAACTTCGGCTCCAACTACACCTTCTTCAAGTTGACCGTGATCAGGGACGATGGCACGGCGGCGCACATCGCCCCGGGCTCCAACACGGCCAGCGAAGCCTCGGCCGCCGGCGACGGGTGCTGGAAGTTCAAGCACGGCAGCGGCGGCGCGTCTACCCCCGAAGCATACGCCTCGTTCGTATACGACCTGTCGGCCTACAACGGCGATAACGTCGTGGTGGTGATCGGCGTATACAACGGCGAGCTGAACGGCGACGAGAACAAGCTCGTCTTCCACAGCGTCGAGTTGAGCTGACCCCGACCTGCCCGTCCGTTATGACGGGGCGCGAAGCGGCGAAGCAGTCCGGAAAAGCGGATTGCTTCGTCTGCGGCCCGCGACAACGGGCCGCAATGCTTCGTCCGCCGCCACAACACACCTTACCCCGAGACGGCCCCGACAAACAGGTTGGCCGCCCACCGCATACATCCAAAAAAACAATAAAGGAAAAAGCTATGAGAAGAACATTTATCGTTTTCAGCTTTCTGTCGGCGATGCTGTTCGCCTGCGAAGGCAAATCGTCGGACGAGGGCGGCGTCATCGAACCCGTCATGCCGCCCGACTCCATCGCCGACAATGTCGCACTCGCCAGACGGAACCTCGTCAGGGCAATTGCCATGACCGACGCGGCCATGACCAACTACTTTTCCGACGCGGGCATGGCGATGTCACGCTACTACAACCCCTACACGGGCGTCCGTAGCACCGAGATCGGCAGCGTGTGGCACTACACCAGCTCCATAGAGACGCTCAACGCCGTGATGCACGGCTTGAAGGCGCTCAGGGACGGGGGCGACGCATCGCTCTACAACCAGCATTTCGACCGTTACAAAGCCATGATGCGCAGCCTGTTCGACAACGCCGCCTATTATCGCGGGCAGTTCACGCTCACCTCCTACACCCAGACAAAGGAGTGGTGGTGCTACGGCGTGAACAGGGCCAACGCCAAAAACAGCGCCGACGTCGGGGGCGGGAACATGCGCAACAACGTCTATGACGACCAGATGTGGCTCATACGCGAGTTGATCGAGGCTTACAGGCTCACCGGCGAGGCCGACTATCTGAGCGAAGCGGAGTACCTGACCGCCTACGTGCTCGACGGCTGGGACTGTACGCTCAACATTTCGGGCAATGAGAACGGAGGTATCCCGTGGGGCCCGGGCTACGTCTCGATGCACTCGTGCAGCAACGGGCCGATCATAAGCCCGCTGGTGTGGCTGCACGAACTCTACAAGGACAAGCCCGACCAGATCTCCTATCTGCGCATCGCCACCGACGGCAGCCGCGTATCGGTCACGGCGGCAAAGAAGGACTACTACCTCGCCTTTGCCCAAAAGGTCTACGCCTACATGCGCGCCAACCTCTACAACTCCTCCTCCGGCTGCTATATCGACAACCTGAACAGCCCCGTTTCGGGCGGCGGCAACCCGGAGTACGAAACGGTCGGCGGCGTGAACTACCGCAAGCACACCCCCCTCTCCTCGCGCAACGGCCCGGACATCTCCTACAACAGCGGCACGATGCTCTCGGGGGCGGCCGACCTCTACCGTGCGACAAACGATGCGAACTACCACTCGGACGCCTCGTCGCTCGCCGTCATGGCTTTCACCCGCTTCGCCAGGCCTATGGAGTACAGGCCCGACATGGTCAGCTATGCCACTGACGGCTTCAACATCTGGTTCAACGGGGTGCTGATGCGCGGCTGGGCCGATGTGCACAGCGTTGACGGGCACGTGCCGGACTACCTCGGCACATTCCAGCGGAACCTCGACTTCGGCTGGTACAACTTCCTCTACAAGGACATGCTGCCCAGGAACCTGCAACTCGGATGGGACCTCGACAACGCATACAACAACATGGAGTCGATGTTCACCTTCGCGATGGCGGCCGAATATGCAGTGCTGGCCAAATTCCAGCTCGAGAGGTAAGCTCGCGACCGTGGGGGGCCGCTCCGGCACGGGCCCCTGACGCATGGTTACTCAAAACGTGAAAATCAATTATGTCAAAAACTGTTTACGTATGAAAAAACGCCGCATGGAGAGGAGCTCTGCTTCTCGAATTCTGATAATACTCCTTGCGCTGCTTGCGCCCATGTCGCTGCTGGCGCAGGGCGGGCGCGTGTCGGGAGTTGTGACCGACGCGGACAACGCCCCTGTTTCGGGTGTTGTCGTATCGGTTATGGGTGCAAACACCAGCGTCCTGACCGGCGCCGACGGACGCTACGACATAAATCCCCCGCAGGGGGCGACGCTCGTCTTCACGCTGCTCGGCTATAACGAGCGACAGGAGCAGGTCGGGTCGCGCACCGTGATCGACGTCAGGCTGGAACAGAAAACCACCACTATCGACGACGTTGTGGTCGTCGGTTACGGTACGCAGCGCAGGGGCTCCATAACGGGGGCCGTGGCGAGCGTCAAGGGGGGCGAACTGCGCCAGACAAGGAACGAAAACCCGCAAAACATGCTCACCGGCCGTCTGGCCGGCCTGCGCGTGTGGCAGAAGAGCGCCGAGCCGGGCACATACAACAACGAGATAGACATCCGCGGCTTCGGTGGCGCGCTGGTGGTCATCGACGGCATTCCGCGCGAGATGGCCGACTTCCAGAGGCTCAACGCGGAGGACATCGAGGATATTTCGATACTGAAAGACGCTACGGCGGCCATCTACGGAGTAAGGGGAGGCAACGGCGTGCTGCTCGTCACCACCAAAAGGGGCAAGGCGGCCAGCAGGGCCAAAGTGAGCTATAACGGGGCCTACACCCTTCAAGTGCCGTCGAACATGCCGAAACTCGCCGGCCCGTTCGATGCGATGACGCTGGTCAATGAAAGCAGGAAAAACTCGACCATCGCCGGCCCTGTGACATACGGCGAAGACGACTTCGCCGCCTACGCCGACGGACGCAAACGCGCAGGCGACTGGAACTCGGAGCTCCTCTCCGATTTCGCCCCGCAGCAGCGTCACGACGTAAGCGTTTCGGGCGGCAGCGAGAAGAGCCAGTATTACGTGAGCCTGGGCTACTTCGAGCAGGACGGTATCTTCAAGTCGGGCGACCTGAACTATAACAAGTTCAACCTGCGTTCAAACATCACGACCAACCTTCTCAAAGGGCTCGACTTCAATCTCAACCTGAGCGGCATGGTCGACCAGGAGAACAAACCCTATGACGACGTTCCGTATATTATTCGCGCCTACTGGCGTCAGGGGTCGCTCTACCCGGTCTATGCCGATCCGGAGAAGACGATGCTCAGCTATGAAGGGCTCGAAATGGAAGAGAACCCCGTGGCGATGAGCAATTCCGACATATCGGGCTACCGCCGCTACGAAAAGAAGCAGTTCGCCTCGTCGGCGGAGCTTTCCTACGACTTCGGGACGGCCACCCCCATCCTGCAAGGGCTGTCGGGCAAGGCGCTTTACAGTTTCGACTACCAACTGGACGACAACACCAAATACCGCAAGGAGTACAATCTGTATGCGTGGAACGACGTCGACCAGGCCTACCTGTCGAACCTCTACGAGCCGAGCTACCCGACCAATCTCAAACGGGAAGCCTATTTCAGACAACAGTCGCTGCTGCAACTGCTGCTCAACTACAAGCGCACCTTCGCCGAGGTTCACCATGTGAGCGGGGTGTTCGGCCTCGAGAACCAGAAGCGGCAGCGGGACAACTTCTATGCCCAGCGCGACCTGACAATCGACATGGGCTATCTCTTTACGGGAGACGAAAACGGGCAGCAGGGCGGCATGTACTACGGCGACAACGACATATACGAGATAGGCAACTCGGCCCTGATAGGCAAGGTCAATTACTCGTATGCCGACCGCTACCTGCTCGAGGCGCAGTTCCGTTACGACGGTTCGTCGCAGTTTGCGACCCGACTTGTCTTGCCAGGCCAGCAATGGGGCTTCTTCCCCTCCGTGTCGGTCGGATGGCGGGTGTCGGAGGAGCCGTTCATCAAGAAGGTCTCCGCGCTGAAATTCATCGACCAACTCAAACTCAGGGCCAGCTATGGAGAGACGGGGGACGACAACGTAGAGAGGCCGTATTCGTGGGTAGCCGGGCTGAATTATCCTGCTACCGGCAGCGGCAACGCCGAGAAGGGGTGGTATAACGGATATGTCCCCGGATATATGATCGACGGCGTTTTCGTCTACGCTTCCGCACCCAAATCGGTTCCCGAGCCGGGGATCTCGTGGTATACGAACAAGGTATTCGACGCAGGCGTCGACTTCGAGGGATGGAAAGGGCTGTTCGGCTTTTCGTTCGACTACTTCGACAGGCGACGTTCAGGGCTGTTTGCCCAGCCGTCAGGCATGTTGCAGTCGGCGCTCGGCGTAGAGGCCCCGTGGCAAAACCTCAACAGCGACCGCCACTTCGGCCTCGAGCTCGAACTGACCCACCGCAACAGGGTGGGCGAGTTCTCGTACAGCGTCAAGGGCATGGCCTCAATCGCCCGCCACAAATGGCTGACCGACGTTAGGCACGCTCCCGGGGCAAACTCATACGACACATGGCGCAACGAAAACACCATTAACCGCTATCAGGGCATACAGTGGATCTACGAAGGGGCTGGACGCTTCACCAGTTGGGAAGACATCCGCAACTGGCCGCTCTACAAGGGCAACGACGTGTTGCCGGGCGACTATAAATATGTGGACTGGAACGGCGACGGCGAGATCACCGATGCGGACAAACAGCCCATCGCGATCGAGGGCGGCGGCAACGCCAACAAACCGTGGCTCAACTACAGCATTAACCTCAGCGGGGCATGGCGCGGCCTTGATTTCAGTATGCTCTGGCAGGGTACCGCGCTCGGCACGCTGCGCTATGAGCAGCCGCTATACGAGCCGTGGGGTATCGCAAACGGCGGCGGCGCGCTCGAGATGTTCCTCGACCGCTGGCATCCCTCTACGCCTCTCGCGGTGGACGAAGATCCCTACGACCCCTCCATCGAGTGGGTGCCGGGCCATTTTGCCTTCACAGGCCGGCGCGCCGACGCCGATTCGGACTTCAACCGCGTAAGCTCGGCCTACCTGCGTCTGAAAAGCATCGAACTGGGCTATACGCTGCCCAAGATCAAGTCGATGCCCACGGCAAGCCTGCGCGTGTTCGCCAACGCCTACAACCTGCTGACCATCACCAAAGTGAAGTTCATCGACCCCGAACACCCCACCAGCGACTCGAACGGGGGCAGCATGGGGAGGCTCTATCCGCTCACCAAAACATTCACGCTGGGCGCATCGCTGACATTCTGACAAACACTTAATTGAGATACGCTATGAAAAAGAAAATATTTCCCGCGCTCGGGCTGCTGCTGCTGACGGCTTGTTCGGATCTGGACATCCCCCCCAAGAATATCGTCTCGGTCAATACCATGCTGTCCAATGAGACGAACATAAAGATATACATGGCGCAACTGTACAGCCGAATGCCTTTTGAGGGCTTCAAGTACATGGGCGAGTGGGGCTTCAATTTCAGTTCGTGGCTGGGCGCGATGGGCATCGAGGGCACCGGCGAGGCAATGAACCGCGACGGGATATGCCGCGCATTCACAGGAGAGAACACGGCATATTGGGCGCCGGCCTTCAAACTGCTGCGCGACGCGAACATCATGCTCGAAACGCTGCCGCAGTACAGGGACGCATATGTCGAATCGCGCTACAACCACTATCTGGGCGAGGCCTATTTTGTGCGCGCAACGGTGTTTTACGCTATGGCGCGGCGTTTCGGCGGTGTTCCGCTGGTAACGAGGGTGCTCGACTACGCCACCGACAACTCGGTGCTCATCCCGCGCTCGTCGGAGGAGGAGACCTGGGACCAGGTGCTGGCAGACTACGACAAGGCAATAGAACTGTTGGCGGACAGTCCGCTGATGCGCGGCTACAGCAGCAAATACATTGCGCTGGCCTTCAAGTCCGAAGCAATGCTCTACGCAGGGTGCGTGGCCAAGTACAACGAGACATTTCCCAGCCGCCTGACAGGTCTGGGGGCCAAGACTGGCGTGAGGGTGATAGGTTTCGACCAGGCTACGGCCGCCGACGCCTCCAAACGCTACTTTACCGAGGCGTACAAGGCAGCCAACGAGGTGATCGTCAACGGCGGATACTCGCTCTACAAGAAAAAATGGCAGCCGGGCACAACGCCCGCCGCCCGCGAGGCGCAGTACCAGAACATGGTCGACATGTTCAGCGACCTGGAGAGCAATCCTGAAAACATGCTTGTCGAGGAGTATGTATACCCCACCAAGACACACGGGTACGACGCATACAGTTCGCCATTCCAGTTCCGCACGGTGCTCGCCGGGGGCACATGTCCCACGCTCGATTTCGTCGAGCTGTTCGACGGCTTCCCGCGTTATCCCGACGGCACGATAAGGGTAACGAACGGCTATTCCAACACCGACGGCACATACGAAATGTACGACTCCCAGATGGCCTTCTTCGCCAACGCCGAGCCGCGCCTGAGGGCATACGTCATCTTCCCCTGCGACATGTTCAAGGGGCAGTCGATAGAGATCCGCGGCGGCGTATACACCGGCTCGGAGCCCATAGCGCCGCTGTTCAGCAACTACTCTTACAGCACTCAAGACGTCAAGTACCAATCCTTGGGCATATTTACAGCCACCGGCGCAGGCAAACAGCTCTACCTGTCCGAAAGCAGCGACAACAGAAACGTTGAGGTACCAGGCGTAACCAATCCCGACGGCAGCCCGATGAAGGCCGCAGGATTGAACGGGCCGTTTTACGGCCACGGCGAGTCAGCCATAACAGGGTTTTACGGGCGCAAATGGCTCAACCCCGACCCGACATTCGTGGCCGACGAGGGCAAGTCGGCGCAGCCATACACACTGATGCGCTATGGCGAGGTGCTGCTTAACGCCGCCGAGGCGGCTGTCGAGCTGGCAATAGCAGGCGTGACGTCGCCCGACGGCTCCAACATGTTGCAGGTGGCCACCGCTGCGGTGAACGACATTCGCGAAAGGGCGGGGGCGACCCTGCTCACGGGAAGCATCACCCCCGACGTGGCGGGCCGCAACATCGTGCGCAAGGAGCGTCGCAAGGAGCTCGCCCTCGAGGGCAAAACCCGCTGGGATCTGCGCCGCTGGAGGGTCAACCACTACGAGGGACGCGACGGCTTCTGGGGCGAGGTGCGCAACAAGAACGCTTTCAGCGACAACGAGAAGTACCGTTTCCGCGGCCTCTATCCATTCTATTCGGTTGCCAGCGGCAAATACTTTTTCGACGCGCACTTCCAGTGGGTTGCCGCGAAGGAGTTCAGCTACCGCGAAGTGGACTACTATTGGGCCATACCGGGGGACGAAGTGACGAAAAACGCGGCGATAGATCAGCAACCCAACAGGTAATAATTTAGAACGGTATGATTATGAAAAAAATAGCATTTTATTCATTGCTGCTCTCCGCCTTTGCGGTGTTGTCGGCGTGCGAGATGTTCGAGGTGGACAACTACGATGCGCCTGACCAGACGTTGCGGGGCGAAGTGGTCGATGTGCTGACAGGCGAACCGGTGCTCACGGAGCAGAGCAACGAGGGCATTCGCCTGCGCCTGATCGAGTCGAGCTGGGATCCCGCACTGCGCGACCCGGGCAAGGATGTGAGGGTCAATTGCAGGCCCGACGGAACGTTTCAGCACACCAAACTCTTCAAGGCCACATACACGGTGCTCCCCGAGGGGCCGTTTATCCCCCTGCTGCGGCGGAGTTACGCCGACAACGAAGCGGGACGGACGGTGCTCGCCGCCGATTACAAAACGGTGAAACTCAACGGCAAAGAGGAGTTCCTGCAATTCAAGGTGCAGCCCTTCCTCAAAGTGGAGTTCGTGGGCGACCCGACAACGAGCAACGGCAAGATCAATGCGCTGGTGCGCGTGACGAGGGCCGTGTCGGAGGCTGATTTCCGCGCGGCGATCGAACCGACAATGGGCGGGGGTAGCCCTTACAGTTCGGGGCTGTTGAACGTCACCGACATTCAGCTGTTCGTCAGTTACTCGACGAGCGTAGGGCAGCGCACCCGCGAAAACCTCTGGTCGAGCAAGATCGAATATGCCGGTTCGGCGTTCAACCCGTTGCTCGGACAGCCGGTGTTCATTCAATCCAACGGCGTGATACCCTCGGGGCGCACGGTTTATGTCCGCGCTGCGGCGCGTATCGACTACGCAACGGGCAGCGACCCAAACACAAAACGCTACAATTACAGCCAGGTGATGGAGGTGACGCTCTAATAACGCTTACACGTGCTTTTTGAGAAATGGAGTTTGCCTGAAATTGCCTGTGTGACGGATGGCAAACTCCGTTTTTTTAGTAAGAAATGAGAATTCTTCGTAGCTTCGCGACGAAGAATCACCGACCGGAGCAGCTTGGGTCGCCGGCGGGCAGCGCAGTTGCCCGTGCGGCGGCAGGCGACCAGCGGATGGAGGTAATTAACAATAGAAGACTCACCGACCGGAGCAGCCCTGTCGCCGGAGGGTAGCAAAGTTTTAGCTAAAAACAGCCGTGCGAAGCAAGGTCGGCAGCCCGCAGCCG
>JAIRQC010000092.1 GCA_031256675.1 Rikenellaceae bacterium
GCGGGGCGACGTTGGCTGCGATCGCGAGCGGCAGCCTCGATGTGGCGTTCTGGCTGGTGGCGGCGGGGGCGGCGTTCGACTTTTCGGACGGACTGGCGGCGCGGCTGCTCGGACAGTACTCCCCGCTGGGCAAACAGCTCGACTCGCTGGCGGATATGGTCACCTTCGGCGTGGCGCCCTCGGCCATAGTGTATAATATGATGATCAGGAGCTTCCACGGCAGCTGGCTTCCCCTCGCGGCCTTTATCATAGCGGCGTTCTCCGCGCTGCGGCTGGCACGGTTCAACATCGACGAGAACCAGAGCGACGCCTTCACCGGCCTGCCGACCCCTGCAAACGCCCTGTTCTTCGCCTCGCTCGGCTGGATGTTCGCCAAGGGCGACATACGGCCCGACATATACATGCTGCTGGGGGCGACTGTCGTAATGTCGGCGCTGCTCGTCTGCCCCATAAGGATGTTCTCGCTCAAATTTCACAGCCTCGCCCTGCGCGGCAATACGCTCCGGTTCATCTTCCTCGCCGCCGCCGCCATTGCCCTTGCAATCTTCCGGATCCCCGCCATACCTGCAATAATCGGCCTCTACATCATCGTCTCAGTCATCGCCCGGGCTTTCGAACGGGAATAATCGGATACGGAAAAAATATTAGGGCCTGTTTAAGTTTTCCGGACGCAATTATTTAATAATTATTGTTTTACAGATTTTGCTTCGCAGGCGAGGCGCATGGCGGATCCCATGTAACGAGCCTGCAAAGTAAAATATGAAGACAAGAATGTTAAAGAATGTGGCCGAAAAATTTAAACAAACTCTTACCTTTGCGGCGGGAATGAGGATAAGTGCACATATTCCGGTTGTCGTTTTCGCGCTCCTCCTTGCGGAGGGGGCTGCGGGACAGTATGGCAACCGTCAGGGGATGGAGCAAACAGGGATGCAGGGGATGCAGGGCCGGAGCGGGCCCTTGCAGCCTGGCGACGGGGAGCAGCAGGCGGCGCAGCAGGATACGACAAGGCGCAAACCGAAAAAACCGTTGGAGTCCTACTTTTTCGACGACTCGACCCGGACGCAGCAGAATTTCAAGTGGACTGTCGACACTTATCGCAACCGCGTGGATGTGGGCTCCGTCGACACGATGCTGCTGCACAACCAGATCGGCTACCCTTACCTTATTCATGACGTGGGCGACGCCTACATCGGGCCGCTGGGCGCAGGGTCGATCCCCCTCAACTACAACCGCCGCCCCAACTTCCGCGACTTCAAATTCGCCGAGGCTTTCTATTCCTACCTGTATACGCCGGAGAATGTGCCGTTCTACAACGTGAAACGCCCCTTCACGCAGCTCTCCTACTCGATGTCGGGCAAAAAGGAGCAGCAGGAGGAGAGCCTCGGCATAATCCACGCCCAGAGCGTCTCGCCCTCGACGGGCTTCAACCTCAACTACCACCTGCGCCAGACCCGCGGCATGTATGCCTGGCAGGGAGCGAAGGCGAAGAACTTTTCGATGGCTTTCGACCATACCGGCAAACGCTATACCGTCCACGCCGGATACATCTACAACATGTCCGACACGAAGGACAACGGCGGCATGATCACCGACGCCGACCTGCGCGACCCGTCGATCGAACTGACGCGCATCTTCACAATGCGGCTCGAAGACGCCCGCAACATCCTGAAAAACAACAGATATTATCTGGTGCAGTCCTACGGTTTGCCGCTGAAAAAGCTGACGGACGAGGATTTCTCCATAGCCAAACACCCGTCGATCTTCGTCGGCAACGCTTTCGAGTACAGCCGCTACTGGAAAAAGTACACCGACACCCGTTCCGGCACGATATTTGATGTGCCGGATACGACGGCTTCCGGTGGCGTGCGCCCGACGGAGTTCTACAACAACTGGTTCGTCAACCAGGAGGCGAGCCGCGATTCGATCTTCGAGTCGCGCCTCTCCAACCGCATTTTCATGCAGCTCCAGCCCTGGGACCGCAATGCCATCGTGGGGGTGATCGACGGCGGTATCGGGGTAGACCTGCACCAGTATTACCGCTTCAACCCCGACGACTATCTCACGGGGGGAAGGAACAGGCGTCGCGAAACATCATACTATGTCTACGGCTCGGTCGAGGGTATGTTCCGGAAATACCTTGCGTGGGGGGCCGACATGAAGTACAACTATGCAGGATTTCGCGCAGGCGATCTCGACCTCGACGGCCGCATATCGCTGAGCGCGTACATCAAAAACCATCCCGTTACTCTCGCCGGCGCCTTCTCGCAGAGGCTCGCCTCGCCCGGCTACTGGGAGAGCAACTACTATTCGAACCATTACAAGTGGTTCAACTCTTTTGAAAAGGAGTCTGAGACCCGTTTCAACGTCACGCTCAAAGCCCCGTTCCTCGGTCTCGAGGCGGGCCTGAGGCAAAGTCTGGCCACCAACAAGATATATTACAACGCGCAGGCCATGCCGGCGCAACACGGTGGAGTGGCGTCGCTAACCGGCCTGTACATCCATGAGGAGGTTCCCTTGGGGGGACTGCACCTGAACCACAGGGTATTATTGCAATGGAGTTCGGCCCCGGAGGTGATTCCCGTCCCGGCATTCAGCGCATTTGTCTCCTATTTCTACGAATTTAATATCGTTCGCGGCGTGCTGCGTTTACAACTGGGCATAGACGGACGATACAACTCGCTTTACTACGCCTTCGGGTACAATCCGGCCACGGCGCAGTTCTACAACCAGCGGGAAAAACGATTGGGAGACTATCCGATGATCGACGCATTCATCAACGCCAAATGGAAACGAATGCGGATCGTCGTCAAAATGCAGCATCTCGACCAGGGAATGATCGAATCATACAACTATTTCCAGACACTGCACTATCCGCTGAATGCGAGGGTGCTCAAACTGGGGATCTCCTGGGGCTTCTACGACTGACCATTGCAATTGTGGAGACGTTCCGATCTTTTTTGTGGGCTTCCGCCCACGGGGCTTTTGTGACGCGCCGTCACCGGTTTTTTTCGCGGCACGGTTGCGCTTATTTGTCCGCTGGCGCGGACGGGCTTTAATTTCCGCTGCGCGCGAGGCGGTTTTTTTTACAAAAAGAACCAACCGACGCCAAGCCGAGTGCAATCGAACTTGTTCGATATTGCCGCTGCGCGAAGGAGGAAAACGAGCGCAGCGAAGTTAAAAACTTCCGCCGGTGCTGCGCTGCTGCTCCGCGCTGCTGCTCGCTACTCCTCGTTTTGACGGAGTCGCTTAACGCTCGCC
>JAIRQC010000114.1 GCA_031256675.1 Rikenellaceae bacterium
CAGAAGCACCCTAATTCCGGCAAAAAATGGACGAGCAAGGCCGACCAATTTTTACTTAAACTCCACCAAGAGGGGAAGAGTGTCAAGTATATCGCAGCAAAAATGGGCAGAAGCCAAACCTCCATTGCTATGCGGTTGGGGAAATTGAACAGTCGATAATGAATAAACCTCTCGAAAATTCTCCGTCTCCCGACATTTTGCTAACTTTGACGATTAATACATTCATGTTAATAACTGTCTACGAATACATATCCGAGCTCGACCGTCAGTTTCAGACCGGCGTTGCCCGCGAGCACACCTACCGCCCCGCGCTCAAACAGCTGTTGGAGGCGCTGCTGCCCAACATCACGGCCATCAACGAACCGGCGCGGCAGGAGTGCGGAGCGCCGGACTATATCCTGCAACGCAGGAACGACAACATCCCTGTGGCTTTCGTCGAGGCCAAAAACCTGAACGATCCCGACCTGCATGGTCGCAACAAGCATCGGGAGCAGTTCGACCGCTATAAACGCTCGCTCGACAATCTTGTTTTCACCGACTATCTCGACTTTCACTTTTACGAGCAGGGCGAGGTTCCACGACAGTGTCCGCATCGGCGAACTGAAAGGCGACCGCATAATGCCCGCGAAAGATAATTTCGAGAAGTTCTATCGGCTGATACGTCGTTTCGGCGAGGTCAGGCCGCAGACGATCGGTTCGTCTGCCCGCCTTGCAGGGATCATGGCGGGCAAGGCGCGGCTGCTGGCAGAGGTTATCGAGGGGGCTATCGGACAGGGCGACGACAGTTCGCTGGCCGAGCAGAAGAAGGCCTTCCACGACGAGTTGATCCACGACATCACCACGCGCGAGTTCGCCGACATATATGCCCAGACTATCGCCTACGGAATGTTCGCCGCGCGGATGCACGACGACGGTAGCAGCAGCTTCACCCGAAGCAAGGCGGCCACGCTCATTCCGCACACCAACCCGTTCCTGCGCAAGCTGTTCCAGAGCGTGGCCGGTTACGACCTCGACGGGCGGATAAGCTGGATTGTGGATGACCTGGCCGAACTGTTCGGGGCTGTGGATGTTGCTGCGGTAGGCGGGGAGTTTGCCCGCCGCACGCAGCAGTCCGACCCGATGATTCACTTCTACGAGGACTTTCTTGCCGCCTACGATCCGGCGCTGCGCAAGAGCCGCGGCGTGTGGTATACCCCGCAGGTTGTTGTGAGTTTTATTGTCCGTGCGGTGGACGACCTGTTGCAGTCGGAGTTCGGGCTGCCGGAGGGGTTGGCCGACACGTCGAAAGTTCGCGTGATGGTTCACGATCCTGAGCGTGACCAGCGGCGCGAGGAGGAGTTCCACCGCGTGCAGATCCTCGATCCTGCCACCGGCACCGGCACGTTCCTTGCCGAAACGGTGGAGCGGATACACGAGCGGTTCCTCGGACAGGCAGGCATGTGGCAGGGCTATGTCGAGCGGCACCTTATACCGCGTCTGCACGGCTTCGAGTTGCTGATGGCCTCCTATACGATGGCCCATTTCAAACTGGAGATGCTGCTTTCGGAGACGGGCTATCGCAGCGGCGGCGAGCGACTGTGCGTCTACCTGACCAACTCGCTCGAAGAGTACAGCGACCGCAAATCGCGCATGCCGTTCCAGAAATGGCTCGCCGACGAGGCCAACGAAGCCAACGCCATCAAGCGCAACCGTCCCGTGATGGTCGTAATGGGCAACCCGCCGTACAGCGGCGAGAGCCATAACAAAAGCAAATGGATTATGCGGTTGATGGACGATTACAAGAAAGAGCCCGACACCAACGCCACGTTGCAGGAGCGCAACCCGAAATGGGTCAACGACGATTACTGTAAATTTATCCGCCTCGGCCAGTATTTTGTGAACAGGAACAGCGAGGGCATACTGGCTTACATAAACAATCACAGCTTTATCGACAATCCCACGTTCTGCGGGATGCGCTGGCATCTGATGCGCAGTTTTGACAGGATTTATATCATTGACCTGCATGGCAACAGCAAGAAAAAGGAGGTTGCCCCCGACGGCGGCAAGGACGAGAACGTGTTCGACATTCAGCAGGGCGTTTCGATCAACATATTTGTCAAGACGGGACACAAGGCTGCCGACGCTCTGGCCGAAGTCTGGCACTGCGACCTCTACGGCAGGCGGCAGGCAAAGTACGACTGGCTGTCGGCCAACAGCCTCGCGACTGCGCCGCTGGTAAAACTGCAACCGTCGGCCCCCGAATATTTTTTTGTGCCGAAAGACTACGGGGCAAAAACGGAGTATTGCAATGGGTTTTCCATCGTGGAACTGTTCCCGACAAATTCCGTAGGCATAGTCACTACACGCGACGAACTGTTGATGAAAGAGAGCCCCGAACAGGTGGAAACGCTCATCAATGACTTTATTGCATTAGGGGACGCCGAACTCAGGGCGAAGTACAATACGGGCAATGACTCTCGCGACTGGTCAATAGCGAGGGCAAAGGCCGACATAGGAAAAACGATAGATAAAAGTAAAATAATAACTGTCGACTATCGTCCGTTCGACAGAAAATGGCTCTATTACACAGGTAAAACAAATGGCCTCGTGGCCTGGCCACGAGGCCACGTTATGCGGAATTTTGCCGCCAAAAATTTTTTCCATTTGGCGACTCGCCAAATGGAAAAAGAAAATTTTGGGTTGGCATTGTGCAAACAATACAAAACAGGAAATACATATCAACACGTTTTTATATCTAAAAGCATCATCGAGTCAAGTTTCGTTTCCAATAAAACGAGCGAAATCACATATGCGTTTCCGCTCTACCTTTACCCTGCCTATGTCGACCTGCTGGGCGCCACCCGCACGCCGAATCTCGATCCGAAGATCGTCAACAGGATAGCCGGGGCAATCGGGCTGGAGTTCGAGCCGGAGAAGAGCGGCGATGAGGATAAATTCGCCCCTATCGACCTGCTCGACTACATCTACGCAGCGCTACACTCGCCCTCATATCGTGAAAAGTATCGCGAGTTCCTGAAAATCGACTTCCCTCGCGTGCCGTACCCTGCCGATGCTGCAGGGTTCCGCCGTCTGGCCGCCCTCGGCAGCGAGTTGCGGCAGTTGCACCTGATGGAGCACCCCGCGCTGTCGCAACTCATTACCCGTTATCCAACAGCGGGCAGCAACACCGTCGAGCGTCCACGCTGGGAGCCCGACCCCGCTTCCGGTGGCGCGACGGGCCGCGTGTGGACCAACGCCACGCAATACTTCGACGGCGCCCCTCCGTGCATGGGAATTCTGCATCGGCGGCTACCAGCCCGCCCAGAAGTGGCTCAAAGACCGCGCCGCCCACATCCTCGCGTACGACGACATAATTCATTATCAGAGAATAATCGTCGCCCTCGACAAAACAGACCGGATAATGAAAAAGATAGATTAAAGAATATTGATATTAAGCAGGCTGTCAGATTGTTTTTCCAGAATGCTTCGTTGGAAATGCTATTTATGGAGGCCATTGCCAATTCATTAGATGCAAATGCCTCAAATATACAGGTTGATATATCTATTGATGCTCTCGATAAACCGGATACTCTTAGGGTTATAATAACCGATAACGGGGAGGGATTTACAGATGAAAGGTACAAAAAATTCAGTAAGTTGCTCAAAGTTGATGACGACACACACAAAGGAGTTGGCAGACTTGTTTATTTAAATTATTTTGACCGTATTGTTGTTTCAAGTAAATATGACGGCAATCATAGAACGTTTACATATGATAATGATTTCGATGAAGATCATTCTGATATGACGGTTATCACAATGGATGAGCAAATACAAGAAACATCTTTGCAATTTGAGAATTGCTCGCTTGGACGTTTAAGTAGTTATAACGTCATATTTCCTCAATATCTCAAAGATAAAGTTATTGGGGAATTTTTTTTCTGACAGCTTTTGCCCAACCGAGACCGTCGTAACGCATGTTCAGGTAGGGGTAGGCGCTCTGGCGAATGTACGCGGTCAGGCCGGAGTGCCGTTCGACCGCGAAGCCGCCCTGCCCGTAGAGGAAACTGTCGGTGGCAGCTTTCCACGGCACGGCGGCGGCTATGAGACGTTGCAACTCGACACGGTCGGCCTCGCTGTCGAGCATACGCGAATAATAGTCGCCCATGTCGAAGAACAGACGGTGGGTGCCGCGGTCGAAACGCTGCACGTCGAACACGGAGACGGCAAGGGCCGCGTCGCAACGGGTGCGGATAAATTCGGCCAGCGGAGCGAGGGTGGAGGCGCGAATCAGCGAATATGTCGCCGAACGTCGCCAGTCGGAGGCCGGATAGACACACAGACTGTCGACGACCGCCTGCCCGAAGTCCGCAAGGCCGGAGGGCGGCCCGAACAGATGGCCGAGCAATGTGCGGTAATGGTGGGTGAAGCCGGGCGAGACTATCTCCGCGCTCGAGGCCAGCATGAAGTCGCACTTGTCGCGCAACTCCCATGCCGCCTCGATCCCCGCCATGAAGCATGTTTCGAAGATTATGCCGTCGAACATGCCCCTTGGAATGGCTGAGGCGAAGTCGGCCAGTTCCATCTCGCTCGCGCCGTCCGCAACAATGGTGCGCGTATGTACCTCGTCGTCCGGCCCGACCGGGGCGGCGAGCCTGCCCTCGGGCAGCCAGCCGCTGGCGTGCGAGAATACGAGCAGCGTGTAGCCTCGGGCGGGAAATAGCGAGCACACCTGCCGCAACACCCTCCCGAAAACCTCCGGCGAGGCGGAGCTCTCCTCTTCGTAACTCTCTATGGGACTGAGCTCGCCGTTGGATGTAACCTCGCATAGCGACGGGGCTGCGCCGAGCATGTCGCGGTATACGACCATGCGCAGCCGTGCGGACGCGGAGGCTGCGCACACCGAGGCGAACCCCTCGCGCAGGGCGGCGAGCTTCGCGTCGCACTCCGACGAGAGATTGTTGTCCCCCCCCATGTATACCGCCAGCACGCGGTCGTCGACGCGCCTCTCCTGCTCGTGCATGGAGGTGCACGAGCAGAGAGTTAGCGCGAATACGATTGCCGCAATACAATGTTTGTGCGACATGACAAATAAATGCTGAAAGATTGAATTTTAATAATTTATATAACACTAAAACTAAGTCGAAGCCTCCCGAAACAAGCCCCCCAACAAGCCTCATGTGCGGCATTTTTTCCGTGTCATGCAGGGCGAAACGAAGCCTTCCGAAACAAGAACCTCTCAACAAGCCACTGGGGCGGCATTTTTTCCGTGACATGCCGCGAGAAGAAGCGGAGCGAAGTCGAAGCCTCCCGAGATGCAAACCCGTCATGCTGTGAGAATAAGCGGAGTAAAGTCGACGCATCTCATGGACAGGCCTTTTGAGGCTTTCGACCGCACTCCGCTCCGTTCGGGACGAGCTTTTTTACATGCCGCCCCGGGCGGAATGCAACCCGGGGCAACATGGAATCAGATTACTCTTTGATGCAACGCACGTTGTATCCGCCGGAGCGGGAGGTCGCTCGTAGCGGATCATTGTTTGCATTAAAGAAAAACAGCATGTAAACCTGGTCGCCTGCAGTGAACGATAGCCAGTAACAGCCGCTGTTGCTCACATTGGTGATGTCCCCTGAGTTGGGTAACCTGTATCCTGTAGCGGGAAAATAGCCGAGGGTTGCGTTAACGCCGGGGTAGTGGCTGGGACTGGCAAAGTCGTTTGACATCGAGGCGCTTCTATTGCCGAAACGTCCAGGCTTGCTATTGCTCCACGGGAAGGCGTAGGAGTTACCATTCGTTATCGACAACCCGTTGAAGGCCCCGTAGGCCGGTACGCGCCATCCCTTCGGGCACGGGTCGTAGACGCTCTTGGCGACGGTAGTGCCGGCCCCTGTGCCCGTGACGGTGCTCCACAGGTTGTCGTTGCGGTTGGCGGACACATTCGTACCCGTGTACCAGTCGTTAAATCCCGAACCCGAGCCAAAGAGGAAAGTCATCGGGTTCTCCACCGAGTAGGTCAGGTTGTCGGGATTGCCCGCGTTGGGGGTCATGTCGCTGCGCACCTTGTTTATCTGAATGGCCGTCCCCGTTTCGTCGTAAATACCCGGTTCGTTGTTGCTGGTCCAGACTTTCGACGTGGGGAACGGGTCTTTGCGCCCCCACTGGTATAGCAGCCCTAACGAACCCGTGTCGCCCGGAGTGTTGTTCAGCGCGCCGAGGTTGCGGTCCATAAAGGTGTTGTTCGTGCCTGCGTCGGGAGCGTTACTCGCCTTGTTGCCGGTGGAGGTATATTGGTCGTTTGTCGTCGAGGGGTCGTATGTCGTCACCCAGATGTGCCAGCTCCATACGATTTTGCCCGTGGCATGGTTGTAGGCGGCCACCACGGCGTTGCCATCGTCCGTACCCGGGGTAACGGTTATGCGCGCCGACGTACCCGTACCATGGCAGCTGATCGCGCTCACCGGAGCGTCGACGGCTATCCCTTTCGGGCTGTCCGTCCACAACAGCTTCACACGTATGTCGTCGCCCGCAGCGATGCGTCCCTTACCCTCGTTCACAACCTGCGTCATGTCGAAGATGAGCGGCTGGCTGCCCGGGGCCACGATAAACGAATTGGCGTCGGAGCCCACCGTAGGCGTAATAACGCCCTGTTCCTGACGGATGGTGAAGAACACGCTGCGGTCGAGGTTGTGTATGTCGAGCGTCGCATCGCGGACGGCAGGGTCGAGGTTGTCCGTCACCGTGACCGTTATCTTGCCCGTGTACGCCCCCGCCGCTGCATAGGTGGTGATCTGCGTATGGGCAACAGTGAACCACTGGCCGCCGGAACCGTCGGGCGGGGCAGTGTCGGTGTAGCTTACGGGCGAAGTCGAGGAGTAGAGCAGGTCGAAGCTGTAGCTCGAGCCCGTAACAACGATAAGGTTGCCCGTGGTCGGGTTGACGTTGGGCGTATAGCTGATAATGTTCTGTCCGTCCACCGCGGGCGGAGTGACGTTGAGGGCCGTTCTCGTCATGTTGCCGCCCACGACGAAGGCGCTGTCCCACGGCATTACGTCCACCCCGATATACGGCGTGTTGATGGTCTGCTGCGTCAGCCGGATGTTGTAGCGGTAGTTGCGCTCGACGGGGATCGTCGCGCCGGCGCTGTTCTTGAACACCACCGTGGAGTTCTTGCTCACGCCCTTGTATTTGAAGACAAGGTCGACCGTCGTGGCGTCAGCCGCCGAGGCGTTGGTGTTGGGATAGGTGTAGATCTGCGCCCACATCTTTTCCATATCGTCCGTCGGGGCGCCCGTACCGGCCAGACCGTTCGTGCCGAGGCCCTGATTAGTCCTCAGGTCGAGGTCGGCATAGCTGGCGGGCTGGGCGGCGGGGCTGGGCAGGGCCAGATAGGAGGTCGTGGCGGCGTTGCGCACCTGCGCGCTGACTATCTCCAGGTCGGAGCCGATCTCGTTGGTAACGTCGATGCGCGCTGCCAGACGGGTCAGCAGCACGCTGGCCAGCGTGCTCTGCGTGAACGGCATGAGGGTCGTGCCTGCCTCGCCGTACATGATGAACGGCTTGATGTCGGCCGTCGTGGCGATGGTCGGAACTACCAGTTGCCGGAACTGTGCCAGCGTCGTGGTACCGACGGTGAACTGCGCCGTCGGCACCTGATAGTTGGCCACGAAGGCCACCGTGACGTTCTGGCCTATGTAGCCGGTAAGGTTGCCGTCCTGGTCTACGGCTGTCGGGTCGGCGGGGTCGAGCGGAAAGCGGGCCACAAGTCCCGTATAGTCGAGCTCCTTGAACTTGACGGTGTAGCGCAGCACGCCGGTTGCGTCGTCAAAGATGTAGATATACATTTGATTGATCGCAACGGCATTCTCGTCGCTGTTGTCGGGAAACGTGGCGTAGGTCTTGATCATGTGCTTGCCCGGAAAGTCTACCGAGAGCATTCCCGGGGCCTCTGCGGCCTCGGAAGCCGCGCCGGAGCCCCCCTCTTTGGAGCACGAGGCCAGAACGAGCGCCGCCAGCGCGAGAAACAATTTCGCTATTTTCATGGTTCGTTGTTTTTTAGTCGGTTAATAATTCTGGCTCAGCCCGAGGGTGACGGTGGGCGAAGTGGGCAGGTTGCCTTTCAGGACGATGCTGCCGGTGCGCGGGTATGTGGCGCCCGTGTATGAGAGAATATCGAAACTTATGTCGAAGGTGTTGTCGGCCTTGAGCGGCGAGATCGTGAAGTTCTGTATCCACGGGTAGAGGCCCATCTGGGTGTTATCGGGCGCTATGGGCACGGCGTGCGAATTGATGTTGATCACATATGAACCGCCCGTCTGGGGAATGTCCGTAAGGTCGTAGCCGCCCGAGGCGTTAGCCTTAAAGCTCTCGCCGTTTGACAGCGGGGCCGTCGGGAGGATGGCCATCGAGAAGGCTATCCCCATCGGAACATCCACCTCGAGCACCGCGGGCGAATCCTCCCACTGCGCCACGATGAACGACGCCTCCAGGCCGCGGTATGTGGTCTCGTCGATGCGGAACGTGTACACATAGTTGCGTTCGACGGCTATCGAAGCCAGCGGATAGCCCTGCTCGAACGGTATTTCGATGTAACGCAGGCCGCCATTAACGTTGTCGACGCAGCGCACCACCAGCGACGCGCTGTCGGCAGCCGAAGCCTCGTAAAGGTAGCCAGCCCCCAACCGGCTGGTAGGAACGATCGGATTGCCCGTGCCCGGAGCGAGCACCGAGCCGTGCACGGCGGCAAAATCCACAATGCCGTAGAGGATTTTTGTACCCGTGTAGCCGTCGGTGCGCTGATCTGTGGCGGGCAGCGTGAAGGCGTTCATGCCGGCGTAGCGCAGCCCGATGTAAGCTCCGGTGGCGGGGTCGAAAGCCGAGGGGAAATAGTAGCCCCTGTCGCGCGAGCGGACAAACATGCCCTCGACGGTGAAGTTCTGCGTGGCGTTCACCACGTCGATACGCGCCACGGCGCGCAGCAGGGCGACGCCCAGATTGGTCGACGGCGAGGGTGTGCCGCTGCTGAAATCGACCTCGGTGTAGGCGCTCATCGGCAGCTTGTCCCACGGGAAGTTCGCATGGCCGGTAAGGCTGATGTAGGGCTGGTCGCCGCTTGACGAAACAGCGTCGCACAGGGCGTTGACCATCGCCGTCTCCTTCATGGCGCCCACGCTACCCGGAACGACGTTGCGGTTGGCGATGAAGTAGATGTGTTTGATGTTCTTGCCCGTCACCCTGATGTTGTCCACAGTGTAGTCGGTGGCGACAAGCGTAGGTTCGCGGTAGGTGAACAGCCCCTCGAGCGAGTAGTCGTCCGTAGTGCCGCTCGCCCCTCCGTTGGGGCCGAACACATAAACATGAAGAACTTTTACATGCGATTCGTCAGGCACCGCGTCGGGCACCTGCGCGTAGGTCACAACACCGGAGGCAGGGGCCTTGACCAGGAACGAGACATACATCCCATCCCCGGAGGCGCCCGGACCGTCGTTCCTCGTGCAGGAGGCAGCTATCGCCGCTCCCGCCGCCAGAATCCAAAAAGTTTTTTTCATTTTAATTTGATTTTGGTTAGTAAATAATTAAAAAACGCTTTATTGCCAGTATCTTATATCGTTCGCACCTTGCCGCCCCGAGCTTGATGTTCTTATACTTGCCGCCCCCTGCTCGTCAAACGGCTTTCCGCTTGTTGCCCCTTGCTTTATACTTGCCGCCCCGGGAGCAGCGCAGCCGGAGGGGCTGCTAAATGCTGATTGCCGGAGTAAGGCGACATATGCTGCGTCCGGCATGGCGTCGGCACGCTACGGCGCGGCCCATATCTCGCCGCCGTCTATCCAGCCGCGGTTGTCGAGCGGCTCGACGGAGACAAGGCCGCCGTCGCGCACCGTGACCAGAATGTCGTACTGCTGGCGGTGGTTGCGCGTGCGCCGCCAGCCTACGGTCTCGAAAAAGCGGTGCAGGTCTATGTCTTTCATGATTTGCGTATTGCCAGCCACGTCCCAGAGCGAAAGCAGGGGGTGATGTTCGTCGCGCAGGCGGTAGCCGATCAGTCGGCCCCATATCCGGTTCGATTCGAGGGCGGAGATGTTGGTCGATATGGTACCCGTCGAGCCGTCCCACCCGGGAACATACTCGGCAACCTCCCTCGGGCCGAACGGCGGGGCTGCGGAGGAGATCATGAACGGAAGCGTGTCGGTCACGGTATGCGCATAACCGGCGGGGGCGTCGCCGAGGCGCATACGCACGTCGCGCAGGTTGAACGGGGGCGGCGTACTGCTCCAGACCACCGTCACCGAGAGCTGCAAATGGGCGTTGAGCATGTCCACCGTGCGTCGTACCTCTCCGTAGCGTCCGACGCTGAAGCGGCAGCTGCCGAAGTAGAGCCTCTCGCTGTTGTCGAGCGTCCCGTGGTTGGTCGGCGAGGCCTTGACGTGTCGCAGCCGTATGTCGCGCCCCAGGCTTTGGCCTACACGCAGCGTCGTGCCGGGCGCGGCGAGGTCTTCGAAGGCTGAAACACCGTCGAGGAAGTTCCCCCAGCTGAAAATGGCATAATCCCCCTCGGGCAGGTTGCAGCGCAGGGAGCGCAGGGCGTACAGGTTCCCTGAGGTACTCCCGTCCGTGGAGAGCAGCCCCTGGCCGTGTTGCGTTCCGTTCAGGCTCAGCATCCCCGCCAGCGTGTCGTTTCTCAAAAGCAGGTGGAACATCGAACCGACATAAACGGGCAGGGCCTCCTCCTCGGGCGAGAAGTGGTAGCGGAAGGTCAGCTCCACGTTGCGCAGACACGAGCAGTCCTCCATGCGGTAGATGCTGCATGAGGTCGAAGCCGCGAGCAGCAGCATCGCAGCCACTCTGCCCAACAGCCCCCCTATTCCTGCCTCTTCTCTCATCTGCCACGTTCCAGCTCAATATATTCGAGGTTCCTGCCTCCCTGAACGACGCCCGCTTCGGCGGCGCGGCGGAACCATGCTGCGGCAGCCTCCATGTCGCCCTCGGCGTATGCCAGCGCGCCGCGATTGACAAAGGCGAGCGGATCGTAGCCCGTGCGCTCGACATAACGGCGCGCCGAGGCCGTATCGCCGTCCGTGAGCGCGGCGGCGGCGGCGTTGTTGTTGGCTATCACGCTGTCGGGGTAGCGGCTTGCAGCGATCTCGTAGGCCCGCCGGTATTCATACGTTCCCAGAGGTATGTCCGCTGCCGCGCGGAACATCTCCTCGAGGCTCAGCAGGTCGGGGCGTGTGAAGAGCAGCTCGCGCAGCCGCCGTTCCGGCGCAGGAAGCACGGTGAACTCCGCCCTGACCTCGATGCGGCGCAGCGGCGGGAACATGTTCTCGAGCATGTCACGATATGGCGCGCCGCCCTGCAACAGCATTAGCCGTTTCTCGCGCCCGCCGAAGATGCCCACCCCGCCGATGATCTCCAACGCCTGCCGGCGGTACTCCCTGTCGGAGGCTTCGAGCATCCGCGCCAGCCCGTCCCAGTCTTCGGCCACCGAGTTGACCTGAAAAATGTTCTTCGGCAGGGAGGGGTATCGTTCGATCATGTAACTCTTGAAGCTCATCGACCGGTTGCGGGCCAGCTTGTCGTTGGAATCCCAGCTCCCTTCGGGCGAGGCGTAGCCCGTGATATGTATGGCGTTCAACCGTATCAGTTCGTCGCCCGCCACCCTGCGCACGAGGCCGTCGACCGCCGTAAGTTCCGTGGCATTGCGCCCAAGCGAGGGCAGGATCTGCCAACTGTTCAGCTTGAAGTCGATATGCGCCGATACGCTCTCGCTGCGCAGCTTGACCGTCTCGACCGTCGGTGCGAGAAACAGCACCATCGACCGCACCCGTGCAGGATCGGGAACCCACTGCGCGGTGGAGGCGGTCGTTGCGGGGAACTGTTCGGGCCTGCCGCCGCTTTGCTGTTCGGCAGGCGCGGTGGGCATATTGCCCTGCGACGCAACGGCGGGCGGAAAAGTCGTGCCCGGCTGCGTCGCCCCATTTGCCGCAGGGTTTGAGGCAAGGGCTGCCCCCTCCGGCGCGCCCTGTTTCGAAGCGGGTGGAAGCGGTATGGCGGCAGCGTCCGACCGTTGCCCGCCGAACGTATTCTCGCTGCAGCAGTCGTGCCACCGCAGTTCGACCTCGACCGCTCCGCCGCCCATCCACGCCTCGTAGAGCGTGCGCACGCGATATTCCGTGGCGAGGGTCGTCTTTTTTCGCGAAAATATGTACGTTGCGTATGGGACTGTCCTCTCTCCCGACGGGGCGACCGCCTCCGCCCTGCGTTCCATGCGCGCACGTTTGCGTCCCGTATAGATCACCGGCGGGAGGTACTGTTTCCGGTTGCCCTCCCTGGCGCGGATCACCGGAACGAGCGACAGAGCCTGCAATCCACCCAGTTTCATGTTATGGGTCTCGACATGCAGTCCGACGTACAGGCTGTCGCCACGGGTGAAAACACTGTCGAGCCGCACCGCTACGACGTCCGGCATGGGCGCCTTTGCCGCCCGCGCACTCATGGCGCAAAGCGTCGCCGCCGCAAACGGAAGCATGTATTTTGTCCACATATCTTTATGCGAGTTTAATGGTTTTTTCATCTTTCTGCCCCGCAGAGGTTGGCTGCGAGCCGCAAAATGCCGTTTCGGCCAGGGCGTAGACACGTCTCAATGGATCATATACACAAGGTTGACGGCGGCCTTCGTTGGGCCGACATAGTGGCGGTCGTGGCTGCCGACATACTCGCGGCACCCCTCGCACCGGTACTTGTCGTATTTCAGGTAGACGTAACCCACGCTGACGGAGAGCTCAAGCCCCCAGCGTTTGCCAAGTGGAAAGTGGTAGCCGTAGCTCAGCCCCGCGCCAACGCACCAGCCGTTGTACACGTGGTCGTATATCTCGCGCCCGTCGGGCCAATGCCAGTTGCCGAGGTCGTACATGCCGTAAAGGGCGTGTACCCCGACGAAATGCCCCTCGAACGTCCGGCAGAACCAGTATCGCGCCTCCGGCAGGACGAGCCAGTGGCGCAGCGAGGCGTGCCGGGCAAGGTCCCAAGTGTTCCATCCGACCCCGACCTCCACGCTCCAGCGTTGCGCAAGGCTAAACTCGGCCCCGAAGTTGGGCGATGAGCTCGCCCAGTAAAGCAGGTTGCTCTTCCCTGCAAGGACAGGGCCCCGCGAGGGGTCGGAAGATGGTCTGGCATATTCCGACGCCGGCGCCCACCGCGCGGCGTCGAAGGGCGGCTGCGCCGCACCCGCAACCGGAAACGCAAGGCAACAGGCAAGCGTCGCAATCATTATGGCGCACCTTGCTTTCTTGTCGCGATATTTCATCTGTTTATTTTCGTTATTTAATATTTGTTTTCCGAAACAGGGCAATGGCTGGAAGTTCTGTTTTTTGCTTTTGCCCGAAATACAACAAAAAACATACCAAATGCAATCCGTTTTACAAAACAGCCGGAAAACGTGTAAATTTTGTGCAGGGCTTTGCGGCTGGTTTTGTGGCGAGCTTTATGTCAGACCTTGCGGCTGGCTTTGTGCCGACGATCCGGAGGCAGGAGTGTGACCACGGGCATCGATTCGAGCGCATCGGCAGGCCGTCCTGCAGTTTGGAGTTCCAGAGGAAGAAGTTGTCGTGATGAGTGGCCATGCTGACGAAATAGCGGGCCCCGACACGCTTGTAGAGCTTCATCAGCTCTTCGGGGTTCCACCGCTCGGCAGTCCAGAGGGGGATTATATCCTTGTAGCCGACCTCGGAGGGGTGTCCGTAATTTTTGGCGTGGTAGATGTAATCGGGGTGCGCTTTGTTGTATCTGTTTTTGGCGCAGTCGTAATTGTCGGCCTGGTACATTTTCCGTGCATACCAGTCGCCCTGACGCGGAACGGCCTGCGGGCCCCAGTGTGCCCAGACGCCGAATTTCGCGTCGCGGAACCATGCCGGATAGCTGTACGTTTTCAACGATTCGTCGCTCGGACGGTATTTACCCTGATAGACGGGCAGATCGGCAGTCTGCGCAAAAAGCGGCGCGGCGCACACCAGCAGCGCCCCTGCCAGTAAGGACAGTTTTTTCATTGTGCTGTTTAACTTATTGTATTATAATCATTTTCTGTCAATTTCAACCCTTGCGGGCGACGCCGAAGGTCGATGATGCACACGCCTGCCGCCCCTCCATATTTCGGCAATGGTAAACAGCGTGCGAAACGCCTCCCGCAACAGCGAAAACGTATCCGTTTCAGTTGCGTTTCGGGAACCGCCAGCGGCCCAGCTCCGTTCCCGTGTTGAGTTCGTCGACCGCTATCTCCATCGCGTCGCCGACGGCGCGGCCATGTATCGCCGTGAGTTCGTCCGTTTGCCCGTAACCGCCTCCGATGATCTGCGCCCAACTGCGGTCGGAGGTCGCCGGATCGTACCTGAATTTGTGGTTGTGGGCGGCTATGAGCGCCTGTACGCCGTGCCTTGTCAGCAGCGGCCCCCAGAGATTGGCCGCCTGCCGCTGGAACGAGGCATAGCCCGTCGTCAAGTCGCCGCCATTGCCATTCGGATCGTTCCAGTGAAGCGGGATATGGCAAAATGCAACAGCGAATGGGGCCGTGGCCACTGCGGGACTTTTCAGCGCGCGCTCCAGCCAGTCGCGTTGCGCCGCGCGCCAGGGTTCGAAACGCGCCAGGGAGGCCCAGGCCGGATGACGGTCGGGTTTGTCCTCGCCCGTATCGAGCCCGATCAATGCCAGCGGGCCGCTGCGGACGACGAAATTCCGCCCGAAGGGCCTATCCTCCTCTGCCGGATGCTCCCATTCGGGCAGCAGCAGCGGGATGTTCCTTGCCCACCGCCCACGGTAGTCGTGGTTGCCGGGGACGAAAAGCATCGGCTTCCGTGCTGCGAACGCCGCGCCGCCAGGGCGCAACACGGCCTCCACGGCCATGTCCGCGTTGTCGAAACTGTTCACCAGGTCGCCGTTCCATACGGTGTAGTCGGCCCCGACGAGCGCCAGCCGTTCGGTCAGCCGTTTCAGCGTCGGCTGATGGTTGTGCGTGTCGTTGATGACGGAGAACGAACCCTCGGCCCTGTTCGGGCCGGAGGTTTCGAAGGCGAAAACCTCGCTGTACACAGGTTCGCCGCGCTCGAAATGGTAGGCGTCGTGATAGTCGAACGAACATGTGACCGTCCGGTACCAGTAGCGCGTATTGGGTTTCAGCCCGTCGATACGGATTTGCAGGAAACGTTCGTGGCATGGCTTCAGCCCGTGCCTGTCACCCCATGCCGTCCGGTCGAGCCTGTCGCTCCGCTCGCCGTACTCGACATACCCCGTCGCCATGCGACCCACGGCCCACGTCACCACAATGCCGCTCTCCGTCGGGCGCTGCAACACGGGAGGCGAATCGACAAGCGGGGCGGCCTCATCGGGCTTGCTCCCTTTCGTCCCCCCTTTGGCCGACAGCAGCGACGGCGCGACCGCCCCAGCCGCGACGATGCCTGCCAGCCTGCCCAGAAAACGTCGGCGACCATACCTTTCTCTCTTTGCAAATGCGCTCATGGCGGTTTTTCAAATCAGCAGGACGGCATTATTTACGGAATTATTCCCTCGTTCAGCAGTCCGAAGTATACCAGCCCGAAGAGGCCTGCGTTCCAGCCTTGCAGGATGAAACCGAGGTTCTCGCCAGTCAGGCTGTTGATGTGTTCGTTGGGCGACCAGTCGCCCGAAGCGACCAGGTCGGCCCCGGCAACCCTCTTGACAAGCTCTACGGCCTCGGCCCTGCGCCCCGAACGGATGCGCGCCCAGCAATCCATGAAGCTCAGCCATGGCCACACCGCGCCGTTGTGGTACGTAGCCGGAGCGTAACCCCACTCGGCAGGGTAATACGGCGTGGTCTCGGCAATGCCGTAAGGGGTAAGGCTTTGGGCGTTCAACGCATCAAAGATCTGCGTCGCCCGCTCCGCAGGCACCACGTCGAACAGTATGCCGATGGTCTGGTCCTGCAACAAACGGTCGTTCACCGTCCCGTCGTCCCATCGCTGGCAGTAGTACTTACCGCCCCACAAGCCCCCCTCAAAGGTCGGGCGGTTGATAAATTCATACCCTTTTGCATGGGCCTCCACGTATTTCCGCTTTGCGTCAGGGTCGTTCATCTCGTCGCTCAGGGCGATCATCTCTTTGAGCGCGGCAAGGTAGATCAGTCCCGAGAATGGCGAGTATTTCCGCCCCCGCACGCCCAGCACATCCTTCCAGTCGCCCCAGAACGACACCTGGCACGGCAATCCGTCGCCCGTCGTGTCGCGCGAGACAAGCCACGCCATTGCGCCGTTCAGCGCAGGCCACCAGTCGGCAAGTCCGCGACGGTCGCGGTAACAGCGATAATAGCGCGCCGCGCGAAGGATGAAAAAGGCGTTGATGTCCAGGTCGTCCTCGCGTTCGATCAGCGGCAGTATCGTGGTCGGTATCTTGCCCGAGGGCTGCTGCGCGGCGACACTCTCGTCGATCATCCTGCGTTCCAGCTCGCGGAACATGACCAGATGGAGCCACGAAGTCCAGTAGCTGTCGCGCTGGTTGAGCTCGCAGTAGCCCATCGTCAACACCTCGTCGGCGGCGGTGCACTTGGTGAGCGAAATGCCCGGAATCATATACCAGCGCAGATATTTGTCCAGCTGCCTGTCGCCGGTGCGGGGAATGGCCGCCTCGAACTGCGCGGTCTTCTCCCTGAGCGCGCCCCACGACCGGTGGACGTATACAGCTGTCTCCTCCGTATCCCTGAAACTGTTGGCCGCAACCCACTGTTCGTCGTAAAAGGCAAGCGACACATGCAAGAGTTTCTCGCCCTTTGCCGTCAGCGCGACGGGTATCCTGAGCGCGCCGTCGCGCCACTGCGACGGCGCGTCGCACGTCAGGCGGCAACGCGCGTCGGCCACCCCTGTCAACCCCGCCGTGTCGAACGTCGCCCCGTCGGAAAAGAGCGAGTCGGGCGTTATGACTATCGAAAACTCCTCCAAACGCGAACC
>JAIRQC010000009.1 GCA_031256675.1 Rikenellaceae bacterium
CGACACGGGGCGCGTGGTGGAGGAGACGGGCTACGAGGCGAGCCGCAACAAGCTGCAAACCACTACGCTGCTCGATACGATAGAACGCTGCAAGTTCGACGCGGCCATCGGCGGGGCAAGGCGCGACGAGGAGAAGGCGCGCGCCAAAGAACGGTTTTTCTCCCACCGCGACGAGTTCGGCCAGTGGAACCCCAAAAACCAGCGGCCCGAACTGTGGAACATCTTCAACGGACGCAAGAATGTCGGCGAACACTTTCGCGTCTTCCCCATCAGCAATTGGACGGAGATGGACGTATGGCAGTATATCTATCTGGGACAGATAGAGATGCCGAGCATCTACTTCACACACGAACGGCAGGTGTTCATGCGCGACGGGCAGTGGCTGGCCGCCGAGGCGTGCATGAAACTTCGCCCTACGGAGAGCGTTGAGACCCGCCGGGTGCGCTGCCGGACGATCGGCGACATCAGCTGCACGGGGCTCACCGAGTCGCGGGCCAACTCGCTGGAGGATATAATAAACGAGATCGCCGCCACCCGCGTCACCGAGCGCGGCAGCCGCGCCGACGACAAACGCTCCGAAACGGCGATGGAAGACCGTAAAGTGGCCGGATACTTTTAACAGAGAAAAATTGCCGATTCGGTCGCTCATGGCCGTGCAGGGTACGAAGATATGGCGTTAACGACACTCGACAGAGTATGTTGAACGGACAGACGGCATAAGACCGGATGTCGAAGCGGCGGAAAGGCGGCAGCCTGAAAGCGCGACGAAGGCGCGACTGGGGCACTACGGGGGCACTACGGGGATATTATGCACGGAGTGGCCGCCGGCCTATGCGAGGTCGAAGATAAAGGTTTTATGCGGTTTTACTTTTTATTTTTTGCATAATTTTCAACCGATAATTCGTATAATACATTAAATATGGAAACCACCAACGGCTATCTCGATATGGAGCTGCTGCGCTTTACGACGGCGGGCAGCGTGGACGACGGCAAAAGTACGCTCATCGGCAGGCTGCTTTACGACAGCAAGTCGATCTTCGAAGATCAGCTCGAGGCGGTCGAGTCGGCGTCGAAAAGCCGCGGCAACGAGGAGGTCAACCTCGCGCTGCTCACCGACGGCCTGCGCAGCGAGCGCGAACAGGGCATAACGATCGACGTGGCCTACCGCTACTTCGCCACCCCGAAACGCAAGTTTATCATCGCCGACACCCCCGGCCACATCCAGTATACGCGCAACATGGTCACCGGCGCCTCGACCGCCGACTTGGCCATTATCCTGATCGACGCCCGCAACGGAATGCTCGAACAGACTGTGCGCCACTCGTATATCGCCTCGCTGCTCGGCATTCCGCACGTGGTGGTGTGCGTCAACAAGATGGACCTGATGGAGTTTTCGCAGCCTGTTTATGAGGCTATCCGCGAGCGATATGCCGAACTGTCGGAAAAGCTGGGGCTGAAAGACGTCCGTTTTATCCCCATCTCGGCCAAGCTGGGCGACAACGTGGTGGAGCCGTCGGTCAACATGCCGTGGTACGACGGCCCGACGCTCATGGAGATGCTCGAAACGGCGCCCATCGACCACAAGTACGACATGTCGCACGTTCGTTTTCCGGTGCAGTACGTGATCCGCCCCATCTCCGACAGGTTTCACGATTTCAGGGGCTACGCAGGGCGGATGTCGGGAGGCGTGCTGCGTCCGGGCGACGCGGTGATAGCCCTCCCGTCCGGAGTGCGCTCCACGGTCTTGTCCGTCACGCAGGCCGAGAAGACGCTGGACGCGGCCTGCACGCCCGATTCGGTTACCATTCAACTTGCCGACGACATCGACCTTAGCCGCGGCGACCTGCTTGCAAGGGCCGACGGTCGCCAGCCGACAGTATCGCAGGAGGTTGGCATGACGGTCTGCTGGTTCAACCGGAAGCCGCTGACCATCGGGGGCCGTTACATAATCCGTCACATGACCCGCGAAACCCAGGGCGTAGTCCGCAGCATCGACAGTCGCATAAACATCAACACTTTGCGCGAGGAGACAGGCGTCGAAAGCCTCGCAATGAACGACATAGCCAGGGTTACGATCAAAACCGCCGCCCCGCTGACCTTCGACCCATATGCCGAAAACCGCGTCACCGGCAGTCTCATCTTCATCGACCCCGGAACTTTCGAAACCGTCGGGGCCGGAATGATATTATAACGCTCCTTTTTTGAAAAGCGCTACCTGACGTTCCATCGGTTCTGTCGGCGCTTTCGGCACTGTGGGCACTTTGGGTACTTTTGGCACTGTGGGCATTGTCGGAACTGTGGGCTTGAAAGGTTAAGAGGTAATATGTTGTGATATATCTTCATAGGTTTTCGTTTATGCAGATGTTTGTGAAGCGGTTCTTGGAGGGGATACGGGAGCAGTAGTTCCATATTGGCTGCCATGAGGTGCGTTACCTGATCGTACTGATATCGTTTCCTGTCGCTAAAATGCAAACGTTGGGGGTTTATTGCCAATGCAAGTTTTTGTTCGATCATCGACTGATTCTCAATGACGTCATATTCGGGAAGAAAATTTTAATACTGTTCATATTATTCCCTGTCCATCATCATCTATATTATCATCCCTGTCAATTTATTAAAGTGCCAACGAATTATGCTGACATATCGGATATGGGATGGGGATAGTTGATTTATTGATAATATATTGCTGGGGTGCGAAAAAACTGGTGAAGCAACAGGGAGATGTAATTTACAGTAATTTGCGCTCCGTCAGACTGATATTCAGGCGCTATTCTCAGTAATTTGTGCCTCGTCAGACTGATATTCGGATGTTATTTACTGTAATTTGTGGTCACGGACAATGACATTCGAAAGTTACTTACTGTCATTGCGTCGCCCCAAAGATAACGAAACGCGCCAAGCCCTGCCGGATTTTGCCGCCGTTTCGTGCCGCGAGCTGCTCGATGGCAAATCCTGCGAGGAGA
>JAIRQC010000011.1 GCA_031256675.1 Rikenellaceae bacterium
CGCCATATTTTTGTATTTCAAGGAGTCGGCTGCCGTCACGCCCGAATATCTGACCCGTTTTATGGCCATGTACGCCCGCGCCGCCGACTTCATGATGGACAATTTCTCCGCCTCGGCCAACCACCTGCTCTACGAAGCGCAGAGCATGGTCTACGGCGGAACGTTTTTCAGGGAGTTCAAAAACGCCTCTGCGTGGCGTTCGCGCGGGGTGGAGCTGCTTAACCGCGAGATCGGGGTGCAGGTCATGGAGGACGGGATGCAGTACGAGCTCGACTTCGGCTACCACCTGGCCGCCATCGGCACATTCCTCACGGCCTACAACATGTCGAAGGCCAACGGCTACGAGGGCGAGTTCCCCGCCTCGTATGGGCAGACGGTCGAAAAGATGATAGAGCTCTACTGCAACATAATGTACCCCGACTACTCCGAGCCGCTGTTCGGCGACAACCGCAGGGGGAGCAAGAGCGCCGTGCTGCGCAACATGAAGATGTGGCGCAGCGTCTTTCCCGACAACGGGCTGGTACGCTATTTGCAGACCGAGCGGGCCGAAGGAAGCGCGCCCACATACTTGGCCCGGCAGTTTGCCGCCTCCGGGTTCTATGTGCTGCGCAACGGCTGGGGCACAGCTTCGACCATGATGGTGCTCAAAAACGGCGGCGGCAGGGAATTTTGGCACAACCAGCCCGACAACGGCACTTTCGAACTGTGGCGGGGCGGGCGCAACTTCTTTCCCGACTCGGGCTGCTACCTCTACTCCGGCGACGGGAGTATTTCGGAGGGGCGCGCATGGTTCCGCCAGACAAAGGTGCACAATACCCTGACGCTCGACGGGGCCGACATTACCGAACAGAACGGCCGTCCGCTGCTTTTCGCCTCGCAGGGCTCTACCGACATTTGCGTAACACAGAACGCCCCATATCCGGGGCTGGCCCACCGCCGGTCGGTGTTCTTTGTCGACAGGACGTTCTTTGTGGTCGTCGACGAGGCTACGGGAGCGGCCTCCGGCAGTGTGGGGCTGAACTGGAACCTCTGCGAGAATACGTCTAAGGGCGGCGTTACGTTCGACCAGCCCTCAGGGGCCCACACCACTTTCAACGACAACAACAATATTATAGTGAAGAGCCTCTCGCCCTCCGCCCTTTCGTTTGCCGAACAGGAGGGGCGCGTCTCCTACGACTACAATGCCTATATCTCCCGCAAGGCGTACAGGGTCTGCGTTGACAAGGCGGCGGGACAGGCGGCGCGCTTTATATCCGTGCTCTACCCTGTCGCCTCGTGGAACCAGCCCCTGTACGACGGCGTCGCCGGCTCGTTCACCGACGGCGGCTACTCCGAGACAGGACTCGCGCTGAGCGTAACGGTCGGGGGCAACACGTACAACCTCTCCTGCACGCTGTAGTTTTCGGGCAATCCGCCCTGAAATACTCATCTCCGCTGTTAACAAGAAAATAAAAAAAAACAATAAAAATCCAAGACCATGAAGCGAAAAATGAAACTCCCAAACGCAGCCGTGCTGCTTGCCGCCCTGTTGTTGCTCTGCGGCTGCAAGGATGACGGGGCGCAGGGCGACGGCCTCGAACTGCGCTACCCGGGCGTGACCAACATCGGCCCCGGCATGGCTTTCACCACGCCCGCCCCCTCCTATATCGGCAGCGCCAGGCCGGAACAGTTTGCCATTTCGGGCGCAACCTTCGACGAACAGCCATTCGACCCGACGGGGATATTCGCGATTGATCCCGTTACGGGCGCAGTTTCCGTCGCCAATACCTCGTCGTTGCAGCCGGGCGTGTATGTGCTCGGCGTGAGTTGCGTCGCATTGGGGCGCAGCTACGACTACAAGGATGCGGTCAGGTTTCATTATCTGCCCTCGACGCCTGCCGAGGTGGTCTACTCGCACTCGACGCTCGACCTGATGTACGGCGAGGCCGACCTGACGGGTTATGTGCCCGACACGGCAAAGATCGTACAGACAGGGCCGAGCGTCAGCATCACAAGGTTCGAACTGGCCGCTTTCGACGGCAGCCAGCATTTCCTGATCAACGCCGCCAGCGGGGCTATCATGCTCAAGGCGGGCAGTTCCATTCCGGCAGGCACGTACAGGATCGCCGTGAAGGTTACCACGCCGGCGGGCGTAAAGCAATACGACGACGTGGTGACCTACAACATCAACTCCGCCCCGCTCTCGCTTACCTATACCCCCGACCTGGGCATGGTGGAGCAGGGCGAGCCGTATGCCGGCAACGCCCCGATCTGCGAGGGGACGGCGGCAGGGCTGACCTACTCTATCGCGGGCGTAACGCCTGCCGACGGGGGTCAGATCTCCATAAATGCCCTTACGGGCGTTATATCGGTCGCTTCGGGCAACACGCTGGCACAAGCCACATACGTCGTCGACGTGAAGGCGGTGAACGGCTTCGGCGAGAATACCTTCGCGGCGGCCTACTCGTTGCAGGTGGTCGACTTCATAGCCCCGATCTCCGGCTTCGGCTATCCGGCGACGGTAAATGCCATGCAGGCGGTGGCTTTCAGCGCGGCAAAGAACAGTGGCTTCGCGGGCGACGAGGTGACGTATGCGTTCGTAAACCTCCCCGTCGCGCTTCAGGGCAAGCTCGCCATCGACGTTAACACGGGAACGGTCTCGGCCGTCAAGGGCAACACGATCGGCATCGCAACCTATTCCGTCACCGTGCGGGCCTCCAATATCAAGGGTAGTGTCGACGCTTCGTTCTCGCTGGTGGTGGCCGCCAACCCCAACATGTTCACATACGTCCGCTGGGGCAACAACCTCGGCCTCGCGCCTGCGTCCGGTTATGCCGACCAGTTCAGTTACACCGACGGCAGCTATCCTCAGACAACACCGCCGCCGACGACCGACGCTGCCGTGCCGCTCGAGTACAGCATCATCAACGGCATGAATACAAATGCAATCAACACCAACTGGGCCAGCAGCACATTCGTCGAGATCGATCCCGCTACGGGAGAGATCACCCTCAGTACGTGCCGGCGGTCTTGAACGTAAGCCCATTGACTATCTGCCACGTAAGCGAGCCGTTGGCGATGATCTGATCGGCCTTGCGCTCGTTGGTCACCGATTCAGCCTGCGCAATGGGGTTGAACTGGCCGATGTTACCCGGATTAAACTCGTCCTCCAGCGGATCGACCGAGGCGTGCAACAGTTCATAGTCCGTCATGCCGAGGCCGGCGGTGGGACGGGCGGAGATGATGTTGCCCAGGATGTTGAAGCGTCCGGCGTCGGCCGAGGTGCTTATGCCGCGCTTGTCGGTGTTTACGTAATTGACCGTAGCGTCGAGCGTCAGGTTCTTGTAGATCTTCTGGTTGACGCGCATCTTGGCCGTAGTCTTGCCGAAGCTCGAATTGTTAAACAGCCCGTTCTCGTCGTAGCGCGTGAAAATGAACGTGTATTTTGTGTCGATATTGCCGCCCGAAACCGACAGGTTGTAGTCTTTGGACCATGTCGGGCGGAAAACCTCGTCCTGCCAGTCGATGCCATTATAGCCGATGTAGTCGTCGAGGCTCTGGAAACGCCAGGGATTGCCATCGGGGTCGTCGCCCGTGCGGTAATAGCGCGGGGCGTAGCGCGACGGGTCGAGCTCCACCTGCAACTTGACGAACTCGTAGGGCGACAGAACGTCGAGACGTTTGGAGATCTCGCGATAGTTGGCCGAGCCGGAGAAGGCTATCACCGGTTTGCCCGTCTTGCCGCTTTTGGTCGTGATGAGCACTACGCCGTTGGCCGCGCGTGCGCCGTAGATGGCCGCCGCAGACGCATCTTTGAGAATATCCATCGAGAGAATATCCGAGTTGGCCAGATAGTCGATGTTGTCCACCTGAAAGCCGTCGACGACATACATCGGCCCCGCGTCGGAGTTGATCGACCCCACGCCGCGGATCTTCACGTCGAACCCTGCGCCGGGCGAGCCGTCCATCTGGGTCACCTGCACCCCGGCCAGCTGACCGCCCATTGCGGCCACCACGGTCGAGGTTTTGTAACCCTCGATATTTTTGTCGGAGAGCGAGGTGACCGAGCCTGTCAGGTCTTTCTTCCTGACCGTGCCGTAGCCGACCACCACCACCTCGTCGATGCCCTCGTCGGAGCTTTTCAGGCTAAGGTTAACCGTAAAGGAGACATTGACTGTCACCTGCTGCGGCTCATAACCAGGCATGGTGAACCGTACCACGTCGCCGCGTTTGGCCGCGATCGAGTACTCTCCTGCCGCATTTGTCGTCGTCGCGACGGACCTGCCTGCGACCGTGACCCCGACCCCGAAGATCGGCTGGCCATTCTCGTCGGTTACCGTGCCCGAAAGTCTGTCGGGCGACTGCGCCGTCGCCTCTACCGCCGCAATCAGCAGTGAGAGGGCTAATATGAACTTTCTTATACCGTTTTTCATCTCATTGCAGGCTTAAAATGATTCGTCGAGCCAGATTATCAGGCCGTTGAAGTTGGTGCCGTTGTTGATGTTGGCTGTTAAGCCGTCGGTGACGTAGGTGTACTGTCCTTTCAGTATGCCCCTTGCATAGTTGCCCGAAGCATCCACGAACTTGTCGGGGTTGACTTTCAGGAAGACACTCCCTGCCGTGCTGTTGTCGATGTATCCTGCCCTGCTGGCAAGAAGGCTTGTGTTGGCAAAGTAGGAGAGGGGGTCTTTTTCTCCGGTGTTGCTGACGCCGCACCTGGTGATCCACAAATGGTTCAGGAAGGTGTTGGCCATTGCAGGAGCGCCGCTAATGCCCGTATCGCCCAGACCGTCGTTATTAATATCGAGATAGAAGAAGTTTCGGCGGGCGTCCATTGCGAATTGGCTTGCAGTTATGCCGTTCAGTGTGGCGACAGGGCCATCGCCTCCCGTGCGCGGGTTGATCTTGACGGCGAACGGATTGAAAAATACCGCAGGAGAGGCCGGCTGGTTGCGGAAGAACACGGGAGTTACTATCGCAACCTCCGCAGGGGTGTCCTTGCCTGCCACGGCCTTGATTATCAGTACGCCGGTTCCGGGGTTGGTCGCATTGCCGTCGGCATATCTCTGGTTGAGTTACGCACAAGCGCAACGACGCCTTCTTCCACAAGGGTTCGCGCGAAGAGTACCGCAACGGAGGCCCGTATGGCGAAAGTTCCACGGGAAAGGAGCTTCGCTGGACAAACTACAATTACCTGACCTGGACGCGGGTCATCGACAAGCGGCACTCGCTCGACGCCATGCTCGGACAGGAGTTCAACTATCAGGTGAACAGCTCCCTGTTGGGACAGGCCAAAGATTTCCCCACCGACGTGCTGGGCAACAACAACCTTGGTCTGGGAACCCCCAGCATGGTCGGTTCGGGCATGTCGGGCGAACGCAAGTTGCTCTCGTTCTTCGGCCGCGTCAATTACAGCTACGACGACCGCTATCTGGCTACGGTCACGCTGCGCGACGACGGCTCGTCGGTCTTCGGCGACAATCACAAATGGGCATGGTCGCCCTCGTTCTCGGCAGCATGGCGCATCTCAGGCGAGAAATTCATGCAGCCGCTCCTGCGGACGATCTCCGACCTTAAACTGCGCGCCGGCTGGGGCGTGCTGGGCAACGACCGCATATCGAACAACCTCTACCTGTCGCTCTACCAGTATGCCAAGTACGGCACAGGCAACAGCCAGCTCACGTCGTTCACCTCGAAACAGTTGCCCAACCCCGACATACGCTGGGAGGGCTCCACCACCATTAACATAGGCGTAGACGCTTGGCTGTTCAAAGACCGTATCAACCTGACGGCCGACCTCTTCCGCAAGGACACCAAAGACCTTCTGATGCAGTGCAAACTGCCCCAGGCCAGCGGGTTCGACTCCCAGTGGCAGAACATCGGCAAAATCCGCAACGAAGGCGTAGAACTGACGCTCCGCACATTCAACCTGACGGGCAGGAACGGCCTCGCGTGGAGCACCGACTTCAACATTTCGTTCATCCGCAACACCCTGCGCCAGTTGCAGGACGGCCAGAGGGAGATGTACCACGCCACGCGCTACGACTCCAACATGACCGACAACGACTACGCGGCTTACGTCGGACAGTCGCTCGGACTGATGTACGGCTACATTCAGGACGGCGTATATCAACTCGACGAATTCAATGTGGACGCCGTGACGGGCAAGTACGTCCTCAAACCGGGCATAGTCGACAACTTGCTCTATGCAGGCGGGGCGCAGCCGGGTGTGATCAAATATCGCGACGTGGACGGCAACGGGGTCGTCAACACCGCCGACCGCACCGTGATCGGCAACGGAACCCCGAAATTCTTCGGCGGCATCAACAACACGTTCTATTACAAGGGTATCGACCTGGGCGTGATGTTCCAGTTCCAGTATGGCAACGACATATACAACGCCACCCGCATGTTCACGTCGCAGGCCGACCTGGAGCGCGTCAACCGTCTGGGCGACATTGCCGACCGGTGGACGCCAACCAACCCGAGCAACTCCATCCCATCGGCCAAAGGTTACATCCGCAACCAGCTCTACTCGCGCTTCATCGAGGACGGCTCGTTCCTGCGCCTGAAAAACATCACGCTTGGCTATACTTTGCCCGACAAGTGGACGCGGAAGGTACTCATTGAGCGGCTGCGCGTATACGCCTCGGCGCAGAACCTGTTCGTGGTCTCCGGTTACAGCGGCTACGACCCCGAGGTGAGCGTCCGCGCCACGAACCCCCTCACACCCGGCTTCGACTGGGGCGCCTATCCGCGCAGCAAGGTCTACACGTTCGGCCTCGATCTTACTTTCTAAGCGATATGAATGGCCCGTGCGGACAGAGGCTCACAGGGGCTCATGCCGGGCGAAGTCGGGCGGCAGGCCCTGTTTCAACCGATTGTTCGCGTGAATGGACTGTCCCAATAATGATTGAATAAAAATACAGAGATGAAAAAGTTCATATATATTCCGCTCGTGCTGCTCGCCGCCGTTTCGTGCCGCGAGCTGCTCGATGGCAAATCCTGCGAGGAGATCTCCAAAAAGGACTACATGAACAACCCCTCCGAGGCCGAAGGGGTGCTCTACGGCGTTTACCGATACATGGTGACGGACGGGCTCTACGGCTTCCACCTGTCGATGCTCTTCCCCCTCGGCACCGACATTGCAGCCTGCGAGGGGCGCACTACGGTCAATTTCCGCACCATTCCGGCCAACTATCACACCGCCTCCACCGCCGAGATCGAAACCTCGTGGAGCACGATCTTCAGCGCGATCTGCTCCGCTTCGGATTTTATCGAGTCGCTGCCGCCGAAAGCCGCCATGTGGGAGGAGCGCGA
>JAIRQC010000037.1 GCA_031256675.1 Rikenellaceae bacterium
GCTTGTTTATCGTTACACCGCCCTCGCCGTGCTCCGGCGGTCAATGGTGCGCTATGCGCATCAGAACAATATCTGCTGCCCTGTCGCAGCAGGAAAGGGGTATAAGGTTTGAGGGCGGAACCGGTTCGAGGTAATGTCGATCGTCACGGTATCCACGCCCCACGAGGCAAGATCGTAAGTCGTGACGCTCAGGTCGAGCGTCAGCGTCGGAGCCGAACATGGGGGTCGAGCATCAGCATGGGGGCCGATCCTCCCATGCGAAAAAAACGTTGCACAGGGGAAAAATGTACTTCGGAAGAAAAAACACCCAAAAAATTTGCCGCCTGTTTAACATTTTAGTAGTTTTGGCATCAAAATAAAAGAAGTATTAATGGCAAAAGCGACCGACGCCCAGATTTTGACGCTGATCGCCCAGGGCGGCGAGCGCCGCGAACAGGGTTTCCGGTTGCTTGTAGAGAGCTATCAGGAACGGCTTTACTGGCATATCCGGCGTATTGTCGTCTCGCACGAGGACGCGGAGGATGTGTTGCAGGAGAGTTTGGTGAACATTTGCAAGAATATAGGCGCGTTCCGCGGGCAGAGTTCGCTCTTCACGTGGATGTTCCGCATAGCTACCAACGAGTCGCTCCGTCTGTTCCGCGACCGCAAGGGCGAGTGGCTGCCGTTCGAAAATGTGAGAAATTCGCTGGTCAACAGTTTGTACGAGGAGACGGGATACACGGGCGACGAGATTGTGATGCGTTTTCAGGAGGCGGTGCTGCAACTGCCGCCTCAGCAGCGGGTGGTCTTCAACATGCGATACTACGACGAGCTGCCGTACGAAGAGATGGCCATGATACTCAACTCGACCGTCGAGAACATGAAAACGAACTACCATTACGCCACAAAGCGGATAAAGGAGATAATGAGCAGGTGATGAAAACGGGATTCGAATTCGATCAGGTGGGCAAGCGGCTCCCCTACTCCGTGCCGGAGGGCTTTTTCGAGGCTTCGGCAGAGCGGGCTTTGGGCCGTGTTGCCAGGGAACGCCGCCGAAGGATGACGCTCAGGACGTTCTCTTCGGTCATGGTTGCCGCGGCGGCGGTGGCGACGGGTGTGTTTTTCGTTACGCATGGCAGCCGGCCGGCCCTGCCCGAGTATGGCGCGGCCATCGACCGGATAGTGGTAAACCTCTCCGACGAGGAGCTCCAAACGCTCGAGAGCGACCTGTCGTCGGACTATTTCCTCACCGACAACCTTTATTGACCGACGCCATGAAATATCTGCATATAAGCCTGTTAATGTTGCTGCCGATCTCCTCCGCCGTTGCGCAGCCCCCCTACCCCAACAGTCGCACGCGGCAGGAAATGCTCAACCTGCGGATCGACTACATCGTCGCCGGTCTCAACCTGCACGACGATCGGCAGGCGCGCCTGAGGAGCGTCTATACCAAATATAATGAGGAACTTGTCGCCCTCGAACAGCGTATGATACAGAACAGGGCCGACACCGCCGACCTGACCAACGAAAAGGCGGAGCAGAGAATACTCAACGAGTTCGACTGCCAGAAAAAGAACATTCAGCTCAGGGAGAAGTATTACGGCACGTTCCGCACGTTCCTCTCGCCGACGGAGGTGTTGCGGATGTACCGTCTCGAACGCGAGATGCGCAGCGGGGTCTCGCGCGAAATGCACCGCCGCTCAAAACCCGACGGCCCGGACAGATAGGCCGATACGCTATCCCTGAATCCGGATTTCAGGAATTAAGTTGCGACGCATCTTGTGATAAGGTGCATGTCTGAAAACAAGGTGCATGTCTGAAAAAGATAAATACATACTAAAATGAAGAAAATATTACTAATTGCAGGGTTGTGCATATGGTCAATATTTTTATATGCACAAAAAGATGTAACCAGGTTTCTTGGCATTCCAGTTGATGGGAGCAAACCGGAAATGATACAGAAATTAAAGAATAAAGGATATGTTTCAAGTCCGCATGATAAGGATATTTTAGTTGGCGAGTTCAACGGAGCAGATGTACGACTATATGTTGTGACAAACAACAATAAGGTATATCGCATTATGGTTGCCGACGTCAACACCAAAAGCGAGAGTGATATTAAAATAAGGTTTAATGAACTCTGCCGGCAGTTTCAGAACAATGAAAATTACATTTCACTGTCAGACTGCACATTGTCGGACAAGGAAGACATATCGTATGAAATGTCGGTACATGCAAAGCGCTATCAAGCTGATTATTATCAAAAGCCAGCGGTCGATTCTGTCGCTATTGCTGAAGAAATAAATCCCTTTCTTTTATCAAAATACACGGAAGAACAACTCTCTAATCCGACAGAAGAGTTGCAACAGGGGATACTGAAGACAAGTATAACATATGTACTGGAAAAATGTTCAAAGAAGTCGGTTTGGTTTATGATTAACGAGTTTTATGGGAAATATTATATCGCGATGTACTATGACAATGGATATAACAAGGCGAATGGCGAAGAGTTGTAATTAAAGCGGTATACGTTCAAATACTCTTAAATAATCCATGAAAAAACTTGCGCAGGGCGACAAGGCCCCCGATTTCTCGGCTGCCGATCAGGAGGGCAACGTCGTTTCGCTCGCCTCGCTGCGGGGCCGTCGCGTGATCCTCTACTTTTACCCGAAGGACAGCACCCCTGGCTGTACGGCCGAGGCGTGCAGCCTGCGCGACGGCAAACGCGAGTTGCTTCGCATGGGCTTCGAGATCGTCGGGGTCAACCCGGGCAGCGCGGCGTCGCACCGCAACTTCATCGAAAAGAACGCATTGAACTTCCCAATACTGGTCGACGCCGACCATGCCATAGCCGACGCCTACGGCGTGTGGGGCGAGAAAAAGATGGCCGGGCGCGCCTACATGGGCATTTTGCGCACGACGTTCATCATCGACGCCGAAGGGGCAATTGAGCGCATCTTCGACAAGGTCGACGTCAAACGCCACTTCGAACAGATTGCCGACGCATATAAACAGCAGTAAATTGGCGAAGCTGGCCCGCCCGTGCGCCAGTGCGCCCGCCAAGACTGCTGAAACCGACGAGACAGACTGCCGAAGTTGCCATTGCTGAAACCGACGAGACGCTGATAGAGGAAGCGTTGTTGTGTTTCGGCGATCACGATGATAATCTTCGCATCTAATGCATCCCCTGCCGGCCGTATGCGGTCGAGGAGCGGCTCGCCTCGACAATGCAGAGTTTGAAATGACACGGAATAACAGCGGGACGAACCTCAAAGAGGGCCGTGCATGGCGGTGGAATGGCAGTCCAAAGCCACTGCGAACCTTAAATCTGTTTTCGGTCATCACAGAGAGGTTGCCGGTATTGGCGTTGCCTGCAAAACATTCAATGAAATAGTTTCGCCCTGACATTTCCGGAGATGGCGGCAGTGGAACCCTGTCCGTCCGGCAATGGTATTTTGTCTGTCAGGCAGTGGAACCTTGTCTGTCCAAATGTCCGTCCGTTTTTAGACCGTTGACAGCAGGAAACGTATCTCGCGTCGATACGGAGGCCTATAAGGTGACGACAGGGGGCTGTCTGTCGACAGAAACCCTGCCGATTCACGCAAACAGTTAAGAAAAGCAGCGCCGAATCCCTGCATTGGGATTCGGCGCTGCTTTGTGGAGCTGGAGGGAGTCGAACCCTCGTCCAAACAAGGAACCTGAGAGCTTTCTACACGTTTAGCCGACCGTTTGATCCTTCTCTTTGCATCCGGCAGGCGGCAGCCTAACGCAAAGCCCAGTCCGTTGATTTCGCCGCGACTTCCGGACGCCGCCGCAGCTATCTCTTCATTGATGATACCCGAACACGGGAGCGACAAAGAGCGGGTCGCCCCCGAAGGGTACTCGTCTCCCGACCGCCTGGGGCCGGGTGATTAAGCCGTCTTACTTGGTAAGATCAGGCAGCGAGTGCAAGGCTATTATTGCCAGTTGTTGGTTGAGTGTTGCGATTTACGAGACCCCACACAAAGCTCGACGTGCTTACCATCCTGCTCTACCTGCTGTCAAAACCGGTCAGCCCCGGAGGGTTTGTCCTGCGATGGACGCCACAAAGATAACAGTTAGTTCCTTCATTAACGACTTTTTGCGCTAAAATATTTTGTCGCCGGTGAAAAAAACGTATTTTTGTCGAACCAAAATTACAGACACTATGAAAAAAGCTGTTTTGCTCGCGTTCGCTTTTTTGTGCGGATTGCATGGCGGCGCGCAGGCGCAGAATCCGGCCCACCGCTGGTTCGAGGAGGCCCGTTTCGGCATGTTCGTTCACTTTGGCCCCTACAGCGTGCTGTGCGACGGCGAGTGGGCCCTGCATCAGAAATCCCTGACGTTCGAGGACTATAAAAAGTTGCAGCACATTTTCGATCCCCGCCTTTTCGACGCCGCACAATGGGTGCGCATCGCCAAATCGGCAGGGATGAAATACATCATCCTCACTTCGCGCCACCACGACGGGTTCAGCAATTGGGATACGAAGCAATCCGACTGGAACATCATGAATACCCCCTACGGCAAAGACCTCATCCGCCAGCTTGCCGACGAGTGCCATAAACAGGGGATCAAACTGGGGTTGTACTACTCGCTGCTCGACTGGGGGCGCGAGGATTACAGCCACGCCACCGGACGCACAGGACAGAAAACGGGCCGCGCCGTGCAAAAGGAGTGGTCGTCGTATGTCGACTTCATGAAGGCGCAACTCACCGAATTGTTAACGAATTACGGCGAAATAGCCGCCATATGGTTCGACGGCGAATGGGATCAGTTGCCCGAGGAGCATGACAGTCGGTTTTCGCACGAGCACTCGAAGGTAAACTGGCATTTCGGCGAGATTTACGACCTTATCCACCGCTTGCAGCCCGACTGTATGATCGCCAACAACCACCACCTGCCCGCCCTGCCGGGCGAAGACTATCAGGCGTTCGAGAAAGACCTGCCGGGAGAGACCACCGGCGCGGGGTTCGGCGTGCACCAGACGGTGTCGGAACGTATGCCGCTCGAGACCTGCGAGACGATAAACAACTCGTGGGGCTACCGGCTGACCGACAACAGTTTCAAGTCAAAGAAAGAGCTGGTGCACCTGCTGGTGCGCGCAGCCGGTTACGGGGCTAACCTGCTGCTGAACGTAGGGCCGAAACCAACGGGAGAGATAGACGAGACCTCCGTAGAGCGGCTGAAAGCCGTTGGCGAATGGACAAGCGCATGGGGGAAAACCATCTACGGCACGCGCGGCGGCTACCTCAAACCGCAGCCGTGGGGAGCGGTCACACAGCAGGGCGACAAAATATATATTCACGTGCTTGCAATGGAGGGCGACAGGCTCACCCTGCCCTGTCCGTATAAAATTCGCTCGGCGGCATGGCTGAACGTCAACGGACGGTTGACATGGAAACAGGACAAAAAGGGCGGGACGACCTTCGTGTTCGACGCTCCGCTGAATGAGATCGACTCCATTATCGAAGTAATAATTAAATAATTTCGTGCTAAAATATTTTCGTGTGAGGCGAAAAATCCGTACCTTTGCATGATATGGAGCGCGAAGCCATAATAGAACTCAGCGGGGTGGCCGTATACCACTCGCGGCACCCCTACCTCAACTCCAACCGCCGCCGGTCGTACCGCGGCGGCGAGCTGGTGCTCAAAGATGTAAACCTCACCGTGCATGGCGGCGAGCTGGTTTACTTCATCGGGCGCGTCGGCAGCGGCAAGAGCACCCTGCTCAAAACCCTCTACGGCGAGATACCGCTCGTCGAGGGTCGCGGCACGGTGGCAGGGTTCGACCTGGCCTCTGTTCGCCGCCGCGACATCCCCGCCCTGCGCCGTCAACTGGGCGTCGTTTTTCAGGACTATCAGTTGCTTGTTGACCGCAATGTATATGAAAACCTGCGTTTTGTGATGCGGGCTACGGGCTGGCGCGACAAGGCGAAGATCGACGGGGCCATCACGGAGGTTTTGCGCGTGGTGGGGCTGTCGAACAAGGAGTACAAGATGACCTTCGAACTTTCGGGCGGCGAGCAGCAGCGTCTGGCCATAGCCCGCGCGCTGGTCAACAGGCCGAAGGTTATCCTTGCCGACGAACCCACGGGCAATCTCGACCCCGCGGCGACAGAGGAGATCATGAACCTGCTGGTGCGCATATCGCAGGAGAACTGCGCTGTCATCATGTCGACGCACAACATCGGCAACATCCGTCAATACCCCTCGCGCGTGATCCGTTTTTCACAGGGCCGCACCGAGGAGATAGATATAAAGTCGTTTTTTTGAGCATGAAAGAGAGAGCACACGGAAACAGAACGATAACCGTTGCACGGTACGAACATGACGCCCTGAAAAGTCGATTGCTCTATCCGTCGACCGGAAGTTTGCTCATGGAGCAAATCGTAAACAAAACAGTTTGCGGCGATCTGTTGGAGGTTTTGGAATTGCTGCCCAACAATTTCGCCGATTTGCTGGTGATCGATCCTCCGTATAATCTCGACAAGAATTTCAACGGATTGAAATTTTCCAGGTCGGACGACGAGGCCTATCTGAAATATTTGGAGAGCTGGTTCCCAAAACTTATGGGCAAGTTGAAACCTACAGGCTCGGTCTATATCTGTGGCGACTGGAAAAGCACGTTTTGTCTCTACCTGATAATGAAAGAGCACGCCACGATCCGCAACAGGATAGTGTGGCAGAGGGAAAAAGGCCGCGGGGCGAAGGCGAACTGGAAAAACGCTTCGGAAGATATTTGGTTCGGGACGAAGAGCGACGAGTATTATTTCGATGTGGAGGCGGTCAAGCAAAAGCGCAGGGTCATAGCTCCGTACAGAGTGGAGGAAAAGCCCAAGGATTGGGAAGATACGGAGGACGGCGGTTTTCGGCTGACCTGTCCGGGTAATTTCTGGGACGACATTTCCGTTCCCTATTGGTCAATGCCGGAAAATACCGACCACCCGACGCAGAAACCGGAAAAGTTGATAGCAAAGCTGATATTGGCGAGTTGCCCGCCCGATGGCATTGTGTTTGATCCTTTTCTCGGCTCAGGGACGACGTCGGTCGTGGCGAAGAAGTTGGGACGCAGGTATGTCGGAGTGAAGATCAATGAGGAGTATTGTTGCTGGGCCGAAAAGCGACTGCTTTTAGCTGATGAGGACTGCTCCATTCAAGGTTATTCGGACGGCGTGTTCTGGGAGCGGAACACTCTGTCCATACAGAAAAAAGCGAGAGTTGCACGTGTAAATAATAATGTCGGTCTGTTTTCGGGGGCTATATGATAAGGAGCGAATTGTTCGGCGAGGATAACAGGACGGCGATAGAAAACACTATCGTCGGTCTGCTGAATACCAGTCGATTGATGAACAGCCCACGTGCGGTCGGTGATGCCGTACAGAGTTTTCTGGAGCAAAGCATTAACGAATGGCTTCCTCGCGACATTGTCGCCTCGACCAGCACATCGTTCGCACGGAGGTCCATGGCCGATCTGGCGCTTGAAGACGTCGCAGGAAATTATTATGTCGTCGATGTAAAGACACACAATTTGGGCACGGATTTCAACATGCCGAATCTTACGTCGGTCGAACGATTGGCAAGATTATATGGAGATAACAAAAATTATTTTGTTCTGTTGCTGGTCTCATAATAAGATCGACAAAGATTCGTTATTATTTAGGGAGTGTAAGTTTGTGCCTGTCGAACACCTCGACTGGTCGTGCCTGACACTCGGAGCATTGAGATGGGGACAGATACAGATCGCCAATTCGAACAAAATAAATATTGCTTCGAGGAATACAAGAAAACAATGGATGTTGCAACTGTGCGATGCGCTAGATGTGTTTTACCCCAATGAGATCTCGAAAATAACACACAGGATAGAACATTTCAAAACCATAAGGAAATACTGGGAAAATCAACAGGATTAAATCATTATGAGTCAGATTCAGGAAGAGTATTCGGCGTCGAGTATTCAGGTGTTGGAGGGGCTGGAGGCTGTTCGCAAGCGTCCGGCGATGTATATCGGCGACATTGGCGAGAAGGGGTTGCACCATCTGGTTTACGAGGTGGTCGACAATTCGATAGACGAGGCGCTGGCGGGCTACTGCTCGCTTATCGACGTGACCGTCAACGAGGACAACTCGATTACCGTGCGCGACGACGGCCGCGGCATCCCGGTCGACTGGCACGAAAAGGAGCAGAAATCGGCGCTCGAAGTGGTGCTGACGGTGCTGCACGCCGGTGGCAAGTTCGACAAGGACAGCTATAAGGTGTCGGGCGGTCTGCACGGCGTGGGCGTGTCGTGCGTCAATGCGCTGTCCGACCTGCTGACGGCAGAGGTGCACCGCGGCGGAGAGGTCTACTGCCAGCGATATAGCAAGGGCGCGCCGCTGACGCAGGTGGAGAAGATGGGCACGACCGACCGCACGGGGACGATCATCACGTTCCACCCCGACCCGACGATCTTCACCGTCACGGAGTACAAGTACGAGATCCTCTCGACCCGCCTGCGCGAACTGGCATACCTTAACAAGGGCGTACGGCTGAAAATCACCGACATGCGGGTGCGGCAGGAGGACGGCGAGTATCTCCACGCTGAGTATTATTCGGAGGCGGGGCTGAAAGAGTTTATACGTTTCCTTGACGCCAATCGCGAGCCGCTGATCGAGGATTCGATATACCTCGACACCGAAAAAGAGGGGGTGCCGATCGAGGTGGCCATGCAGTATAACACCAGCTTCACGGAGAATATACACTCTTACGTCAACAACATCAACACGATAGAGGGCGGCACACACCTCACCGGCTTTCGTCGCGCGCTGACCCGCACGCTGAAAAAGTACGGCGAGGATTCGGGCATGTTCTCCAAGATCAAGTTCGAAATCAACGGCGACGACTTCCGCGAGGGACTCACGGCGATCATTTCGGTCAAGGTGGCCGAGCCGCAGTTCGAGGGCCAGACCAAGACCAAGTTGGGTAACAGCGAGGTGGCGGGGGCTGTGGACCAGGCTATTGCCGCCGCGCTGACCAACTACCTGGAGGAGCACCCTAAGGATGCCCGCGCCATTGTCGAGAAGGTGATCCTCGCCGCCACGGCCCGTCACGCGGCGCGCAACGCCCGCGAGATGGTGCAGCGCAAGACCGTTCTCTCCGGCTCCGGACTCCCCGGCAAGCTGGCCGACTGTTCGTCGCGCGACCGCGAGCGCACCGAGATATTTTTCGTTGAGGGCGACTCGGCAGGCGGCACGGCCAAACAGGGTCGCAACCGTGATTTTCAAGCTATTATGCCTCTGCGCGGTAAGATCCTGAACGTCGAGAAGGCGATGGACCACAAGATCTTCGAGAACGAGGAGATCAAGAACATGTACACCGCGCTCGGCGTGACCATCGGCACCGGAGAGGACAGCAAAGCGCTGAACATCGACAAGTTACGTTACAGCAAGATCATCATCATGACCGATGCAGACGTCGACGGCAGTCACATTGCCACGCTGATGCTGACCTTTTTCTTCCGTCGCATGTTGCCGCTGATCCAGAACGGCCATGTCTACATTGCCTATCCCCCACTCTATCTGGTGCGTAAGGGCAAGACCGAGCGTTACTGCTGGACGGACGACGAGCGCGAGGCGGCCATCGACGAGTTTGGAGGCAAAGGGCTTCATATTCAAAGATATAAAGGTCTAGGCGAGATGAACGCCGTGCAGCTTTGGGATACCACGATGGATCCCGAACATCGCATCCTGCGTCAGGTGACCATCGAGAGCGCCGCCGAAGCCGACCGCATATTCTCGATGCTCATGGGCGACGATGTGCCGCCCCGCCGCGAATTTATTGAATCGCACGCAACTTACGCAAATATAGACGCTTAGCTTTCTTTGCCACGCGTTAGAACTTTTTGTTCTCTTTTTCAAAAGAGAAGTAGAATTATTTTGAGAGCGAGGGCAATCAAACTAGCTCGGAATTGCCTGGCGACGACAAATAATCAGTGACATGATTTTGATTGGTCGTAGATTGTGTGACGGTTTAGCAAACAGCGAAACTAACAGTGAACTTGCGTTTTGCATATTTCAAATAACTCGCGGCGAAGATACTGCTTGTTCCATTGCTGCAAATTTTGGTATGGAAATCTTTCGGAAAAATAACACACAGATTTTCTGAGTTTGTTTAAGGATATTTGCGATGAAGTAGCGGCAGTTGGTTGTGTGTTTTGTTATATCTTTCTGGTTGTTAAAAACGTAAAGACAATTGAAAAACTATTCAACTAATCTGACTGAATGCCGGTACGGAACAATATTGGCGATAATCGGAGAGAAACGCAAGTGCAACTACTGGTTAAAAGATGTTTTCGACGTTATTGTTTTTCTGTTAAAGATTGGCTATCAGTGGCGTATGCTACTGTCTAACTTTCCAAAACATGTTATTTCAACAAGCGTGGCCGCGGTAGCCGGTTGCGTGTAAAGCGAAGCCATAAATCTTCGCCAAGTGTCGACGTCATTGATTTACAGAGTGTCAGGACGACTAAAACAGGTAGCGAGTCTAATGGCTGGAGCGGGGGTAAGAAGTTGAAAGGCCGAACACTGCTCACGCTGGTTTTATAGCGCTCGGATAATTGAACAAGTGTCTGTTTACCAAAGATGTAATCGTGCCGCAATGCCTGAATAT
>JAIRQC010000023.1 GCA_031256675.1 Rikenellaceae bacterium
GCCGCAATAAAAGCATTCTTTTAATAATATTCATCAAATGACGCAAAATTACTATTTATCAGTATTTTGCAGGCTTTTTTATCTCCCGTTTGGACCATTAAGCCTGAATCTGTTTCCCGAGAAGGCACAAAAAAACGGAGATCGCTTGCGCGACCCCCGTTATAAATTTAAGATATGAACCTATTTTTTGCCGCCGCAGATGTCCCAGATGAGGGTGACTTCGGCTTGTGTGGGGCCGTACCAGTTTTTGTTGGAGCGATGGCCGGCAGGCACCCGCACGGTCTGGCCGCTCGACCAGTCGAGTTTGTAACGGTCGTACTCGAAATGGGTGTAACCCAGCCCGAGACCGAATTCCATCTCGAACGAGCGGCCAAGCGGCATCTTGTAACCGCCGATTGCCCCTGCGCCGATATATTTACCCTTGCGACCTATCTCTGTGAGCCATAACTTGGTGTCGAACTTACCCACGTGGAAGTCTCCTCCGAGAAACCAGCGGCGGTTGTCGGCGAAGTAGTAACGCACCTGCGGGCGTACCATCCACATGTGATTGTTGTGGGAGATCTGGTGGTTGAACGCCCACATGCTTACCGCGCCGTCCACTACGATGCCCAACTTCGGGGTAGGTTTGTACTCGACGCCGAGGTTGGGGGATAGCGCCAGCCAAAAGAGAAGATTGGTGCGCAGCGAGAACATGTCGTTGCGGTCGGAGACCGCCTTGACCGATTTGGCTGCATTGTCGGCAACCTGCTGAGCAGCCCTGTCTGCTGCCGCACGGGCTGCCGCTTCATCCCTGGCGGCCTTCTCGGCAGCCTCTTTTGCCGCCCTGTCTGCCGCATCCCTGGCCGCCTTGTCCGCTGCCGCCTGCCTGGCCGCCGCATCCCTGGCCGCTTTGTCCGCTGCCGCCTGCCTGGCCGCCGCATCTCTCGCTGCCTGCTCCGCTGCCGCCTTGTCTGCATCGTCGCCAGCAACGACATACTGAGGTTCAACGTTCTTGGGCGTGTAGACCGAGTTTGCCGGACGGTTGCCGATGTACACGACCACCACATTGGCCATGCCTTTGTACTCGGCATAGCGGTTGTATGTGGAGAAATGCTCCTCGGTCAACCCTTTTTTCTCAATGAAGTAGGTTTTGACCCTGTTGCTCCGCGTTTTGATCAGTTGCAGGGTGTTTTTTTCGCCGTAACCACGCACGAAAATCACGAGGCTTCCATCTTCGAGCCCCGATTTGCGCTCGTCGATCACTTCGAGGAACTTCCGAGCCTCGGCCCTGTTGCTTTCGTCTTCGAGCGAGAACATGTCATCGCCTGCCTTGAAGGTGTAGACGGACGATTTACTGCGGTTCTGCGCCTGCGCCAACAGCGGCAGGCATGCAAGCAGGATAATAATTTTTTTCATGCGTTTGTGCCTTAAACATAAGATTTAACACGACAAAGATAGTGATAAATCTTATATTCAGATACGATAATCCTACAAATTTTCATGCAAATAGTTCTTTTATGCAGAAAAATACCGATGTATGGCCCTCACGGTGGGGTTTCTAAATTTTAATGTCGAATAAAAAATTGAATGAGGTCTCAAAAAAAATGACCGCCGTCGCCACAAACCGCCTTCGAACGTAAGCGCACGGAGGCACTCTCCGACAGGAACGTGCACGGAAAAAGGCACGGACGTTTCCCCGTGCCTGATACAGTTGAAGCTGAGTGGATTAATGGTGGCGACGCAATCGCTCCGGCGGCCTAATCGTAACTGCAAATGACGGTCGGAGCGGCGCTGCCATCGTCGACGTTGTGGGATGTGTAGATGGTGCTGGCCACCTGCACTACGGAGCGGGCAGCTCTGGAGGCGTGGATTACGCCGACCCTGTTGGCCGCCGCGGGCGTGGCAACTTTGCGTCCGGTGAATGGAGCAGGATCGGGGGCCCCGTCAATCATGGTCGCGATGCGGGAGGCAAGATTAAGCCCCGACGGCAAAGAGAGCGGCTGCGTTGTGGATAGCATGTATTTTGTATCGGTGGGCGGGATGGAGGTCATCAGCGGCTGCGAACTGTTAAGGACGATGAGCATCCGTTTGTTGTCGTGCGTGGTTTTGACCGTGGTCTGGTGCAGGATAGCATCGCGAACGTCGGGATTGGAGGCGACGGCGGGGTCGGTTGCAGAGAAGCGGCGACCGGCCAGCAGCGTGTTGCCGTCGGCCGAGAGCAGGTAAAGGTCGAGGGTGCCGGCGGCGGTGGAGTTGCAGCCGCCGTCGCCTGCCGTGTGGCTCGGGCTGCGGGACATTCTGTGTATGAAGCCCATGTGGGTGTTTTCGGGCGGAGATTTCAGCCCGCTGTGCTTGTGATCGTTGTTGTTCGCCAGGGTTATGGCGATCGCCAGGGTCGCAGTCGCGATAAAAGCCAATAAATCTCTCTTCATAATAGCTTAATATATTATTTGGTTATGCGAATCAAGTGTTGAACCCCGGGGCGATATGCTAACTGCGTTTTTCGGTCTTGCGGTCTTGCCGTCTCGCCTTCTTGCCTTCTTGCCGAGGCTGAAACCCGCACCTGCACGGTTGCAGGGCACATGGCCGCAAGAGACGCTATTTTTGCCAAAAATTTTAACAGTTTGTTGCTTCAAGCGGCACAATCCGCATTGGCCGGTTTTTGGTATGGCGCACATGGAACTGCCGTCTACCTGAAACGGTAACAATTATTGTGCCAAACAATATCTTTCGCGCAATAAAAAAGTGATTTTCTTTACAATAAGCCGACGCACCTTAATTAAATGACGAGGTGAATCGAATGCTCGGCAAGCGGCAATCTAACGCACTGTATTTAACATGAATTTTGCGTGCCGGGGCACAGTTGACCCACATGTTGGCACGCGCGCTCCATTCGCAGCCGCCAGCCGCCTCTCCCGTGGGAGAGGCGGCCAATACCATGCGCCCGTGCTACCTGTCAGGCGCATCCCCCTGCCACGAGAATATCCTGCGAGAAACCGGTTAAAATACCTGTCCGGGAAGTCTAAATTTTATACCGGAGGCACGACGCAGCCTCCAGCCAGTTTACCAAACCCGAAAGCAGCGCGCAGCATAATCGCGTCTGCATCAAACATGTGCCCCATGCGCCAATCTACTTTCATGCTTAATGTTAATATGAATTTTGAATTTTAATATTAGCTTTGTATAAAGTTGCTCAAAGATTTGAAACGCCATCAGGGCGCCTTAGCGCGCCACATTAATATGAAACCCATGAAGCATCTTTTCGCTGCCATTCTCGTCGCCGTCAACATCGCCGCATCCGGACAGGACAGGCAATACGACCGGCCCGTATATTTCGTCGACGGTTATCACGGCGGCGTCTACGGCCACTATCCCGTCGAATGGAAGACGCAGTTCCTCGTCGACCGGCTGGCCGCCCATCCCGAGTGGAGGATTTGCCTCGAGATCGAGCCCGAGACGTGGGATACCGTGGCCAGGCGCACCCCCGCGGCATACGAGAATTTCAGGAAGATCGCCGCCGACCCCCGCGTGGAGTTCACCAATCCCGCCTACGCCCAGCCCTACTGTTATAATGTATCGGGGGAGAGCATCATCAGGCAGTTCGAGTACGGCGTCCGCATGGTCCGCCGCCACTTTCCCGACGTGCGGTTCGATACCTACTCGGTCGAGGAGCCCTGTTTCACCAGCTGCCTGCCGCAGGTGCTCGCCTCGTTCGGGTTCAAATATGCCGTGCTCAAATGTCCGAATACCTGCTGGGGCGGTTACAGCGAACCCTACGGCAGCGAGCTTGTGAACTGGACGGGGCCCGACGGCACGGCTATCCTCACCGTGCCGCGCTACGCCTGCGAGGCGCTCGAGGAGAACTCCACATGGCAGACCACGGCATGGGGCAACCACCGCAACTACCTCGACGCCTGCATCGAGGCCGGCGTCCGTCATCCGGTGGGCATGTGCTATCAGGATGCGGGATGGGGTTTCGGCCCGTGGATCGGCTCCGGCGACAGCATCAGGAACAACTCGACATACGTCACATGGCGCGAGTATTTCGAGCAGAAGTCCGACCGAACCACCACCGACGACTATCGCATGACGCAGGAGGGCGTGCGCCCGAACCTGATGTGGGGCAGCCAGGTACTTCAAACCATAGCCCGACAGGTGCGCAAGGCGGAGAACAGGGTGACGGAGGCCGAAAAGATGGGGGTTATAGCCGCCCTGACCACAGGCCGTAAATATGACCGTGCGCAAATCGACGAGGCATGGCGCACGCTGATGCTCGCCCAGCACCACGATTCGTGGATCGTACCCTACAATATTCTGAACAGGGCCAAACGGCTGACGTGGGCCGACGAGATAGCGACATGGACGGACAATACCTGCCGTATCGGCGATAGGGTGATTGAGGTGGCCATGCAGGGTTTCACCGCTCCGTCCGCCGGCGCGCCGACGGGTTACGTGCGCGTGTTCAACACCCTCGGCACGCCCCGCACCGACGTTGCGACGGTGGCTCTGCCCGAACAGTATGGCGGAATGGAGGCGACGGTGACGGACGCTAACGGCAAGACGGTCGACTCCCGCATGGAGGGCCGTCAACTTAGCTTCCGGGCCGACGCGCCCGCTTTCGGTTTCGCCACCTACCGCATCGAGGGAGGCAAGGCAGCCCCCAAAACGGCCTCTAAAACGGTCTTGGCAGCCAGGACGACGGACAGCGGCGAGGTGGTGGTGGAGAACGACATGTACCGCATAGTGTTCGACGCCTCGCGGGGCGGGGTCATCAAGAGCCTTGTGGCCAGAAAGGAGGGCGACAGGGAGTTCGTCGACCGGACGAACAGATATGCCCTCGGCGAACTTCGCGGCCATTTCTACCGCGAGGGACGCTTCCGCTCGTCGACCGAAAGCCATGCGAAGATAACCGTAACGAAAAGCGATGCGCTGCAAACCGAAACGCTTATCGAAGGGCAGATAGCAGGGAACCCTTTCCGGCAGAGCGTAACCATCGCCAAAGGGCGGCGGCGGATAGATTTCGACCTCAGGATAGATTGGCGGGGCAATGTCGGCGTCGGCGAGTACGACCAGCGTCCGGACGACTCGAGAAACAACCGCAGGGCATTCTCCGACGACCGCTTCAAACTGAACGTCCTCTTCCCCACGTCGCTCGCCAGAGCGCAACTCTGCAAGGACGCCCCGTTCGACGTGTGCGAGAGTAGGCTCGAAAGCACAGCCTTCAACAGCTGGGACTCGATAAAGCACAACGTCATTCTCAACTGGATCTCCCTTGACGAGAAGGCAGGCCATGGACTGGCCCTCTTCTCCGACCACACCACCTCCTACTCCTGCGCTCCCGATTTTCCGCTCGGCCTGACGCTGCAATATTCGGGGCATGGGCTGTGGGGACGCGACTACCCGATCTCCGGCCCCACCGAGGTGCGCTACGCCCTCGTCCCCCACGGCGGCGTTTGGGACAGGGCGGCCATTGCCACCGAAAACAGCGGCTGGAACGAACCCCTCAAGGCTGTATACTGCGGCGCGATGGATATGGAAAGCCGCTCGCTGGTCGACCTCACAGGCACGGGCTACCAGATCAGCGCCGCCCAACTTGTTGACAGCGGCATAGCCCTGCGCCTGTTCAACGTCGAGGGCGACGACAAGCCGCGTAGAGTAAAACTTGGCTTCAAGGCCGCCTCTGTCGACGAGGTAACCCTTGCCGGAGAGGTCGTCGGACATGTAAACACCAGTGCGGATGCGTTCGAGACGGCCATGCCGCGCTTCGGGTTCAGGACGTTTATAATAAGATAAAGATTATGAGGATACTGCCTTTCTGCCTGCCGCTGTTGCTGCTCTGCGCCTGCTCTTCGGGCGGCGTTAAGGAGGGTGCGCCCACCCCTGCCGACTATGTCAACCCGATGATCGGGGCAAGCACGAGCGTCGGCGCCGCCAAAGTATACCACGGGCTGGGCAAAACCTTCCCCGGGGCTACCACCCCCTACGGCATGGTGCAGCTGAGCCCCAACACCGTCACCGGCGGCGACAACGGGTCGGGATACAGTTGCGAGCACACTACCATCGAGGGTTTCGCCTTTACGCAGATGAGCGGCGTGGGGTGGTTCGGCGATCTGGGCAACCTGTTGACGATGCCAACCACAGGCCCGCTTAAAAAGATAGCCGGAAAGGAGGAGGGCGCCGTCGAGGGGTGGCGATCGCGCTACGACAAGGCCACCGAAACGGCCCGCGCCGGATTCTACTCCGTTGACCTGACCGACTACGACGTCAACGTGCAGGCAAGCGCCACGCCCCACTGCGGCATACTCAAATTCACCTTCCCCGAAAGCGACCGGTCGCGCATCCAGATCGACCTTGCCCGCCGCGTTGGAGGCACATCGGTGGAACAGTATGTGAAGGTGGTCGACAGCCACACCATCAGGGGGTGGATGAGGTGTACCCCCGAGGGCGGCGGCTGGGGCGACGGCGAGGGCAAGGCCGACTACACCGTCTACTTCTTCGTCCGCTTCAGCAAGCCGCTCGAGAACTATGGTTTCTGGAGCGCGGATATTCCCGACAGCTTGGGCCGCAGGAAGGACGACGTTGTGAGCCTGCCATACCTCGCCCGCGTGGCCGAAGCTCCCGTCGTCACGGGCGTTGGCGAGTTGCAGGGCAAACACCTGGGCTTCTATGTCGAGTTCCCGACCGCTAAGAACGAAACGGCGACCATGAAGGCAGGCATATCTTTTGTCGACATGGAGGGGGCCGAGCGCAATTTCATGGCCGAGATCGCCGACAGAAACTTCGACGAGGTGGCGCAGGAGGCCCGCGACATGTGGAACCGCGAACTGGGACGCATAAGCATCGCCGGGGGCAGTCGCGACGAGCGCACGGTATTCTACACCGCACTCTACCACACCATGATCGACCCGCGCACCCTGACCGACGCAGACGGACGCTACCCGGGCGGCGACGGCGCGGTGCACAACACCGGCGGGGCTTTCACCAAGCGCACCATTTTCAGCGGCTGGGACGTATTCCGCAGCCAGATGCCGCTGCAAACCATCATCAACCCCGCCCTGGTTAGCGACCTTGTCAACTCGCTCGCCACGCTGGCAGGGCAGAGCGGACGCGAGTACTTCGAACGCTGGGAATTTTTCAACTCCTATTCGGGCTGTATGCTCGGCAATCCCGCCCTGCCGGTGCTCGCCGACGCATACGTAAAGGGCATACGCACTTATGACGTCGAGAAGGCATACCGTTACGCAGTGAACACTTCGGCCCGCTTCGGCAACGACGCCCTCGGCTACACCCCCTCCCCGACATGTATCTCCCATACGCTGGAGTATGCCTACGCCGACTGGTGCCTCGCGCAGCTGGCCCGCGAACTCGGCAAGGACAAAGAGGCCGCCGAGTTCGCCCGCAAGGGACAGGCCTATCGCAACATTTTCGACAGGGAGAAGGGATGGTTCCGCCCGAGGGCCAAAGACGGCTCGTGGGCAGAGTGGCCCGAGGGGGCGATGATTGCGGAGGGCTACGGCTGCATCGAGTCGAATCCCTATCAGCAGGGGTGGTTCGTGCCACACGACGTAGAGGGTATGGTGGAGCTGATGGGGGGCCGCGAGGCTGTTCTGGCCAATCTGGCGCGCTTCTTCGACAACACCCCCGCCGACCTGCTGTGGAACCGGTACTACAACCACGCCAACGAACCGGTACACTTCGTGCCTTTCCTGTTCAACGCGCTGGGCGAGCCGTGGAACACCCAGAAGTGGAGCCGCCACATCTGCGCCAACGGTTACGGCAACAGCGTCGAGGGCATTGTGGGCAACGAAGACGCAGGGCAGATGTCGGCGTGGTACGTCCTCGTGGCTTCGGGACTGCACCCCTCGTGCCCTGGCTCCACGCGCATGGAGATCACCAGCCCCGTTTTCGACCGTATCGACTTTTTGCTCGACCCCGCCTACGCCTCCGGAGGGCGGTTCACCGTCATCGCCCACGACAACAGCCCGAAAAACATCTACATTCGGCGTGCGACGCTCAACGGGCAGGAGTACGACAAATGCTGGATAGACTTCAAGGATATAACCGCAGGAGGCACGCTCGAACTCTTTATGGACAGCGAACCGAACAGGGAATGGGGCAATTCTTCGGAGCGCAGCGACGAATAATCACCGACCGGAGCGGCCCTGTCGCCGACGGACAGTGCAGTTTTAGTTAAAAAACTTTCGGCCTTGCGAAGCAAGGTCGGCAGCCCGCAGCCGCGCCACGTGGAGGGCTGCCCGCCCTACCTGCGGCATAGCGGCATACTCCGCCGGCTGCGAGCCGAAAATAGCATCGCAGTAAGGTAACAAGGCGGCATAGTTGCCCTCCGCATCCGACGGCTGCGGGCTGCCCCTGCCTTGCGAAGCAAGGCCGAACAAAACAATAAGCGCACAGGAAAATGAGAAATGAAAAAAGACAATCATATGAAAAATAGAATGTTGATATTGCTGGCGGCGGCGTTTCTGGCTCCGGCGGCATTGAGCGCACAGCAGATCAAACCTTTTAAGGATGGCGACAGGGCGGTATTTCTCGGCAACAGCATCACCGACGGCGGCCACTACCACTCCTACATCTGGCTCTACTACATGACGCGCTTTCCGGATATGGACCTCAGGGTGTACAACGCCGGCGTGGGGGGCGACGCGGTCTCGGACATGAACAAACGCCTCGACGCCGACGCGCTCGACAAGCGTCCGACGACGCTCATGGTCACCTTCGGCATGAACGACACCGGCTACAACGAATACAACGAGCCGGGGGCGGAGGAGTTCGGCGAGGCGCGCTACCGGAAATGCCTCGACGACTACCGGTCGCTCGAGAAACGCCTGCAAGGGCTGCACAATACGCGCATCGTGCTTATGGGCAGCTCGCCCTACGACGAAGGGGCCGAATTGCAGGGAAACATCGCGCTGCGGGGCAAGAACGCGGTGATGGAGCGCGTGGCGGCTTTCCAGAAGGGGGCGGCTGAGGCCAACGGGTGGGAATTCATCGACTTCAACGCCCCGATGACCGCCCTCAACCGTGCCGGACAGAAAAACGACCCCGCTTTCACCCTCTGCGGCAGGGATCGCATCCATCTCGAAAACGACGGCCACATGGTTATGGCCTACCTGTTCCTCAAAGCGCAGGGTTTTGCAGGCAAAGAGGTGGCGCACGTGGAGATAGACGCAGCCAGAGCAAAGCTTGTCGACGCCGGCAACTGCGAGGTTACGGAGGTCGCTGCCAGCCGCGCGGGGCTCTCGTTCGACTACCTGGCCTGCGCCCTGCCATACCCGATGGACGCAGTGGCGCGCGGCTGGGAGATGACGCGCAGTCAGTCGCTTGCCGCCAAAATCGTGCCTTTCGTCGAGGAGATGAACCGCGAGATGCTCACCGTCAGGGGACTTAAAGGCAACTACAAACTTTCGATCGACGGGGTGGAGATAGCCGCGCTCACGGGCGACGAGTTGGCACGCGGAGTGAACCTGGCCGTCATGCCCCGCACGCCGCAGTACCGGCAGGCGCTGGCGGTGATGTTCCTCAACGAGGAACGCTGGACGACGGAGCGCAGGTTCAGGGATTACAGCTGGATACAGTTCAACTTCTTTCAGCGGCGCGGATTGCTTTTCGCCGACAATGCCGACGCGCTCGAGGCGCTGGACAGAGAGGGGGTGAACGACGGCTGGCTGCGTATGCACCGCGACAACTACTCCCAGATGATGCACGCCGAGGTGCGCGACGCACGGCAGGCGGAGATCGACAGCCTTGTGGAAAAGATATACAGGATAAACAAACCGGTAAGGAGAAAAATAACCCTGAAAAAAGTGTGACGCCTATGGACTGACAAGACACGGGCCCGCAACGGGCCGACCGTAACACAAAAACTACTTTATGCTTAAAAAACTCTACACATGGAAAGAAAACGAACGAACAAACAGGCATGGAGCATCGTAGCCGGACTGGTGGCGGCCGTGACGCTGATCTTTCTTGCCGGAGCAGCTTCGGCGGCCCCTGCGGCCCCCAATTCCAACAGAGTATTGCAGGGCGTGGTGACCGACGAGTCTGGCGTCCCGCTTTCGGGCGCGACGGTGCTGGTCAAAGGGGCCGCGCAGGCCACCGTCACAGGCAGCAACGGCGCCTTCACGCTGAGCGTGCCGGAGGGAGGCGGCACGCTTCAGATCTCGCTGGTCGGGATGAAGACCACGGAGCTGGAGATCGGCGCGCAAACGCAGTTCAACATCGCACTTGCCCCCGACGTTATCGGCATCGATCGGGTGGTGGTGGTCGGCTACGGCACAATGCTGAAGAAGGACATGACCTCGGCGGTCTCCTCGCTTTCGGGCGACGACATGAACGACCGTACCTCGGCCTTCAACCTCATGCAGTCCATCGCCGGCAAGATGGCCGGCGTGGAGGTGGTCTCCCTCTCGGGTAAACCGGGCGGATCGACCTCTCTGCGGATCCGTGGCATGGCTTCGGCGAGCAGCGGTGTAAGCAAAGAGCCGATCTATGTCGTGGACGGCGTGATAGGGGTCGATCCGGACATCATCAACACGGCCAACATCGAGTCGATCGACGTGTTGAAAGATGCGGCGGCCACGGCCATCTACGGTTCGCAGGGCGGCAACGGCGTGGTGCTCATCACCACCAGGGGCGGCAGGAAAGGTTCGGCGCAGGTCTCCTACGACGGCCGTCTGGGCGTGGGGTTCCTCAACCGCAAGATTGACCTGCTCGACGCCGACCAGTACATGGAGGTGCAGCGGCAGGCCTACGCATACAGCGGTCAGACGATGCCCCACCTGACGACCCCCATGGAAAACCTGTTTTACTACAAAAAGGATGCATCGGACAACTACGAGCGCGACGCCAACGGCAACCTGATCGCCTCGCCCAGGTACGACACCGACTGGCAGGATGTGCTCACCCAGAAGGCTGTCACCAACGACCACATCATCTCCTTTTCGCAGGGCAACGACCGCAGCAGCATCTACGCAAGCCTCGGCTGGCAAGACCAGCAGGGGCTAATCAGGACGACCTACTCCAACCGCCTGACGGGTACCATAAACGCCTCTTCGCGCATCACCGACTGGGCCAGAGTACAGGCCATAGCCACGATAGGGCAGCAAAAAGGCAACGACAATGCGGCGGAAAACAGCATGAACCAGCGTCCGATCCGAAACATGATGGAGATGCCGCCCATCATTCCCGTGCAGTACGAAGACGGGACGTGGGGACGCAAAGACGACTATCCTCTCGGCGAAGAGGCGGAAAACCCCCTGCGCATGTTGCAGGAGACCAAAAACCTGTGGAACACCGATTTCGGCGTGTTCAACCTCACGGCGACCCTCGACCTGACAAAAAAACTCGCCTTCACCGCGCAGGGCGGCCTCAACCTGCGCAACCGCAAGACGATGGAGTTCTCTAAGAGCGGCATGGTCGATTCGCACAACGGCGAGGCCTACGCTTCGCTCGGCCACAACAACCAGACCCGCATGACGACGGAGGACTATTTCACCTACAACGACAAGTTCTTCGACGATCGCCTCTCCTCGAACTTCGTTCTCGGCGCCAGCCTCTACAAGTACGCTTCGGAATACTTTTCAACCTCGTCGCGGGACTTCGACGACTACTACGAATACTTTAACCTGGCGCAGGGATTGCAGAAAAACACGAACAATTCGTCGGGAGAGGATGCGAAGCAGCAGAGTTCGTTCTACTTCCGGATGAACCACACCTTCCGCGACCGCTATCTGTTCGGGTTCACATTCAGGGCCGACGGCGCCTCCAACTTCGGTCCCAACACCAAGTGGGGCTATTTCCCCTCGGCGTCGGCGGCATGGCGCATCTCGGAGGAGGAGTTTTTCGCACCAGCCCGCAAAGTGGTCGGCAACCTCAAGCTCCGTGCAAGCTACGGCACGGTGGGCAACGCTACGATCCCCACATACCGCACCTTCGCCCGATACGACGGGACGAACGTAATATTGAACCAGTCGCAGCAAAACTACCTTGTTCTAAGCCAGCTGGGCAATCCCGACCTGAAATGGGAGGTCAGCAGGCAGTTCAACGTCGGGCTGGACGTAAGCCTGCTCAAAAACCGGCTGGAACTGATCATGGACTTCTACAACAAGCGCACCACGGACATGCTTTTCAGCAAGCAGACGCCCTATTTTCTCGGATACCCCGATACGTGGACAAATATCGGAGAGCTGGCCAACAGGGGGTTCGAGCTGACCGTCACCTCGCGCAACATCGCCAACCGCAACTTCTCGTGGACAACCAGCCTTGTCTTCTCCACCAACAGGATCATCGTGGCGGACATCAACGGCGAGACCATCGACACCGGCAACAACACCCGCGCCATAGAGGGACAGCCGTGGGCGTCATACTACATCTACAAGCGTCTGGGCACATGGTCGCTGGCCGAAACGGAGGAGGCGGCACGCTACGGCAAGAAGCCTGGCGACCTTAAATTCGAGGACGTCAACCACGACTACACGATCGACGACTCCGACCTGCAAAACATGGGCAGCGGCATACCCAAAGGCAACATCTCGCTGGTGAACACCTTCCGCTACAGGGGGCTGTCGCTGATGCTCGATCTGAATGCCGCCTACGGGCACAAGATCATGGCCATCACCACCACCATGGGCACCAACCGCCCGCTCTACGGCAACGCCCTGAGCACGGCGCTCGACGCATGGACCCCCGAGCACCAGAACACGATGATAGCCGCCAACCGCCTCCCCAATGAAAAGAACTGGGGCGAGAACGAGAAGGATTCGTACATGCTCTACGACGGCGACTTCCTGCGCCTGCGCACCATCGCGCTAACCTACGATTTCAATCCCAAACTGTTGCAGAAGCTCAAAGTGGTGAAGGGGCTCCAGTTGGGGCTCTATGCCGAGAACCTGCATGTCTTCTCCTCATTCCCGGGTTTCGACCCTGAGATGGGACTGGGCAACAGTTACAGCAGCGGTCAGAGCATCGAATTTTACTCCTATCCGCGGCCAACGGTCATTTCGGGGAATATCAAAATCACATTCTGAAAATTATGAAAAGAGAGATTTTAACGGCAGGCGCCCTCCTTGCATTGAGTGTGACGCTCGCCTCGTGCGACAGGTTCCTCGAGGAGCATCCCAAGACATTTTTCATCATCGACGGCTATTTCGACAGCGAGGAACACATCACCACCGCCGTCAACGGCCTCTATACGTTTCCCGCCAACATTTTCAACGGGGATATCGAGATCGGGTCGGGCACCTACATCTTTCTGGACTACCTGCCGGGCTATGCAATCCGCCCCCGCGCGGCAACCACCAAAGACCTCCAGCAGGCAATGTCGCTGACCGTGGCCGAAGACAACACCCGCCTCCAGGCGCTCTGGCAGACGGCCTATTACGCTATCAACAACGCAAACAGCGTAATCGAGGGCATCGAAGCCTCCGCGCCGGAGGTGATGGATGAGGACAAAAAGAAGGTGTTGCTTGGCGAGGTCTACTTCTTCCGCGCCTACTACTATTTCGATCTGGTGCGCCTTTTCGGCGAGGTGCCGCTCAAACTCCGCAGCACCAAAGACCTGAGCGACGCAATGATGCCCCTCTCCTCAAAAGAGGAGGTATATGCCCGTGTCGAGACCGACCTTGCCAAAGCCGAGGAGTTGATGAACGGAAGCCCCCTGTCGAACCCGAACGGACGAATTACGCTCGGCGCGGTGAAGGCGATGCAGGCCAAACTATTCCTCACCATGGCCGGCTATCCGCTGCAAAAGGGCGTTGCCTGCTACGACAAGGCCTGGCAAAAGGCCAAAGAGCTCTACTCGAGCGCAGCATTCTCGCTTGAACCCACATACGAGGCGTTGCGCGTTGCGGCAAGGACGGCAAACGCCCAGAACCAGGGCGAGTATATATGGACGGTACAGCGCGACAAGGACAATGCCGGATCGGGCGTTCATACCAACATGCTCCCCTACCCTGCTCCCGACCCCGTTATCGCCCACGCCTCCCAATCGGGATACGGCGGCGCGCTGGCCCCCGCGCAGCTGTTCTACGACTCATACGCGGCGGGCGACCGGCGCGCTGACGAGCAGGGATACTACTACACCGAATATCCCGCCCTTAACGGCTCGGGCACGATGCAGCTCGGACGGCCCTACATATTCAAATACTGGGACCAGTCGTCGCTTGTCGACGCCAAGTCGGGGGCCAACTACCCGCTGATGCGCTATGCCGATGTGTTGCTGATGATGGCCGAGGCCAAATGCATGGCCGACGGCGGCACGACTACCGACGCCGACGCCATCGAGGCCTACTGGCTGGTGCGCAAAAGGGCGTTCCCTTTGGAGGCCAAACCCGCGTCAATCAGCTCGGAGACCGTGCTGAAAGAGCGTTTCTGGGAGCTGTGCTTCGAGTGCCAGACATGGTACGACATGCTGCGCACACGCAAGGCGCTCAGGCTCCCACAGGGCGACGTTGCAAACCTCATCGGCCTTTACACCCCCGGCCATACTTCGGGGGCCGTCTTCAAGGAGTCGGACCTGCTGTTCCCCTATCCGGTGCGGGAGAGGAGGCTCAACCCCAACCTCGTAAGGAACTAATTGCCCAAAGAGATGAAGATCATGGTTTTGATGCTTGTTCTGTCGCTTGCCGTCGCCTCCTGCCACAAGGATAGCGGCAAGAGGGCCAATCCGTTCGACAACGGCGACAGGGAGGACTCTTTTCTCCGGGTCGAAACGAGGTCGAATGCCGACACGCTATTCCTTTCGTGGGAAGAGGTCGACGCGACGCTCGATTTCGACAGCTACCGGATCGTCTCCGACAAGCCGGAACAAACGATGCAGCAGGGCAGGGAGGCGACCGGATGCCTGCTGACGCACGTGCCTTACGGCGAACCCGTCTCGGTCGAGATCTCGGCCATGAAGGGTGGGCAGGTCGTGGGTACGGCCAGGGTCGAGAGGACGATCGACGGGCTGGACAGGGTATTCGCCAGCATGTTGCTGCCCGACCACGGCAGCGTCACCTCCGGCGACGGCACATACTCCATTGCGCTGCCTGACGGACGGAGCATCTTCCTGATGGGCGACTCGTTCACCGCCACCGTCACGGGCGGGGCGCGCCCCCGAAACGCCCACATGTACCGCAACTCCTACATTCTCTGGGACAACGGACATGTGAGCGCCATCACGGGACATACTCCGGACGGCGGCGAGATCTCGGCGGCAGTGCCCCCCGGCTACGAAACATTCGAGTCGAAATGGTACTGGCCCGGGCACGGCTTCGTGCATGACAACAAACTCTACATCTTCCAGACGCTCATGTACAACGGCGGCGATGGAATGTGGGGCTTCCGCTACGAAAAGACCCATCTGCTCCGCTACGCCCTGCCCGGAGTGACGCTCGAGAACACGAGCGACATTCCGTTCTCCGGCTCGTCCGACGTTCATTACGGCATGGCCGCGCTCGACGACGGCAGCTACATCTACATCTATGCCCAGGTGGATACCCAAAGCAGCCCCGGCTCCGAAGTGCTGGCAGCCCGGACTACCATCGGCAACCTCTATACGCAATGGGAGTACTGGAACGGTTCCGTCTGGAGCGCCAGCCCCTCCGACGCGGTCAAACTTGCAGGATTGGCCGGCGTGGCAGTCTGTTCGCAGTTCAACGTGTTCAAACTGCACGGCAAGTATGTGCTGCTGACCCAGAACAAGAACCTCTTTTCGCCCACGGGCGGCGAGATTTATACCTTCACATCCAACAATCCCCAGGGCCCGTGGGGAAACAAAAAAACGATCTTCGACACATACGAGAACAAGCCGCCGTACAACCTGATGACCTACAACGCAATGGCGCACCCCCAGTTCGAAAGGGAGGGCCTTGTGCCTGTGAGCTACAATGTCAATACGGAGGATGGCAACCGGCAGGCGGACGATGTGAGCACCTACCGTCCGAGGTTCTTCTGGGTTGAGATCGACAGGATTTTAAACAACTGACAAAAACCACTATGAAAAATTTCGCATTGATTTTAGCTGCCGCATCCCTCCTGCTCTCCTTTTCGGGCTGCAAGGAGGATGACCGCACCAAAATGGACCAGTCCGACCGGACGGATTACGACCTCGTCTACGGCCTGAGGCAGGTGATGCAATACGACCCGATGAATATCGACGGCATCAACATCGTCGACAAATTCGACTTCTTCGGCACGCTGCGGCTGACGATACACTACGCCGGCGGAAAGATTTCGGCGGTGACCTTCTCCAACGGCAATATTCCCTTCGCCCCCGTGGATTTTACCGTACCGACGGAAAAAACGGAGGCTTTTCTCGACACGGACGTGCTCCCGAACGTCATCCGGCTGAAAGAGAGCGGCAAGGCGATAGCTACTTACCTCAGAGGGGAGTTCATCATCACTTTCCGTCTCGACTCTCCGCTGGTGAGCTACAAGTACACATTCAAGAGTGTCGAATAACCTAAATATTATCGGTATGAAACTGTTGAAGAATTATAAATTCCTGCTGGCGATACTCGTCCTGCCGTTTATCGTGGCGACATGCTATACCATCGAGGAGATCACTCAGCCTGCGAGCGCCACGCCGAACAGCCCGATCGGCGTCACGGTCAGGATCAGGCTCGACGCCGAGACCGACAGCCCCTCCAAACTGATCTTCGGCATTCTGGTGCCCGCAAACTGGAACAGCTCCCAGATTGCCTCGATGAGCGTCACCACCACCGGGGCGAACTACCCTGCCAACATCGTCACCAACGAGGCAATGACGCCTGTCGGCCCGACCGAAACCGATCCGGCCATCGGCATGTTGTGGTCGGAGGCATTCCAGATGAAAGAGGGGCTGCTGAACAATCTCAGGCCCATGAAATGGATTGTCTACAAGTCGTCGACCACCTTCGCGATACACGATCACCCCGAGAGCAATCCGGGCGACAAGACAATGACTGCCACGGTCAGTATTAATCTGACCACCGGCGCCCAGAACGTCAAGTTCTTCATGGGATACGCATGTTGCGGGTCGCACGAGGGTTTCAGCGGCGACCGCTGGGGCAGCCCGAAGGGAAGGGCCAGCGTCATCACCGTGACCGACGGCACGGGCGGACTGACCGATTACACCGTGCCGCCACCCGTGTCGACCGTGCCGCAGAACTTCGGCTGGGGCGATATTTTCTCCGTCCAGTTCAAGGAGTTGCAGTCCGCGCTCAGGGACGCCCCGAAAATTTATCTCCTCGGAACGGTGACCTACGATGGGGGCCAGACCAAAACCGTCAACCAGACAGGCGCCAAAACGCTGATGGAGAATCTCGGCGAGGGTTCGTGGCAGAGGTACATCTATCTGAAAGATTTCTTCGACCTGCCTGCCGGCGCGGTCGTAGAGGGGCTGTCGGTCTATTTTGCCAACGAAGATAAAAGCATTACGGTACAGGATACGGGCGGCGAGTTCGTCATCGAAGAGGCCCGCGAATAGCTTTTGTCGCCATAAAGAAGTCACTCCTGCCTCACGACAGGGGTGACTTTTGTTTGCCCTGCGATTTGTCCGTTTCGGAATAATTGTTTACTTTTGACTTGGAAACCGCATGAATATGTACCGACGCCTGCTTCTCGCAGCCGCTCTGCTGAACATGTCGCCCGCAGCCGGGGCCGCCGTAAAGCCCGACTCGCTGCTGGCCGAACTCGATCGTGCCATAGCCGGACGTGAAATCTATGCAGGACAAAAGGCGGCGCGGATCGAGGAGCTGAAACGTCGGCGCGAGAGGCTGCGCTCGCCGGAGGAGGTCTATCGCATCAACAGCGAAATAATCGACAACTACGAATCGTTCGTCTGCGACTCGGCCGAGCGGTACATACATCACAATCTCGCCATAGCCGGGCAGTTGAACAGCCCCGACCACATCGTTGACAGTCGGCTGCGCCTGGCTTTCGTCTATTCGCTGTCGGGCCTCTTTGTGCAGGCAAACGACATATTCCGCACCATCGACTACAACCGGCTCTCCGAGCAGCACAGGATAAGATATTGCTGGGATCTGATCCGCTACTGGGAGAACCTTGTCAAGTACACCGACAATCCCGCCTCGGCGATCGACTGCGAGAAGCAGATCGAAAAATGCCGCGACGAACTGCTGACGCTGCTGCCGGACGGGTCGGACAACTGGCTAAAAGAGAAGGCTTTCGCGTTGCAGGCACAGGGCGACCACGACGGAGCGCTGGCCATACTCGACCAAATCCTGCAAAAGGAGCGGCCCGACACCCACGGCTATGCGATGGTGGCGGCGAGCATCGCCAAAGTGTACCGCACGACCGGCGACAGGGAGCAGGAAAATCGCTTTCTCAAAATGGCCGCCATAACCGACATCCGCTTCGCAGTCAAGGAGAACGAGGCGTTGCTCACCCTGGCGCTCAACCTCTTCGAGCAGGGCGACGTCGACCGCTCGTACAACTACATCAGCGTGGCGCTAAGCGACGCCAACTTCTACAATTCGCGTTTCCGCAACACGGTCATCGCACGCATCCAGCCCGTCATCGAGAGCAACTATCTCCACCGCATAGACCGTCAGCGGCAGAACCTGCGCCTGATGGTCATCCTGCTGAGCCTCCTCACGGTAGCCCTGATCGCGACCGTCGCCATTATCTTCCGTCAGATGCGCATCGTGGCCAAAGCCCGCCGAAGCCTGCGGGAGATGAACCGGCAGCTGATGAGCGTCAACCGCAGGCTGAGCGAGGCCAACATCGTCAAGGAGAAATACATCGGTCACTTCATGAACCGGTGCGCAATTTACATCAACAAACTCGACGCCTACCGTCGCGACATAAATGCCAAGATCAAGAGCGGGCAGCTCGACCGTCTCTACCGTCCCTCGGCCAGGGAGCATGAGCAGGAGGTAGAGGAGTTGCTTGCCAGTTTCGACGAGGCTTTCCTGAAACTCTACCCCGATTTCGTGGACGAGTTCAACTCCCTGCTCGCTCCCGATGAGAACATGTCTTCGGCCTCCGGCAGCCTGAATACCGAACTGCGCATATTTGCCCTAATGCGGCTGGGTGTCGTAAATGTGAACCGGATAGCCGAGTTTCTCCACTGTTCGCCCCAGACAATATACAACTACAAAAGCAACATCAAAAAACGGGCCCGCAAGGAGATCTCCAACTTCGAAGAAGAGGTGCGCAAACTCAGCCTCCCAGTCTCGCAACTCAACCAGGAGTGATTTTAATATTTTGAGTTTGTTTAAATTTCCCAACCGAAGTTATTCGATCGTTATTTTCGGATGACTTTAATGGTAAATTTTGCAGAGGTAGCGGTGTTTCTGGCAAAACAATTTGTTTTCAAATGCGCCGATAAAAAGCATCGGCAAGACAAAATGAAAATTTAGAATACAACCGCACAAGTTGCGCCAACAATACAATTACTCATAAGCAATGTGTGATTGCTTTTTACGGGTTATTAAACGATATTTTACTGCACTATAATTTTTAGTATATGATGAACATCAAAAAAAGGGTTGTGAATAAGTGACACCTTTTTTCTTTCTTGCCTGTTGTCCGCATCTGATGTGCTCAGGGCGTTGCATGTATGGATAGAACCGTTGCCGTCTAAGGCAATTCCATTGATAAGCCTTGCCTGACCGCGTTCTATTGCAACGTGCTATACGTTATCAACAAAGCAATGGGCAGGATGACAAATATGCGGCATCCTGTCGGATGATACTAACGGGTATTTTTATAGATTATTTACAAACAAAGAAAATAACAGTCAATTATGGAGATATTGTCTTGTGATTATGCTGATACTGTTCACAGAGAGGCGGTTGCGATGCTGATCGACGCTTACGTTGCGGACGGGATGGGTGGCGGAACGCCTCTGGATGACGCCGGACGCGCGCGCCTGCTGGAGGGCTTGGAACGCCATCCGACGGCCATTGTGCTGCTCGCGCGCGTGGACGGTGCGTTTTGCGGACTGCTGGTCGCGTTCGAAAATTTCGCTACCTTTATGGCCCGACCGATGATCAACATCCACGACGTGATCGTGTTGCGGGAGTATCGCGGACGTGGCACCGGACGACGGCTGATGCGGGCGATCGCCGACGAAGCCGCACGGCGGGGCTGTTGCCGCATAACGCTCGAAGTGCGCAATGACAATATCATCGCCCAGCGACTTTACCGTAGCGAAGGGTTCGACGAAACGCATCCAAGACATTACTATTGGAGGAAATATCTATGATTAAGGACATTGCAGCCCTGCGGCAGGCGTCGCACCGCTTTTCGGACGGCAGTTTCGAACATCCGGGCAATGTGGTGGAGTGGATGGGGGCGATGCAGGCGCAGGAGTTTACAATGGCCAAATGGGCCGTCGGGGTGCGGCTGCCCTGGGCTACGGATACGGCGGTTCAGGCCGCTTTCGACCGCGGCGAATTTCTGCGCACGCACGTTATGAGGCCGACGTGGCATTTCGTTACGCCGGCCAATATCCGCTGGATGCTGGCCCTGACCGCGCCACGGATCATCTCATTGACGCGCGCCAACCATAACGAACTGGAACTCGACGAGAGGCTGTGCGGCCGCTGCGAAGAGTTGATCGCCCGTATTCTGTCGGGCGGGCGCAGTTTGACGCGCGAACAGATGGGCCTCGAACTGGAGCAGGCGGGAGTGCGAATAACGCACTCTTTGGGAACGCAGGGGAGTCGCGGCAAACTGCTCGACAGGGCGCGGCTGACGAATATCATGATACGCGCCGAGCTCGACGCCATCGTGTGCAGCGGCCCTATGCAGGGAGGCAAGCAGACCTACGCCCTATTCGACGAGCGAGTGCCTCGCGCGCCGCAGCAATCACGCGATGAGGCGCTTGCAATGCTTGCACGAAACTATTTCCGTTCGCATGCCCCTGCTTCACCGTCAGATTTTGCGTGGTGGTCGGGATTGTCTGCCGTGGATGTGCGGCAGGCGGTGGGGGCTGTACGCGCGGAGTTCGATTGTGAGGGCGATTATCTTTTCAACAGAAATTTTGGCCATGCAGCCACAGGGAATGCGTTGCTGCTGCCGGCTTTCGACGAATATATCGTGGCTTATCGCGACCGTTCGGCTGTACTGACGGCAGAACGCCATACCCGTGCGGTGTCGAGTAACGGCATTTTCCGTCCGGTTATCGTGGAGCGCGGCCGCGTCGTGGGGTTATGGCGGCGGGTTGTCAAGGGCAAGCGCGTGGTCGCCGTACCGGAGTTTTTCGACGGGGCCGCTTCGGTCGATCTTTCTCTCGCGTTGGCTGATTTCAATGCGTTTGTCGACGAACAGGCCTCGGAGATGTCTGCGCAACTGCGCGCCAAAACAATATGTTGATTATCCGTATGCTATCCATACCGTTGCGCTTTGGGGCAGTTTCAGCCCAAAGACGCCAAAGCACCCAAAGACAATTACATGTTGGAAACCCTGCTCGGCAGTATTAGCAATCGGGTTGTATTAGATATTTTCAACTTGCTAAATGCAAACTTGGCGAGGTTGCATATTTGCTCTGTGCAGAAAGTGTTCGGACAAGGCCAGACGCGTCAAGCAGGGATTTTACGCGGGATAGCGCTCGACAACAATATCTTGTCGGATAGCACTCGACAACAAAACCCAAGCAGATAGCGTTGGGCAGTAAAAACTTGACATACAACATTCGGTAACATAATCTTAGCGAAGACAAACCCCCTCGACGAACGCATAAAAACCGATCTGTGCAGGCTGAATATTTTCAATCACATCGAACAGCATAACCGCCGACCGGCATGTTTCAGTATATTTTCTCTTCCGGCGGCGACTTGAATGTCGAACGGCGAATAGAAGTTTCAGGGCCGACCAGACGGGGCTGTTCTGCGCAGGCGGAACAGGAAAGTCGGTCGAGACATAAGATCAGGCCTGACGCCCCCCCCGAGCGAACGGTCGAGCGGGCAAAAAAACGGAATATCCGGTCAGAAATCCAACCTTTTATATCCGGCCCGCAACTGGGCCATCGTGTAGCGGTCGAAGTGCCACCATTCGTTGGGATCCTGATGAAAGCCGACGCTCTTCATGATGTTTGTCAACAGCGCCCGGTTGTCGGCCTGTGCGCGCGTGATTACCCCGCGGGCCACGAGGTCGGATTCGCTGCCTGTGTGCGACGCCTCGATAAAAGAATCGAACGGCGAGCCCATATCAAGTTGAACTCCCTGAGAATCAATGATCGTGACGTCCACCGCCGCCCCGTAATTGTGTTTGCCGCCGCCGTTGGCAGGGTTGGCAACGTAACGACGCTGCGGGGTGCCCGCGACCAGCGAATACATGTATTTCTGCACCGAGAACGGGCGCGCCGCGTCGAGGATCAGCAGCGAATGGCCGGCTCGCGCGGCTTGCAGCTTCTTCTGCGCCGCAGCCACCATCTGCGCCACCTCCGGACGCAGGTAAGCGCGCCTCAACTCGCCGTACATATTGACCCCTGTGAAGTTGTCCGTCGTGGCATAAGCCAGCCGCACAACCACATCGGGCGCAACCGTCGCCACGTCCACCAGCCCCGCCTCGCGCATCCGGCTGTCGAATTGCCCTGCGTTGAGCGTCAGGCCGGCAAGCAGAAGAAAAAGAAGTTTCATATGCAAATTATAATATGTCATGCGGAGCGAAACGGAGCGAAACGTGCGGCCCGTTCGGTAATGTTCAGGGCAGGCCCTCGCTCTGGCGTCAATTCGACCTCATTCCGCCGCGCCCTGTCTCATTCGGGGCGACATTTAATAAAAAAAGCGGAGTGCAAGCCCCGCTTTCAACAGATACAGCCAAGCCCTTATTCTGCGGCGACTACGGAGAACTTAACCGTGGCGCGAACCTGCTTGTAGAGCTTCACCGTGGCTTCGTACTCGCCGACGGTCTTGACCCCATCGACGACGATGTTCTTGCGGTCGACCTCCACGCCGCGGCCCTTCATGGCCTCGGCAAGGTCGGCGCCCGTGACCGAACCGAATATCTTGCCCTCCTCGGCCTTGACCTCAATGCGGAGCGACAGTGCGGCGATCTTCTCGGCCAGCGCCTCCGCATCGGCGACCAGTTTGGCCTCCTTGTGCGACTGCTGGCGGATGTTTTCTGCCAGAACTTTCTTTGCCGACGCCGTAGCGGCGCGTGCAAACCCCTGAGGGATAAGGTAGTTATTAGCGTAACCGGGAGCGACGCTTACAATGTCGTTGGCGAAGCCCAGCTTCTCAACGTCCTTTACAAGTATGATCTCCATAACGCCTATTTCATTAAGTCGGTAACGAACGGAAGGATAGCGAGATGGCGGGCGCGTTTAACGGCCTGCGACACCTTTTTCTGAAATTTCTGGGACGTTCCGGTCAGGCGGCGGGGCAGGATTTTGCCCTGCTCGTTGAGGAACTTTTTGAGGAACTCGCCGTCCTTGTAGTCGACGTACTTGATGCCGGCCTTTTTGAAGCGGCAATATTTCTTCTTCTTGACCTCGACCGACACCGGGTTGAGGTAGCGAATTTCGGTGCTGTTGTTGGCTGCCATGTTTTATTCCTCCTTTTTAGCGTTTTTGTTGCGCCGCTTGGCGGCATACTCCTGAGCGTACTTGTCCTGTTTCATGGTCAGGAAGCGGATGATGCGCTCGTCGCGGCGATACTGGGTTTCGAGCGTGTCGACGATGGCCGCTTCGCCCGAAAATTCAAGGAAGTAGTAAAACCCGGTGGTCTTTTTCTGGATGGGATAGGCCAGCTTGCGCAGCCCCCAGTCCTCCTCGTTGATGATCTGACCGCCGTTTTCGGTGATAACACCGCGGAATTTGCCAAGCAACTCCTTTAACTGTGCGTCCGAAAGCACCGGAGTGGCAATGAAAACGGTTTCGTAATAGTTCATATAATGGTTTGGGTTTACCGGAACCGGTCGTCGGCCCCGAAAATGTGGGCGCAAAGGTAATGATTTTTTGTTAATCGCCAAAATGTTTTCTTTTTTCCTCTTCAAGCTCCCTCGTCAGGCATATCCGATTGCAGGAGCGAATTGTAAAGAACGTTCCGAACGCGAACACTACCCCTGTCGAAGGCGTACTCCGTCGGAGTAAAACTAACACGATCAATTGAACTGATATTGAGACTATTATACTGCCGTATTTATTTTTGGGAAAACAAAAACGCATCAATTACCCAAATACTCGATTAGTTCTTTTGTTGTTGCTCCGATTGTTTTAAGACAGTTGCGGATAATAAATTCGGGAACAGGGTTAATATGCGTTTGCAGCATAACAGGCCGCCCAAGGTCGCTCCTGACCCACTTTTCATGACCGCCAGTTATTTTGACTGATTTAAGCCCCCTGTGTTCCAAAAACAGGCGAAATGTCCGTAGCGGAATATTTGACAATCGTCCCACGCGATTCAATTGGCTACCGGCAATGTAAACGACCTGTCTATTTTAGAAAAATTCCTTGTATTCATTATATTTTTCAACTGCTTGTTGGACTGCAACAAGCTGCTGAAATCGGGAGATGTGAATTTTTTTCCTTTTGACGCGCTCCATCCGAGTGATTCGAGTTCGCATTCAAGCGTCTTTTTCTTTATTGCGTAATCGAAGAACTCGGCTAAATTGACCTCGAATGAACTGCGCGCCTCCTCTTCGGACTTGCCGTATCCATATACATTGAGTGCGGGACAATATGCAATGCGGCAATTGTCGTCTTCAAATTGGATTACAAACAGATTGACGATTATTTGCTTGTCCCGAAAAAACACGGTTCCCGAAAACTTGGTTCTTTTCTGCTTCTCCATCGCTCGTTTGTCTGGTATTTATGGACAAAGGTAATAGTTTTTGTCGCAAATTGTCGCAAAAATTCTACTAACATACTGATTAACAGAGATAATTTTACATCAAAGCCGCTTCACCGGCGACAACCCCGCGCCGCGCTGGTTGAGGCCCTGCCGTCTGGCTTTGGGCCGAGGCTGCCAAAGCCAGACCAACGAGCGAGGCAAGAATAAATAGTGCGGCAAAAATGGCGATTCAAAGTCTTCATTGAATATCGTAAATTAGTTTAACGCCGTTTGAAGATTTGACGCTCCCTTTTCTGGAATGTCGTCTTCCAGATACCCGTCTGTTGTATATATGCGCATCTTTTTTACTTTCTTTTCGGCAAGAATTGAGAAATTGGGGTCTAATACTGATAGATATTGAATGTTAATGCCTTGCGCCCCAGACCCCGATAATCCTATCGCACCTGCGCCCTTTGAAGATACTTCATAAGATGTACTGTTTATTGTATATTTTGATCCGTCATCAAGTATAAATATTATTTCAGCAGCTTTTTCGATAGCAAATACTTGGCCGCTCGTCAACATTATTTTCAATCCAAAATAATAATCGTCATTTATACGCCTGATTCTGAAATATGCACAAATCGGCTGTTTAATTGCTATGGGGCGCAAAAGCCAATCCCACGATGTTTCGACGACTTTATACCCCTTAAACTCGTCTACATAGTTTGCTGCAATTGTCGGAACTGTTTTGCCTCGTTCAGTTGGCGTAAGCAATGCGGCAGACGACGAAAGCGACAATGTCAAAAAAGCGACAATGATCAATAACTTTTTCATGATTTTAAGTTTTTAATATAATTTATGACAAATATAGTACTTTTATCCGATCTTATTTGATTTTTCGAGGTTGCATTTTTGGCAAAGTAACTGCAAATTTTCTACATTTGTCGCCCCTCCTTTCGAAAATGGAATAATATGGTCAATGTGTATATTTTGAATAGATCCACAATATACGCATCGGCCACCGTCGCGGGTGTAAACAGCATCCACAACCTCTTTTGGTATCGGCGGGCGTTTGGGTTGTTCTCCAAATAATTCGCCACTGTCGATAAGCTCCTGTCGTATAATTTTTTCAAGTTGCTTTATACGATGACGCTCTTTTATTTTATATACAATTTGTTCGCGCTCCAGTCTTTGCTGTTCTTCAATCCATTGCTGTCGTTGTATTTCCTCATTTTTTTTACGACGCAATAGTAATTCTTCCGATTGGGAACAGTAAGTATAATTTTCCAGGAGCATTTCCAAACTAACCATATCTTTAATTAGCACTTCACGAGGATTACTACCCTCGACACTTCCTATGATGCCGGCGGCCTCGATCTGAGCCATTATTCGCCCTGCACGATTGTAACCTATTAAGAACCTGTGTTGAACCGCCGAGGTCGATCCCTGCTGGTTCTGCACGATGAAGCGAGCCACCTCATCGAACATCGGGTCGAGTTCGTCGAGGTCTACTATCTGATATAAATCATTTAACATAATTATATTTTTACTTCCCCATTCTCTTGCCCCTTAAAAGATGGCGCAATTATTGACGACTATTGCCAGTTGTAGTGTATTTAAGTTATTTGACTTGATTTTTAACGGTTTCCAGCAGCTTGTCGTATAGCTCGTGAATCTTTGTGTTGCCGGCTTCGAGCTGTTTCAGCAGCCCCGCCTTGATATTGTCCTTTTCGGCAAGGTCGCTGGCGAGCGTCGCGATCGAGTTCTTGACGATGGACAGGGCCTCCCTGTGTTCGTCGTTGACTTTTTCAAACAGATCATCCTTTTGCAGCATCCGCTTGTCGAACACCTCGGCGAGATGCTCGATGCGTTTGTCCTTTTCGGTTATGATCCGCTCCTTTTCGGCCAGCAAATCTACGTAATATTTTTCTTTCACGTTCAGCCTTTCAACAAAATTTTCGTGTTGCTGCTCTATTTTTTTCCGTAACTGCGCGATTGCGTAATCTTTGGAGTTTATAATATCTACGAGTGATTCGAGGTTGTGAGCATTCACGGGGCTGTTGTCGCCGGTCTGGATGTTGTTATTGCCGACCTGACCGACAACACCTGCCTTAACTCCGTCGGCCAGCCATTTGTACGATGCCTTGACCTCGGCCGTGTCGGCAGCGTCGGTCACACGGCTCAACAAATTTAAGTAATTATATCCGAACCTCAAAGCCTTTTGGCCGTCAAGGGTCATATTTCCGTTGCTGTCGTAGGCGAAAGAGTGGGCGCCGTTGAGCGAGGCGAGCTGGTTTCCGTTGTAAGAATATTCGAAGTCGTCCACCAGTGTCGTTGCCCCGTAGCGTTTCAACGTCAGAATGTTGCCGTTACGGTCGTAAGAAAATGAACCTGCTTTTATCTATTTCTTTCATTATACGCTCTCTGCTCCCACCATGGCTTCTACAGATTTCTATCATCATGCTTTCAAGAAGGATCATCAGTTCTTGGCCGCCGTAATAAAATTTGGCACGCATTAAGAATACGCCGCTACCAGCGATACATATTGGTTCTCTAACCCCGTTTTTCCAATATAAATACAATTTTATGCGTGCGTCCAGTCCGTTATTCTCATATTCTAATGGACTTGCCGTAACCATCAGGGCCATAGTCTCTGAGTGCCTGCAGCTGCTGGGCGTAGGCGAGAAAACCGCCGACCTCTCCGGCAACGTCGCAGTAATTGCAGGGGCGTTACTCTCAGGGAAAGTGGGAGGAGTGAGAAGCGGAGCTGCTAAAGCAGGAGCATACTCTGTTTATAAAGGCATGGATGCAGCACATACGGCAAGATACGTTGGAATTACTGGCCGAGAACCCGCAGTACGGTTTGCCGAACATGCGGCTTCGGGAACAGCAAAGGCAGGATTATTTTATGAAACTCAGGAATGCAAATGGGGACAAAGCAGTTGAACTTATTTTATCATGTTGTAGTCTCGGATTGCGGCCACTTCGGTGGAGTTTTCGCCGAGCCACCCTGCCTTGACGTTCAGGCCGGTCTGAACCTTTACGAAGTCGATGTACTGCAATCCGGCGGGCTGCCCGTCGTGAGTTACGGCGTCGCTGATCCGCAGATGGTTGCCGACGTATGCTGCATTGGGATTGCCGTCGCTGCGCAACATGTCCACAGGACTGTAATTGTCGACATAACCCCACTCGAAATCGTCGTTCGACCAGTAGCCTGGCGTCACCTCCCGCGTTCGGGACGGCAGGCGCGAACCGACCAGCGTGTAACTCTCCCCTGCGATCCAGCGGGGATACATCGTGGGCGGAGTGTGCTCGTGCATGTAGTCGATCGTGCCGCTGTTGCCATGATTGTCTGTCCACGCGATATTGCTCCTGTCGGCCCCGCGGAAGTATGTCACGGCATAGTCGCGAATGTATCCCGGAGCGCCGTAAGCGCTGCCTTTGAGCTCGTACCACGTGTCGTCGGGCAGTCCGTTGCCGTTCTCGTCCTGCATGACCCAGACTATGCCCGGTTCGGACGATCCTGGAAAGGCGTTGCCCTCTATTTCGAGGTCGTACCCGCCGCTGTTGGCCACGCTGTGGTCGAATCCTGCCACAAGACAGCCTCCCCATGCTCCAAGCGAACCTCCGTACTCGGTCGAGCCGGGACGGTTGTAGATATGGGCGTTGACGGCTGCCTGATCGGCAAACGGGACGACCGACGCGCCACGGTTGATGTGCTGCGAGGGCGCGGGGAGAAAAAAGTAACCGTGATCGGCCTCGGCGCTGCTCGAAGGGGAGAGCGGACGGCGCCATGTTCCCTCCGGCGGACAGACGTTGACGGTAAAGGTTTTGGTCAACTGCCCGTAGCTGTTGTTCATCGCGATCGTCACCGTGTGCTGTCCCTGCATGGATGGGGTATAGGCGTAACTGCACTCCGTCCCCTCGCGCACCACTCCGCCGCCGTCGATACGCCACGAATAAACGGCGTCGAAAGCGTTGCGTATCCGGAAAGGACGGATAAAGACGGTGCGACCGAGGGAAATATTGTACGTCGTCTGCTCGAACATCCACTCGAACGCCATTTCGTCGGGCGTGCAGACACGAACGTCGAACTCCAGCCTCGACACGCCGTCGTCGCCGGTCGCCGTGAACACGACATGGTAAAGCCCCGCCGTGGCAGGGGAGAATGTAAATTCCCTGCCCACGGCCACCTGAACCCCGTCCACCGTCCACAGGAACATCGCATCGCCTATCACTTCGGGCGAGAATAGCAGTTCGCCCCCCTCGACCACCGTGAAGCCACCTTCGGGAACGGCCATAGTGATCTGCGGCGCAAGCAGCGCGAGAACGTCTATGCGTATCTCCGCCTCGTCGGCCCCTCCGGCGTTCGAGACCCGCAACGAAACATACACGCTGCCCTCTTCGTCCGAGCGGAATGCGAGACTCGGTTCGCGCCCGATAACCTCGCCGCCGCTGCTCCATACATAGGTCGCCCCGTCGCCGTTGGCAACGGTCGGCGTTATGACCAGCGTGGCCCCCTGCCTGGCCCTGAACACCGGCCCCCCGTTCTCGAACGAGATGGCCGGAGGGGCGGGCGCGGGTTTGTCCCCGCGGCACGACGCCATAAGCGTCGCGCCGCAAAGAACTATCCATAAATACTTTGCGTTCTTCATTTTACGATCGCAATGTCATCGAAACAGAAATAGACCGGTTTGGCCGTGCCGTAACCGTTGTTGTCCGAGGCCTGTATGTCGAACCTGAGCCTGTTGACCGCCCCGAGCTGGCCGAGGTCGACCTTTACCCACCTGTCGAGCGTTCCGGGCGATGAGGGGGTGCGGTAGTCGGCCAGATAATATTCGACCGTTCCGGTAGACGAGCCGTCCTTGTCGACGCCCTCTATGACGAGCTTGAACCAGTCGTGCGTCGCATGGGAGTAGGCCGGCCCGAAACTGTCGCCCTGAGTGATGCTCAGATAGGCGTAGGCGTTGCTGGCGATCCAGAAATGGTCGAACTCATACTCCGCCTGAGGGTCGCCGAAGAATATCGACGGTCGGCAGTCCACTCCGAAATCGGTGTTGTTGTTGCCATAGCCGACCGCGAATGTCTTCGAGCCGTTGTGGCCGCCGAAACCTGTCTTCGGGTCGCGGTAATAGACGCTGCACTGGTTCAGGTATTCGTTGAGCGACATGTCGTTCCACTGCGAGATCGCCACGCCCCCGTTCCAGAAATTGTAGCCGGGTATGCCGTAAACGTCGTCGTTGATCATCATGTAAAGGTCGCTGCCCGTATCGTAATAGCCGACATACTGGTTGGCGGCGGTCGAATAGAGGTTTTCGCCGTAGGCCGTAGGCCCTGCGAGGTAGTCGGCGGCGTCTTCGAAGTGCACGATGTGATACGGCGAGACCTCGACCGAGAACTTCACGATCACCGTAACGCTACGGCCTGCCGCGACCACCGACACCGTGCCGCCCCGTTCGGCAAACGTATTGGCCGCCGCGGGGGCCGTGACCGACAGTTTGCCGTCGTCCGTTACCGCGACCCTCCACCCGTCGGGTTTTGTGAGGGTGAAATCGACCACGCCGTTCTGCGTCATGTCGAAGAGCCGCGCCTGCCCGTATTTGAAATGCTCCGTGCTCATGCACTCCACGATGCAGGTCATGCCTCCCGCCCTGGGCACGACGATCGTTCCGCCGTCGCTAAGGGTGAATGTCACCTTGTCGGCGTCCTCGGTCACGTTGCTGAAGAACGAGTCGCCCGACACGCCGGCAGCCTTGACCGGATTGCCTCTTGAGAGTATCCGCGTCGGGCCGCCGCCGACGTCCACGGTCCAGTATCCCTCGCCGTCCACGCCCATTGCGGGAGTTGTGCCGGATGCGCCGTCGGTCCCGCTCACCGGCAATTTATTGCCCAGGTCGTCAAGCAGCCACGAGGTTGTTGCGCCGGTTGTGACCGTCCAGTAGTAAATGCCGCCCTCTTTTCTTACGCCGACTGCCGGAGCGTCGTCGCCTTTGGCCCCGTGCCTGATAAAGATGTTGTCGCCGTTGCTGAATGTGATGGAGTAGCCTGTGGCGGATTCGGTGACGCCTGCGATCACCTTTCCCGCATTGAGGCCTTCGACGATGGTCTGCATCGAGGATATGTCGGAGTTCATGCCGGCCACCCTCTCTTCGAGGGTTTTAAGGCGGTTTTCGATCTGTCCGATGCTGTCGCGCAGATCGGAATCGTCATACTTGCAGCCGGCGAGCGCGGCGACGACAAACAGGGTGGCAAAGAGTTTTTTCATGGCGTGATTAATTGACTGGTTTCAGTTTTTGGTTCGAGAATGCGATATGTGCCGGTATGTCGCCCGTGGTGACCGACCATTTCCTGCGCCCGTCGGGCGAGAAGCAGTAGAGCGTGCCGGGGGTGAGGTAGTCTTTGGCGTCGGTGACGAATATCTCGCGCGTGGCGGGATTGACCGCTATGCCATAGGGGACGACGATCGATCGCTCCGTGCCGTCGGTGATGAAGTTGCGCGAGACGACACGCTTGCTCTGCACGTCGATGATGGCGTAGGAGGTGGTGTTCTTCTGGTAGAGGTAGCTCCACTCCGAGCTGTAAACGTAGAGCGAATCGCCGCAGCGGTCCATGTTGCCGCACGGCAGCAGTTGCAGCGCGTCGGTCACAACGTCCGTCCGGCTGTCGATGACGAACGTTTGGGAGGGCGCGTTGTAATAGTCGCCGCGCGAGGAGACCCAGATGTTGCCGTAACGGTCGAGCTCCATGCGGTGGAGATTGACGCCGACCTCTATCTTTTTTATCTCCGTAAAGGTGTTCAGGTCGATCACCGAGACCGTCGTGTCGTAATTCGGCTTGCGGTAGCCGCCCGAATTGGCCACGTAGAGCCTGTCGCCAGCCACAACCATCTCCTCCGGCTGGTAGCCCACCACGCACTCGGCCACCACACTGAGCGAGGCGGTGTCCACTTTGGCTACATAGCCCAAACGGGCGTTGGGGTCAATCTGCACCGGCCCTGCATAGGAACTCACATAGGCGTAGCCATCCTTGAAAACCACATAGCGGCAGTTGGGGATCGACGCCACCCCTATGTGCCGCGCCGTGCGCACATCCATCACCTCGACAAAATGCGAGCAGTTGATCACGGCGTAGAGCCTGCCGCCGTATATTTGCAGGTCGTTGCCCACGTCGCCCAGTTCGCGCGCCACCCCCGGGTTGCGCTCGGCGAAGATGTTCCTGGTGTAAACGCCCGTCTCGTAGTCGAACCAGTCGAGCGTGGCCTTGTTGCTGCCCATGTTGCCCTCGTTGAGCAGGAAAAAACCCTTTACCTCGCCAACGTCGGGATAGGGATAGACCACCTGCGTGGAGGTGGATTTGACAATTTCATCCTCCTTGCGGCAGGCGACAAGTGCGAGCAGGATCAGCAGGTACTTTTTCATAATGTCATGGTTATTTTGATCTTGAAATTTGTCCCGGGCATCGGGTAGCACTGCACCACTTCGTACTGTCGGTTGAGGATGTTGTTCACTTCGGCAGTCAGGCGCAGCGTCGTTTTTCGGAGCGCGATCCGTCGCGAAACGGACATGTCGTGGGTGTACCACGGCTGGGCATGGTTTTCGGGGATATTGGCGCGGGAGGAGTAACGTTCGCCGGTGTAGATAAAGCTGTAATTTGCGTCCCACGCGCCGTATGTCGCGCCGAGGATGGCCGAGCCGCCGTGCCACGGGATGTAGGGGATCTGGCCGCCGTACCACTCGTCGGCAGGGTCGGTGAAGTCCTGCGCCTTTTGATATGTGTAGTTCAGCCGCGAGGTCAGCGCGATGCTGCCAGCCTGCCACGAGCCCTGCGCGGCGAACTCAATGCCACGGATCTCCACATAGCCGAGGTTCAGCATCGTCCACTGGAACTGGTTGGAGGTGGGCATGGCGATGATCTTGTCCCACACGCGGTTGAAGTATGCGTCGGCCTGCAACTCCACGCGCCGGAGGGCCCCTGTGCGAAAGTTTTTTGAGTAGACCGCCCCCAGGTCGTACTGCGTCGTATACTCCAGCGCGAGGTTCTTGTTGCCGATAAAGGTATAGTAGAGGTCGTTGAGCGTCGGCATACGGAAGATGCGTTTGTAGAAGGCGCGGATATTCAGATCGGCGTTGCGCAGAGGGTGCAGCGTCGCCGCCACGGTGGGCGTCCACTCGTTCCTGTCGCCCGCCGACGCGCCCGGGGCCTCGGTATGGTCGCGGACAAAGGTGTAGAGCAGGCTGCCCTGAACACGGAACCTTTTCAGGTCGAGCTCCGTCGCCGCGGCGGTAAGGGATGCAAGGCGCGAAGGGAAGGCAAAACCGGTCAGATCGGCTTTGAGGGTATTGTACTGTACGTCGGACGATAGGCTGCATCGCCACAGGTCGGAGGCGACAAACTCGCCCGCCGCCGAAAAATAGCCCTCCTGCTGGCGGTAACTGTTGTCGACGTACATCGTGGTCACGTCGAGGCGCGGGTCGGATAGGTAATGCAGCCAGTCATTGGCATATTTGGCGCTCAATTGCAGTCCTGCGCGGCCGAACGTTTTGCGCAGCGACGACTGGGCAAAGAAACTTCTGTCCCACTGCCGGTCTTCGTGCCTGAACTTGCCCGGCTCCTCGCGCACCGACGCGCCGGGGTAGCCGCGCTCCGAGTCATACAGATAGAGTTTCGTCCGCCATTCGCCGTTTTCTATCTTCCCGAACAGACCTCCCTCCACGCGCAACGCCCGCACGTCGCCGTTGCGCCTTGTCTCCGTGGTGTCATAACCTGCGCGTTTGCAGTAGGAGAACCTGTAACGCCCCGAAGTGTACATGTACTCCGCGTTCAGCGAAGCATCGGCGCGCCTGCCGAGGCGACGCTCCCACAGCGCCGACGGGTTCACGGTCTCGAACGAGCCCGCTTTCAGACTAAGGCGCAGGTTGTTGCGTTTGCCCTCATCGAACGTCGGGCGGCGGGTGGTCATATAGACCGACCCCGCCGAAGCAAAGTCTTTGGCCGACTGAAAGATGGTGCTTTTCTGTCCGTTATGTAGCGAGACGGCCTCCATGTTGTCGAGCGAGAAGCGACCGAGGTCGATCTGCCCGTTCTGGGCGTTGCCCAACTGCACGCCGTCGTAGAAAACGCCGACGTGCTGCGTGCCCATGCTGCGGATATTGACCGTTTTCAGGCCGCCGACGCCGCCATAGTCCTTGATCTGCACCCCTGAGAAATAGCGTATCGCGTCGGCCACCGATACCACGCTAAGCCGTTGGAGCTCCTCGCCTGCAAGCGTCTGTGCGGGGATCACATCGGTTTGGGATTTCAGCGCCGTGACGGTGACCGTCTCGATGCGGCGCACGCTGTCGGACGGCTGACCGTAAAGAGGCGTCGCCCCCCGAAAAACAACGGCGGCGGCAAACAATACACATAAATGGATATACCTTGCAATCATCTCTTTGCGCCCGTTCTCCGCAGGCTTTGGAATGTAAGTGCAAGGCAGGTCTTCTGACTCGTTCCTGCTTCGACGCCTTCCCGACCCTTGCAGGCCAGTGGCAAAGAATGTCGAAACGTTTTGGCCCTGTTTTTGAAGCGCATTTCGGAGTTTGACTTGTGCCAAACCCTCAATGCGCCCCGCGGGGCAGGAACTTACAGCAGCGGGAACTGTTGCCGACTTTCACGGCATTCCCATTTAATCCCTCGCGAAGCCACTCGGTGGTACGCTTCGGGAACCGTTGCGGGTGCAAAGGTAACAATTATATGATTACCGGACAAAATTATTTTAATATTTTTTTTAATCGTCCTCGACGGAAAAGGAGGGGATGCAAATTAGAAAAAAGAGTAAAAACAACTATACCTTAAAACGGTGCGTCGAAGTCGGAGCCCGGGCGCGACGGGGAGGGCGGGGGATCGAAGTCGTTCATGCTGCTGTCGAACGATGTGTAGTTGCCGCCGCCAAAGTTGCCCGCATCCACACCCAAACCGGAATCGCCTGCGCCGCCGCCAAAGTCATCCACGTCGTCGTAGTCGAGGAACCTAGCCTGCTCCTTGCGGAAACGGAGTTTGACCGTGTCGACCGCGCCGTTACGATGCTTGGCGACAATTATCTCGGCCATTCCGGCGGTGGGCGTGCCGTCTTCGTCCTGTGTGAGCCCGTAATATTCCGGACGATGGATGAATGCAACGATGTCGGCATCCTGCTCGATGGCCCCCGACTCTCGCAAGTCGCTGAGCTGTGGGCGTTTGCTGCCGCCGCGCGACTCCACCGAACGGTTGAGCTGCGACAGGGCCATGATCGGGATGTTGAGCTCCTTGGCAATCGCTTTCAGGGAGCGGGAGATGGACGCCACCTCCTGTTCGCGGTTGCCTCGGGTGTCGCTGCTGCCGGTCATCAATTGAAGGTAGTCGATGATTATCAATTGAATATCATATTGGGTCTTGAGGCGGCGGGCTTTGGAGCGGAACTCGTATATCGACAGCGCCGGGGTGTCGTCAATGAAGAGCGGGGCGTTGGCCAGGGGTTTGATGGAGGTTTCGAGATGCTTCCACTGCTCGGGCGAGAGCTGACCGTTGCGCACGTCGCTCGAATTGAGGCCGCTCTCGGCGACGATCAGACGCATCATCAGCTGCAACGAGCTCATCTCGAGCGAGAAGAACGCCACCCCCTTGTCGAAGTCGATGGCCACGTTGCGGGCGAGCGACAGCACGAAAGCGGTCTTGCCCATCGACGGGCGGGCGGCGATGATTATCAGGTCGGAGGGCTGCCAGCCGAGGGTCAGACGGTCGAGGCGGTTGAAACCCGACGGCACGCCGCTGAACGTTCCCTCGCGCTTCGACGCCTCCTCGATTGCCTCCATTGCTTTGGAGAGCAGGTCGCGCGACTTCTGCACGTCGCGTTTGACGTGGCCCTCGGAGACCTTGAAAATTTCGCTCTCGGCGTAGTCGATCAGGTCGGTCACGTCGGACGAATCGTCATACGAGCGTTTTTGGATCTCGGTCGAGGCGCGGATCAACTCGCGCTGAACGTACTTCTGGGCGATGATCTTGGCGTGGAACTCGACATGGGCCGCCGAACCGACCTTCTGGGTGAGCTGCGCGAGGTAGGATGCCCCGCCGACCGATTTGAGCTGGCGGTTGGCTTTGAGTTTCTCGGTGACGGTCAGCAGGTCGATCGGTTTGAGCTCCATCGACAGGTCGAGGATGGCGCTGAAAATGGTCTGATGCGCCTCGATATAGAAGGCCTGCGGCACGACGTACTCCTGCACTGCGATGATGCTGTCCTTTTCGAGCATCAGCGCGCCCAGCACCGCCTCTTCCAGTTCGGGGGCCTGCGGCGGAATGTTCATCGGGTTGTCCGTCAGCTCGTCATACGCGGCGCGATTGCGCTGCGAGGGTTTATTGTTGTAGTTGTTTGTCGCCATTCGGCAAAGGTAAGTAATCTGAAATTATTATTGCAAGCTATGGATTGAAAATAGGATGCGCTGTGTCTTTGTTATCTTTACAGGGGTCGTATTTTGGAGCACGCGGCCAGCGCAGGGACGCTTCCGTCAGACCTTGCGTCCGAAGCCGCAGGCGAAAGGTACGAACGACCAACAGCGTCCCTGCACATCCGCTTGTTGCGCGCCGACCTCTGCGAGGTCGAAAAAATCGGCCTGATGCTTTTGCTAACAACATATTGTCTGCATACCTTTTGTTGTACCTCCCCGATTTTCAACCTTTACTGTTATTTTTGGACAGGGGATGGCATTTGTCGAGGGTCTGGGCCAGACGGGTGCGGTCGAGATGGGTGTATATCTCTGTGGTTGTGACCGATTCGTGCCCCAACAGCTCCTGCACCTGCCTGACGTCCGCCCCGCCCAGCAGCATGTGGGTGGCGAAGGAGTGGCGAAGGGTGTGGGGACTGATGGTTTTGGTTATACCCGATTTTGCCGCCGCATCGCGCAGGATGAGGAAGATCATCTCGCGGGTCAGCTTTCGACCGCGACGATTAAGGTATAGAACATCCTCATCCTTTATTTTCAACGTATTGCGGTCGGGAATGTAGAGCTCTATACGTTTTATCGCCTCGCTGCTAATGGGCACGATCCGTTCCTTGTCGCCCTTGCCGACGACGCGGACGAACCGCTCGTTCAAGAATAAATCACTGATCCTTAACTCAGTAACCTCCGATACCCGCAGCCCGCAACTGTACATTGTCTCAATGATCGAGCGGTTGCGGTGGCCCTGCGGTTCGGAAAGGTCGACAGCATCGAGTATAGCATCTATCTCATTCACACTGAGTACATCCGGCAGACGTCGTCCCGTATGGGGGCCCTCGACGAGTTCCGTCGGCAGGGAGTCGATATGGCCGTTGAGCGCCATCCAGCGAAAAAAACTCTTCGCCGCGCTGAGTTTACGCGCCTGAGTGGTTTTGGTCGCCTCCAGGTCGTGAATGTGGGCCATATAGGCCTCCAGGTCGCCGGTCGTCGCCGCCGCGGGCCCTACATCCTGCGCCTCCAAAAAGTCGAGCAACTGTCCCGCATCGCGCATGTAGGCTTCGATGCTGTTCGGAGAAAAATTCCTCTCCAACCGCATATACCGCTCAAATTCCCGCTCCAACAGCTCCCTGTCCATTTTGCAAAGATACGAAATCGTTACCTTTGCACTTAAATTATTAATAAAAAAATGTTCCGGTTCAAACGGTTCGATATTGACGATCGGCGCACGCCGATGAAGGTCGGCACGGACGGCGTGCTGCTGGGCGCATGGTTTGGGGTCGACCGGATGGCCCTGTACGGGAGGGCATAATGACAAATTGTGATATCCCGGCCCCAAGTAGTGCAGAGTGTGGCTAAGACCACAGATCCTCTACACGCAGGCAAATATCATTAATAAAATAGTATAAATGGCTATTTTAATTTTTAACCATAACATGTATTATTGTTTTTGCTTTTAATGACAATCCATGGCAAATATATGCGTTTGACCTGCCCTTACCTGTAACTTTTTTGCTGTTTTACTCACAATTTGCTACTTTTGTCCGAAGAAAATGGCAGAGAAGGCGTGGCATGACAAAGTGTGATTGGCAGATGGACAGTTCGTGTGAGCGACTTCTCGTAGTGAATATTTATTGGGACGGTCGGGCAAGGTGGTACGAATCATGCCAAAACTTGGATAATCACCAACTCGCCACATCTCGTTCTCGCTTATTTTTGGCAGGTGCGGTTTTTTGAAAAAACCAAATAAACGTAAGCTAAAAATATATGGACAGAAAAAATTATATTAGAAAACTTAATGCTCGCTTCGAGGGCGTGGCGCCGCAGGAGGTGTTGCGGTATTTTCTTGCGGAGTTCGGGGAGCGGGTTGCCTTGTCGTCGAGCCTGGGGTTGGAAGATCAGGTACTTACGGATATGATTTGTGCTGTCGATGCGAAGGCGCGTATCTTTACCCTTGACACGGGACGACTGTTTCCGGAAACCTACAGCCTTATCGACAAGACCAATATGCGGTACGGGATCAGGATCGAGTTGTTTTTCCCCGACCATACGCTTGTGGAGAAAATGACATCGACCAAAGGAGTTAACCTCTTCTACGAGAGCATTGAACAGCGCAGGGAGTGCTGCCGTGTCCGCAAGCTGGAGCCGTTGGGCAGGGCTTTCAAGGGACTCGATGCGTGGATCTGCGGGTTGCGACGCGAACAGTCGGTTACGCGGCGCGACATGCAGACGGTGGAATGGGACGAGGGCAATGCTCTGATCAAGGTAAATCCGCTGATAGACTGGACGGAAGAACAGTTGCGTGATTATATAAAAACTAATAACGTGCCGTATAACGTGCTACATGACAAAGGTTTTCCGAGCATCGGTTGTCAGCCGTGCACGCGGGCTGTTGCGCAGGGAGAGGATGTGCGGGCCGGACGCTGGTGGTGGGAGGCGCCAGAGCATAAGGAGTGCGGACTGCACGCCAGGAATTAAGGTGTGTTAACATAAACCGACATATCTTTTTTCATCGCTGTTTTGGCTTTTGTCTTCGTTACTTTCGCTCGAAATATTTTTATACTTTTATGTGATCATTTGGCATGTAAGCGGCAAGAAAAATGTGAAAAGAGTTTTTTGGCAGGTGAAAAAAAGTTCATTTGTCGAAGTAAACCGATGCCTCAGGGGAGGCAAAAGCCGACTTAAAAATTGGATACAATCAATGCTTTACAAAAACAGACATGGCATAATGTAGAGATATGATGCGCTTATTATCAATGCGTAATTTGCAAATTATGCTCCGGCAAGGTTGACAATATATGTGAAACGCCGATTATATGAAAATAATTTTTACAGAGCATGTCATTCTAATCTTAAAGTTGTAAATAGGTTGAAAATTAAACATTTGCCAACGGCTTATTAACCGGCTTGTAGGACTTGATTGTGGTAAATCATATATGTCGGTTAAGAACAAAACATTTGCCGGAAAAAGTTTTGTTTCTAATTAGCGTAGAGGGTTTGTCGTGCTTTATAACGATACTATGATGTTATTTCGCCAGCATGTCCATATCGCATAATTCAGGCTCCATATATCTTGGAGAGACCATTCGATTTGCCTGATAGTAACCACTGCTTTGCAATGCCACACCTACGCGGGTGTAATCGCCGGAGTTCTCAATATTCTCAATCAGTTTTGGAATCCGCTCAGGATCAGGATAAAGATAGCGCATAAAGGCGAACTCAACCGCATTGGAGTAACTCTCCCGCACCTTGTTTCCCGACACGGTAAAGGTGGACGTACCAACTGCCTTTTCGTGCATTACATGGCCAAGTTCGTGGAATATCGTCGACGTTACAGTATGATTTGGCCAAGACAAACCATTTGTTCTTTTTTTGAATATCCGAATTTTCGGCCACGGCCACGGCTCAACAGTTGGGAATGTTATGCCCGAGCTGCTTTTGGGTTTATCATAATGACAGCCTGTTGTCACGCTATACGGAACAGTTAGCCCCAACGGCCGGTCATAGTATACAGCCCTGCAAGCCCTGTGAACAGCGGCGAAGAATGCATCTTTCGCCCAAGTATCACTCATATAGCTAAAGTTATCGTGATATGATTCTCCCACGGGAATTACAAGTGTGAGCTTATTTTACAACAACTCTTATTGTAATCTCCGTCGAACATTCATTTTTGTAGGCATAAATAATTGCGCAGTCTGCTGGACTTTCGGCCATCTTGTCGGCCTCGCCATGTCCGAAGACTGTGGCCTGCTTGCCGGTAGTCAGACCTGCCTTTCATTCCCGAACCATTCCGGCTCGTGCCGTACCTGCGGCAACACGCACATGGAGTTCACGGCGGTGGGTTAATTTGCTTCAAGAACGAAACGTATGGTTTTACCGCTGGAGAGGACGGCGAGGCAGACTGCACCTTCTGCTTATTTTATTGACGCAATACTTCCGGCGGGGCCGGTATCGCGGCTATGGTTTATACCGAGGCTTGGGTCTTTCGTCTCCCTGAGGGCGAGGCTGCTGCCGCTATCTAAGGTGGCGTCGTTGTCGAGTCTGTTTCCCTCCACAGCCTTGCCTCCGATTCATGTAATAGCGGCAGAATTACTTCTGTTATCGGCACAGTTGGCGATGACAGCGGTGGCATCGTCTTTACTGTCTGATAGTGATGGTAGCGCGCACGGCTGTCAACGCTACCTCAGCTATTGCCGTTTACGCGCTGTTTTGCTCTACCTGTGCTAACGGAATTAGATCCGTCGTGTCCCCAGCCGTTGCATCAGAAACAAATTCCGTCTCCGGTGACGGCGGCAGGCAAATGACCTCAGAGTCGTCTCATCAGCTGCAAGAGGATCGGTCTCTTCAGCAATGCAGGCCATGCCTATGCAGAAACTATCCCGTCTTCGCATTACGATCGTTCTGACACATAGCGAAACCAACTGTATTCTTGCGTTTTGCGTATGTCAAATATACTCGGCGATAAAGGTATTGCTTTTGTGCCATTGCTGCAAATTTCGACTCGGAAATCTTTCGGGAAATAACCCCGGAGTATTTTGAGAACGAAAAAATGGTGCAACGTACGCCGAATCCAATGTGCTGATCTCCTGTAAACAAATGCTCTTTTGAAAATTAGTAGTTCAAAGTCAATGCGTCCACTCAAAAAAGCCTTTTGGCTTCGCTCCGCTCACTGCCTTGTTCTCACATGATATAAACGCTCCTACTTAATCAAGGATAACATATAAAAAAACTGCGGCCGTTTTTTCATTGTGCTCCGAGAGTACCGTCAATCCATCGTTTCTCTCATGTCGCATCAAGCTGGTTTTCTAACCACAGGCAATGGACGGTATGATGGAAACCGCGAGCGAGCGGCATCCGTCCATTTTCATTCCTCCATTTCCGGTGGCGGCGGGCTTTCGGCCTTGCGTAGCATGGATCAAAAGCACAAAAGACACTAAAAGTACCCCAAACCCCGAAAGTTCCCCGAGGACTTTTAGCGCCCGCCCTGCAATAACGTTTATCTGATCCTGTCGAGCGACCGGACGAGCCGTTCGTCTTTCCTTATCGCCATCAGGGCCATCCACACAAGCACGAATGCCACCACCGGCAACACCGCCGTCGGCGAGAGGCTCGATGCGCACCGCCCGGGGCCGAAACCGCTTACCACATGCGCTGCATGTCTGATAGACAGACAGATGGCAACCTGCGAGGCTGACAGCATAACCAACGACACATAGCACATTCGCATCTGCGCCCGACGACGCTTGAAAGCGAACAGCGCCACCACCGGCACGTGCAACGTAACCAACAGTACAACAGGTAGATAAAGCGTCGCCACGGCAAGCGAACCATCCGGTCGGTGCAGTCCAGCGGCAGTCAGCCGGAAAATCTCCGCCCCGCCCGCAAACTTTGCCCACGGCAGCAGCAGCGCAACACCCATAACCGTCGCCGCCAAAAACAGATATATACTCTGAACCCGCTGAATCATAGTTTTTTACTTTCAAAATGCCATCCCTGGCACAGTCAGTTGAAAAAACCTACAAAGTCTTGTCGATGAGATACTTGTTTCGTTCGCCGGAGTTTCGGTTTATTAGTTCGCCGAGGAATCCGGCCAGGAACAGCTGCACGCCGAGGATCACGGCCACGATCGCGATGTAGAACAGCGGCTGGTCGGCGATGTTGCGCACGGCGATGCCGCCGGCCTGTTTTACGAGCTTGTTGACTATTATCCAGATCGTTGCCGCGCTGCCCAGGAGGAACATCAGGGTGCCGAGCGAACCGAAAAAGTACATCGGGCTGCGGCCGAAACGGGTCATGAAGGTGACGGTAATCAGGTCGAGATAGCCCTTTATCATCCGTTCCCAGCCGAATTTCGACACGCCGTACTTGCGCGCCCGATGCTCGACAACCTTCTCGCCGATGCGTCCGAACCCGGCCCGTTTGGCGAGGATCGGGATAAAACGGTGCATCTCGC
>JAIRQC010000010.1 GCA_031256675.1 Rikenellaceae bacterium
CAAAATTACAAAATTACAAACTTCGGACGATTTTTTTCATGAAAAGAGTATCTTTGTGGCTTCTAACGCCCGCCCAACCCATGTCTTTCGACCGCAACCGCTCGCTCACCTTTGCCGACGCCTTCAAGAAGGGGCGCCCGACGGCCTTTTCGTCGATGCTCAAACCCGTCGGGTCGCGTTGCAACATGGATTGCCACTACTGCTACTACCTCGACAAGGCCGACATCTACCGGGGCAGCCAGCCGACAATGAGCCTCGAACTGCTCGAACATTATATTAAGGAGTATATCGCGGCCAACGACGTGGATCAGGTCACCTTCTGCTGGCACGGGGGCGAACCGCTGCTGGCCGGAATCGACTTTTACAGAAAGGCCGTCGAGTTCCAGAACAAATACAGGGGGGAGAAAAAGATAGAGAACGCGCTGCAAACCAACGGGCTGCTGCTCGACGAACGGTGGTGCGAACTGTTCGCTGCAAGCAGCTTCCTTGTGGGCGTTTCTATCGACGGGCCGCAGGATATTCACGACGCATGCCGCCTCGACAGGGGGGGCGCGCCGACCTTCGAACGGGTGATGCGGGGCATAGAACTGATGGCGCGCATGAATGTCGACTACAACACATTGTCGACCGTCAACCGTTACAGCGAGGGGCGCGGCGTGGAGGTCTACCGCTTCATGCAGTCCATTGGCAGCCACTACATGCAGTTCCTGCCTGTGTTGGAGCATGTTTGCACGACGGAGGGCAACTCGCGGCCCTGCATCGTGCCGCCCCATACGCCCGACAGCCGACTTGCCGAATGGAGCGTCTCGGCCGGGGGCTACGGACGCTTCATGATCGACATTTTCGACGAGTGGGTGTTGAGCGACGTGGGCAGCTACTTTGTGCAGTTGTTCGATGTGGCCCTAGCCCAGTGGTATGGCGTGCCTCCGGGGCTGTGCGCCTTTGCCGAGACCTGCGGCGACGCGCTCGTCGTCGAACACAACGGCGACGTTTACTCCTGCGACCACTTTGTATATCCCGAATACCGCCTCGGCAACATCGCGACGGACAGTATCAGGGAGATCTACCACAGCCGGAAGCAGTTCGGTTTCGGCCTCGACAAGCGCAACACGCTGCCGGCACAATGCCTGCGCTGCAAGTGGTACTTTGCCTGCCGCGGCGAGTGCCCCAAGCACCGTTTCGAACGTAGCGACGCCGGCGAGCAGGGCCTCAACGCCCTGTGCCTCGGCATCAAGATGTTTTTTTCGCACGTGGAACCCTATATGCTGTACATGAAAGATTTGCTCGACAACAAACAGCCGCCCGCGCTGGTAATGCCGTGGGCGAGACAACGGATAGGGATGATGTAGATCTGTGGCCGCTACCGCTTGTCGCTGCGCCCTGCGCCTTTCGCCCTGCGCCTGCGGCCCAGCCGGACGGCACGCCTTATAACTGTAACGATTAAGTGATTATGACCGGAACGATAGTGAACATGGCGGCGGTGGCCGTCGGAGGATGCGCGGGGCTGCTGATGGGCAAGCGGTTGCCTCAGCGGTTCACGGATATTTTCTTTCAGTGCATGGGGCTGGTGACGCTGGCCCTGGGGGTGAATATGATCCTCGAATCGGCCAACCTCATGATAGCCGTGGCGAGTATAGTTCTCGGCGCGGTGGCAGGCGAGCTGCTTAACATCGAGAGGGGGCTCGACAGGCTGGCCGGACGGCTGCGCAGCGTGATGCGCTTTCGGTCGGAACGGTTCAACGAGGGCTTCGTGACGGCAACCATACTGTATTGTGTCGGCTCGATGGCCATTCTCGGGGCCATAGAGGACGGCACGGGACACTTTCCTCGCCTGCTATTCACCAAGTCGATCATGGACGGCATGACCTCCGTCATACTCTGCGCCGCACTGGGCGCGGGGGCGATATTCTCCATCCTGCCGCTGGCCCTCTATCAGGGCAGCCTCACGCTCTTTGCCGGTGCGATACAGCGTTACCTGCCCGAGCCCCTTATGAACGAGATGACCGCCGTCGGAGGCCTTATGATGCTCGGCATCGGCGTCAACCTGCTGCAACTGCGCAAGGTCTCGGTGGCCAATATGCTACCTGCGCTGCTTTTCGCGCCTGCCATCGCATATTTCTTCCTGTAACAGGCCGTTTTTGCGGCAGGGGCATACCACGTATGAAAATTCGGGGCCGAAATGCTCGAAGAGGGCCTCCGTGCCGTTTTCTATATTGTACTGCAATTTCCTCCCCGTACAGCGGCGCCATCTGCCAGAATGCCACCCTGCCCGCCCCAGGCAGGTTACAGACCAGGCCGTCCGGATGTTCCCACGGGGTTTGCAGCACGACGAGCGAAGCGGCCAGTAGTCGTTTTCGTCATGGCTGTCCAGTTTCCAGTCGGGCGGCAATGCGACCATGACCTCGGCGCGGTCGACGGCGTTTTTGCGATATTGCGCAGGGACGTCCATTTTCCGCGCGCCCATACCCATCGTGCACAGGGTGTGGTAGTTGCGTTCGCCGGCGGGCGGGATCGACAGAATGTCGACGTGGACGTCGGGCGAGACGATCTCGTGAAAGACGTTGTCGATAGGCCCGATATGCTCCTCGACGAACTTTTCGATGATCTTCATCTGCCGCGCGGTGTACAGCACGGGCAGCGACTGTTTTCTGCGTCCGAACAATTTCATAAGGGTGGTATCAGCGAGACAAAATCAGCATTTTCCCGTAAGACAGCGCCAGCCACGCAAAAAAAATCGTGTGCAAAATAGCCCCAATACGATTAATTTTCAACAAACAGGAGCTGTTTCATTTTTTTGACCTATATTTGCAGCGTGAAAAACAGAGTTGATTTTGTAATATATGGTACAAAATCGGCAGAGGCCCGGCAATAAATGCATAAAAAAACGTAAAGCGCTGACATATATGGAGATCACAGGACAGCCCAAAGCATTTCTGAGTAACGAGGCGCAGCAGCTTCTCGACCTTTACCGCTCTCTGGGCGAAAGGGCGGACATCTTTCTGCCGCGTCACATTTTCGACAATCTGACCGCGTTCGTGGCCCTGTGCATGGAGGAGCCGGACGATCCGGCGCGCCAGCAGGCCGAGATAAACAAATATCTGCTCCGCTTCCGCGAGGATATTCCGGGCTATGTGGACGTGTCGCTGATGCTCGTCCCGCACAGCAACTCAAAGGCTTTCGAGCTGAGCGCCAAGCGCAACGGCTTTATCAAGCGCATCGACTCTATGCTCGACACCGACGGCGTAACCACGGCGCAGAAAGTCCTGCTTAAAAACATCCGCGACACGCACGACTTCTCGGTAGGCACGCCGCCGGTGAACTCGTCGCACATCGACTTCATGTCGCAGCTCCAACTCGGCGGCCATGTGCGCGACCTGCGCAAGTACCGCGACGTGGTGGGGGTGACGGGCGACATCAACGAGGCCCACTGGAACTACCTGATGGACACGCTCGAACAGATGATCAGCCAAAGCACCCACTACACCACCAACGCCGAGAAGACCGACTTCCTCAACCGCAGCCGCTGGACGGTCAACTTCAAGGGGCTCAACGGCATGATCCGCACCGTGGTGTCGGGCAATGCCGACAAGGCGGTGGAGCTGCTCAAAGGGGAGGTGTTCAACAGTTCGGCGGTCGTGGTGATGGACGCTCCCGACCCGAAGGAGCTTTTCGAGCGGATGAGCGCCGACACGACAAGCATTTTCGCGGTGAAGGTGCCCCACGTGCGCATCAACCATTACGCAGGGTCGGAGTGGTTCCCGCTGCTGACGCGGCTGGTGATTGTCGACGACTCGAAGGAGAGCCGCAGTTCGAACACCTCGCTGGTGTTCTGCTTCCACAACGGCATCATCAACACCCTCAACAAGGTGCACACCAAAAAGCTGGGCTCGACGGCCAACACGCAGCTCAACCTGCGGCTGATCCTCGAAAACGTCAACCCTGCCTACCTCAACGAGTTCCGCACCAAGATCGAGGCACAGATCGACGCCTACGCCCGCGAGCTGGAGCATATGCTCACGGAGCAGACAGGCAGCGCGGACGACCCCGACCGGCGGATAACGCTGCTCAAACTCGACGCTTTCTCGCGCCAGGTGGTGCAGGACAAATATTTGCTCGAAAAGCTGCGCGACTTCATCTTCTTCCTCGAAAACTGCCACAAGCCCGAAAGCAAACAGATACAGACGCAGGAGCTTATCGACGAGTTCGAGGGACGGATGCGCAACTACTTCTACGGAGGCAACCGGCAGATCGAGATCGTGACGATCCTCGAAGGGGGCGGCCGCAACCAGATCCGCACCTTCGGCGAGTACCTGCGCAGCAAGCCGTTCAACAACCTGAACGCCAAGATACGCTACGCCTGCCACCTGGTGCTCGACATTCTGCCCACCTGCTACGAACGCACCATCCACAACCATTTCCACAAGAATTTCGGCCTCAACCTGTTCCTCGAACGCTACCGCGAGTATGTAACCAAGACGGGCAAGGAGGCCGACAACAAGGGGCGCTACGAGAAAATGCTCATCGACCTGGGCATCAGGGACGCCTACTTTGCCCTCGGGGACGAAGACCGGGAGATTGTGAAAAATTTCCTCTCGGCGCTGGGCAACCTCGACCAGACGTCGATCTCCGACTCGGTGCAGATGATCGTGCGCGACCTGCTGTTCAACCCGAACGGCAGGCCCAAACCATACGTCATTTATAACGATATTCAGGCGTGGGAGTACCGCGACCTGCTGCCGGACGACTGCTTCGACATCAACCCGTTCGACTTCGAGCTGCAAAACCTGCCCGACGGGCGCATAGCCTACGGACGGCTGCTCGACATGCTCAGGCGCACCAAGTCGACCCTTGCGCTGTTCGACGACAGCGGCTCGCTGTGGGACCTGTTCTGCGAGAACACCACCATCCTGGTCAACGACCCCAACAACCCGACGGGCTACACCGACTTCAACGACCCTGAACTCAACGAGTTCCTCAAATTCCTCAACAGCAGCCGCATAACCCTCTTTCTCGACGAGGCCTACGCCGAGAGCGTCAAGATCGAGGAGCGCGAGGAGCCGAAGTGGCGCACCATCTCGCGCTACATAATGAACAACATCACGGCCCAGAGCAAGATACGCGCCATCTCGTCGCTCTCGACCACCAAGAACATCGCAGCCACTGGCGAGCGCCTGGGCTCCGTCGCCGCCACCCCCACCGCCCGCGAGTTCGCCGCTTACGCCCGCAAGTGCAACAGCGCCGACCATGGCAACAACAACTCGCTGCTGATGCTCAACAACTCGCTCGAGACGGCCCAGACGGCCAAAAGCATCAAGGATACTATCGAGGCCGAACTGCCCAAGAACGCCAGCCGCAGCAAGATCAAGGCGGCCATCGCCGGATTCATCAAGGCGCAGATCGAACGCACGGCCCAGAGCAACCTCAACAGCCGCGAGAGCCAGCTGCACAAGACGGCCAGCTTCGAGGGGTCGCCGCTCTATCTGTTTCTGCTCGACGAACTTACCTCGCTCGACAAGCTCGACGTGCTGGGGCTGCCGGACGACTTCAAATATCGCGAGGAGCCGTTTTTCAGCTACTACCAGACCAAGCTGGTGCGCAACCTCAACCGTTTCCGTGTGAACAAGAATTTCCGCGAAGAGTCGCTGAAACGTCTGGCGATAGCCAAGAAGCTGGCAGGGACGGTCATCGAGAGGTTCGACTGCGCGGATAGGATTGGCTTTATAGATTCGGACGGGTCGTACCTGTTCAACTTCCGCATTCTGGGGCGCGCGGCCTACGCCGACATGCTGCTGTTCTGCGAGTGGCTGGCGCGCTACCGCGGCGTCGCCATCGTACCATACCCTACGGGGCTGATGCGCTTCGCCCTGGGCGGCTACCTGAGCGCAGGCAAGGAGGGGTTGATGGTCTTCTCGGCAGAGCTTGAAGACGCTTTCTCGATATTTATCAAATACTGGCTGGCCTTCGCCGGACAGCGTTCCGACCCCGCCAACAAGGAGGCAGGGAGCGCAGAGATCCTCGAGAGGATGTTCGCCCGCGAACGTTACACCGAGTTTGCGGCGGCGGTGATAGCCGACTATGCCGCCTCGGCAGGGTACAAAAAGGACAAGGCGCCGTCGTTGCAGATCCGCGACGTGCGGTCGCTCTACCACAGCTCGCCCGACCGCAGCGGCGTGACCATCACCACCATAGGCCGCTCGGCCAACTCCGTCATCGAGCTTCACGGCGACGTGGTGGGCTCCTGCTCGGACGTGTTCGAGTTCATCCGCAGCACGGCCTTCACCAAAGTCTACGAAAACCTGCTGGCGCAGGCCTACAAGCGCGTGCCGGCCATTGCCGACCTCGACTTCAACACGGTCAGCTCGCGTTACTCCAAAGCCGTACTGCTCAAATACATAACCAACAAACGCACCTTTCAGCCCAATCATCACGTGCTGGACAACCCCGAGGAGATGAACATCATGCGCGAGGTACTCATCGAGATGGAGTCCCTGCTCTTCTCCGACAGCAAGATGAAGATACTGGCCATAGACGCCACGGGCAACGCGGCGCTCGACAAGTCGAAGCTGGAGGGCGTCAACACCATCATCAAGAAGTACATACGCGAGATACTGCTCCACTTCAACCTGCCGTTCGAGAAGGAGAGCCTCGAGCCGAGCCGCCGCGAGATTATCACCGCCGCCGGAGGCTATTTCGAGGAGATTACGGGCATAAAGCTCTCCGAGCTGAACCTCAACATCTGGATCGACGAATTTATGGCCGGACTGCGCGCGCTGCCTGCGTTCTGCTGCATCCCCATATCGCAGAAGAGCATCGGTTTCATCCACGCGGCGATCAACAGCGAGGTGGCGGCGGCGGAAAAGATCATCGACAAGATCATCTATCTCTATCTGCTGAACAACGACGACTCGTTCTACGCCAACGTCTGCAAACGGCTCGCCTACTTCTCGGGGCGCATTGCCGCCGAAGAGGGCGAGATACGCATGTTCACCGAGGAGTTCGTCACGAGCATCCTGCCCACCGAGCTCAAAGACATCAGCGACTACATCATGCGCAAGCGCGACATCAAGATCGCCGAAAGCGAGATCTATGACGTAAGCCGCAAGGTGGTGCGTTTCTACGTGGGGCTTATCCGCCGCACCAAAGGGACGGACTACTACAACCGCTACACCCATACGCTGGTGCGAATGGTCGAGACCGCCTTCCGCAAGCAAAATTCGAGCGTCAACGAGATGGTGCAGCACGGCATATCGCTCTATCGCAACTTCGAGATGGAGAACCGCACGTTGAGCGAGTTCGAGGGGGGGCGCATCGGCTGGATCAACGAGTTGATGAGCAAATGCGGCGTCATCTCGTCCGAGCAGCCCGTGCAGCAGCACACCCGCATCGTCACCGACGCCAAAAAGCGCGAATATCCGTTCCACAAGATAGACCGCGTGGAGGTCAAGCGGCGCGAGGAGGCCAACCCTGACAACCCGAACGACTATGTGCGCTTCATCAACCCGCTGCCGCAGTCGTCGTTCTTCACCGAGCGGCTGGCGCGCTTCGTGGCCAACATGGATCCCGACGACTACCGCTGCAAGGTGGTCAAGCACGGCATAGTCAGGGAGCTGGTCATCTTCCAGAAAGGCTACATGAAGTACCTGACGGACAACTACCGCCTCAACTACACCGAGGACATCCGCCTGGACGACGTGCGCAACTTCGTGCCGGACGTGATCAGCATCCTCGGCGCGCCGGAAAAACTGATCTCCTTCCCTCAGGTGGGCTACTTCGACATCAAGGGGCCGGCGGGCAACATCAAGACCATCGTAACGCCCCTTAAACTCGAAGCCGACTACTTCGGCGACGTAAAGAAGCCCCGCCTGACCATCATCAACGAGAAGGTCAAGGAGATAGGTGGTATTCCGCGCCACGGCTCGCTGTTCCTCGTCGAGGAGAACGACGGCAGCGTGTTCGTCATCGAGATCAACGGCGACAGCGGCGTGGGCAAGAGCGAGATGATCGCCGCGTTCATCCTCAAATGGCTCAAAAACAACCTCGAAGGCATCCGCAGCGTGAAGATGATCGCAGGGGACATGTTCCACGAGTTCCAGGACGCCGATGGCAACCTCTACGGCATCGGCACCGAGGTGGGCGACTTCTCGCGCACGACGGACTTCGACCCCGACTACATCCGCTACTACAAATACCTGTTCGAGACCAGCGCCGACAGCAACGTCGACGACCTTAACTCGCGCAGCACCGTGAGCGGCATGTGCGACATCACCATGCCATTCAAGATCGACATAATGCTCAGCGCTGGCAACTACGCCAAACAGGAGGCCGGCATAACCCGCGTCGACAATCCCGAGAACTTCCTCTATTATGTCGACGCGCATGGCGAACGCAAGGAGAAGGCCACCAGTCAGGACGGCCCCAACTTCCTGCGCACGTTGAAGCGTTACACCGCCGACCGCAACATCGTCGACGTCATAGCCCGCCACGGCAACTACCTCGACGACATCCTCGACTGGGACTACGTGGCCGGCGAACGCAGCTACTACCTCGCCTCGTCGTACAAGCTGCTCGACAAGATCGACCTGCCGGAGATTGTGCGCAAGATATTCGTCGGCAAGCGTTTCCCGCTCGGCGAGACGGCGGCGACCATCCGCGACGTGTCGTTCGACGTGATCCAGAACCGTTTCATTGCCGAGTATGTCTCAGGGGAGGAGAGGGGCGAGATTGTGCTCGACCGCAGGATATTCGGCTCGATATTCGACTCGCTCGCCAGCACCCCCGGCGGCCAGCCGTTCATCTCGGAAGAGCGGCAGGTGGAGACGGTCGAACTGCTGATCAACTGCCTGCGCGGCGGCAAGGACGGCAAGGGCAAGGCGCGCAACATCCAGTGCGGCGTGCTCTCGACCGAAATAGGCGTCAGGGGGCGCGAGATCATCGGCCCGCAGAAGGCCGCCGCCGCCCTCAAACAGCTCATTCAGGAGATCCGCGTCGGCAAGCCCGAAATCAACGAGGGCAAGTTGCGGGTCAAGGCGCTGCTCAACGAAAAGTACGCCCACATTTTCGACGGACAGATGAACAGCAGCGAGCTGTGGCGTTACAATTTCTACCTCTACCAGCTCGAGAACATGCGCAAGGCCGACATCCGCCGCATGGACAACCGCAACAAGAAGGTGGACGTGAGCAATCTGGTGAACTTCACGGCGGTAGACCGCAACAAGGAGTTCAGCCCGCTGCTCGTGAACCCAAACCTTAACATCGAGTTGACCAGTTTCGGCGAGACCTTCGAGGAGTTGATGTCGCTGCCCAACTATCCCGACTTTGCCGAGGAGTTCGCCGCCCGCGTCGACAGGCTCTATGTGGCGACGGGTTACAGCGAAGAGACCAACATCAACAACATGATCGTCCAGCTGCTGCTCATGGAGGGCTACATCACCACCGACGACCTCTCGCGCGGCAGCGTCATCGAAAAGGTCAACCGCGAGACCATCGCCGCCGCAAAATATGCAGTGGTGAAGTTCCTCGGCGGCGGAAGCAATGGGGGGAGGGTTTCGGAGGCCGCCGGCACAGCATCCAAAACCCCCGCACAACCCCAGCCCAAACCGGCGGCCTCCAAAGCAGGCAAGCCGCAGGCATAGCATCATTGCGAGGGCGCGACTGTCACCTCTGGCGCAACCCGAAGCAACCCTGCGGAGCAGGGCCGGCGGGGCTGGCGGGGTCAACGGAGTCAACGGAGCGAGCAGGACTGGCGGGACGAGCAGGGTCAGCGGGGCCGGCAGCCCCCCGTAGCCGCCCCCGCGGAGGGCTGCCCTGCCCGCCTGCGGCTTCCGACGCAGCCTTTGCCGTCTGCGGGGGAATATCTGCATTTTCACCACGGTTGAGTAAATGTGGCATATTTTACTTAACTTTGCCCAATAATTTGTCCCCATGCGCTTTTCTCCCCCAAAATTCGTGCGCCGCCTGGCGCCGTCGATCGTCTGGAGCATCGAGAGCGACGATGCGGTGTTCCTCACTTTCGACGACGGCCCGACGCCCGGCGTGACGGAGTGGGCGCTGGAACAGCTGGCGAAATACGACGCGCGGGCCACATTTTTCTGCCTCGGCAAGAACGCCGAACTCTATCCCGACCTCCTCCGTCGCATCGTCGAGGCGGGGCACAAGATCGGCAACCACACGTACAGCCACCAGAAGGGCTGGGGGATGAGCAACGAACGTTATGTGGAGGACGTCGATTTCGCCAACCAGACGCTGCGCACCGAGCTGTTCCGTCCACCCTACGGACAGATCAAACCGTTGCAGGCCAAGATATTGACAGGCCGCTGCTACAAAATCGTGCTGTGGGACGTGCTGAGCCGTGATTACAGCCGTTACGTCTCGCCGCGCTCGTGCTTGCGCAACGTTACGAAGCACGTTCGGGCGGGGTCGGTCGTGGTGTTTCACGACTCGGCCAAATCGTTCCGCAACCTGCGTTACGCCCTGCCGCGCACGCTGGAACATATCCGTAAAATGGGGCTCAGATGCGAGACCATCGAATTATAGTCGCCGTGACCGGGGCCAGCGGGCCGATCTACGCCCGACTGCTGGTCGAGCGGCTCGTCGCCTCGCCCGAAGTGGCGCGCATCGCCCTCATATTCAGCGATTGCGGACGCGAAGTAGCTGAATACGAGGGCGTTACCGTCGGGGCAGGCCATTCCAAAGTCGAACTTTTCGACAACGGCGACATGTTCGCCCCGATGGCCTCCGGGTCGTCCGACTGGGATGCTATGGTGGTGATACCGTGCAGCATGGGTACGCTCGGGCGCATAGCTGCGGGGGTATCCGAGGGATTGATTGGCCGAGCTGCCGACGTGATGCTCAAAGAGCGGCGCAGGCTGATCCTCGTTCCCCGCGAAACGCCCCTCAGCCTGATACATTTACGCAACATGGCAGCCCTCACAGAGTGCGGGGCCGTCATCGCCACCGCCGCGCCGTCGTTTTACAGCCGCCCAGCCTCGGTCGAAGAGCTCTGCATGAGTGTGGTCGAGCGCATTTTGTCCCTGCTCGACATTGGCGGCAACAGGTTCCGCTGGGGCGCGGAGACCGATTGCAATTTGGCAAAAAAACATTAACTTTGCAAAAAATAATATAAAAAACAGACCAGGATGGCAACAACGGCAGATCTCAAAAACGGCATGTGTATCGAGTTGAACGGCAAGACGTTTACGGTTGTGGAATTTCAGCATGTCAAGCCCGGCAAGGGGCCGGCTTTCGTGCGGACAAAGCTCAAAAACCTCGAAAACGGCCGCGTGGTCGACAATACATTTTCGGCGGGCGAGAAAATCGACCAGGTGCGCGTCGAGCGTCGCCCATATCAGTATCTCTATGACGACGACATGGGTAGCAACTTCATGCACACCGAGACCTTCGAGCAGATCGTCATCGACAAAAGCCTCATAGAAAACGCCGACCTGATGCGCGAAGGACAGGTGGTCGAGGTTATGTTTCACACCGAAAAAGAGCAGGTGCTGTCGGCCGAGTTGCCGCCTATCGTCGATATGGAGGTGACTTACAGCGAACCGGGGGTCAAGGGCGACACCGCCTCGACCAACTCGCTCAAACCGGCCACGGTGGACACCGGAGCAACGGTCAAAGTGCCACTGTTCATCAACACCGGCGACAAGATCCGCGTCGATACCCGCACAAGGGAATATTACGAGAGGATCAAGTAGTCGGCCCCTTTCGCGTTTGCTGTTGCCCCTGTTTCATGCAAGAAATCGGGGCAACAGATTTTGGTATATCCGGTTGGGTTTCAGGGTTGGGTTGCGTCTCAGGCTGAAAGGCGAAACCGGAGGCGGCGGACAGCGGCGGCGATGGGTTCACATGCCATATACATGCATGACGCCCGCGCTACGGTTTGTAAATCTAATGGCAATTGCAGTTGGCGGCCAGATGCTATTTCAGAGGGACGGAGGCCTGTTGTAGATATTGGTTTAATTTGAACAACATCCAAGTATAACGTCAGGGACGAGCTGCGTCTGCGGTTGTAGATATTGGTTTAATTTGAACAACATCCAAGGGAAATCTCCAGGGAAGCTTATTGATAAATGGTTATGAAAAAACTTCCCACATAATAATTGCTGTTGCAGCCATTGCTCACCAGTTTTTTCGCACCATCGCAACGTCATGCTAATTAGCTCAACCTCGTTCCATTCATAATTTCTGTATAAATCCGTCGGAAATCCCCATTTAGGTTTATCGCTCTGTTCGGAGTGGATAGAATCGACTGTCTGGTCGATTTTCTTACCTTATTATCTTCTGCACCTCTTCGGCAACCATCTCATAATCATATCCCAACGATGCTCCGTAGCGCGCGAGGCGGGCGCGAAGATCGCAGGGCGACAACCTTGAACCGTGACCCGAG
>JAIRQC010000018.1 GCA_031256675.1 Rikenellaceae bacterium
TTGGCTTGTCGCTGCTGCCGAAGAACTCGCCGTAGACCATCACGGTAGTGTTGTGGTGCGCCGTGGTGTCGGCAACTCCGTAAAAAAGGGAGATTCGGCGGCGGTCGATGTCGGGAAATCTCCATATTATATAACTTCGGAGCGCTTCGGCACGATCTTTGAGAAGTCTGATATTGTACTGCGGGTCGTTCCCTTGCGGGGCAAATGAGTTGACCACTATCGAATCGAGGCGACCGTGACGGCGGTACTCTTCGATCTCGCGGTCGACCCGCCCCAGCGCCCCTGCATTGCCGTTGAAATCGAACTTCAAGTTGGCCCATTTTGGCGAATGCCAGACTTCGGGCGACCCCGTCCGTTTTTCCGTCGTTGCGGCTGTGGCCGAACCGAGCAGGAAAAACATACCTAATAATATATAAACCGGTGTACGCATAGTTTTTTGGTTTTATAGTGATTATAATTAGTCTTTATTACCCTCTCATTTTCACAGTGCAAAGGTACGGCCTTAGCAAAACCGGAATGTGGTCTCCGTTTTATGAATAATGGCCTCTTTCGCCTGATACGGGGTTAAAAGCGACCAAAAAATGGCCTGTTTTCCCCCATTTAGGCCAAATCGGCCCCTGAGCGCGCCCTGCGGGGGGGGCGATGTTGATAAAAAAAAGACATACAGAAGCAAATGTGTTGATATATTACCAAAGGATATTAATTTTGCGCCTGATTTGAAAAAAGCATATGGAAAAGGATGATATAGGATTTTGGATATTCGCGCTCGACGACCCCGAGTTGCACGAGTTCTACTCGAAGCGGGAACTGGGGCGCGAAAAGGAGCTGAAGAAGAATGGCCGCTTCTACTACGCCATATATATAAAGCAGTGCCACAGGTCGTTCCCGCCCGATGTGACGCAGGTGCTGCATCTGCGCGACCAGGTCATTCTGCTCATCGAGCCCTATCTGCTGCCCATCTATTGCCGCCTTCCCTTGCAGGGTTACGCCATCATCGTGACCGAAGCTTTCAGCGGCTCGGAGGAGATACTCGCCCTGCTGAAACTGACATTCTCCTACATCGAGCCGGAGGGGATCATCGACACGGGGGCGATAAACGAAGCGCAGAGCCGGTGCACCGAACTGCTCTACAACGAATACTGCCACAATTACGACCAGTGGCAGCCCTCGATGCTCAGAAACCTGTCCATCAACATGATGCTGCTCTCGTCGACCATCCCCTACGAGTTGCACATCCGCTCGGGCCACCTGCTGAACTACGCCCTGCAATTCATGGAACTGCTCGACAATTACGCATTTTTCGAGAAAAGCAAGGCATTCTACGCAGGCAAGATCGGCATCACCGAGAAGATACTCACCCAGGCGCTGTGGGCCATCTATAACAAGACGTTCAAGGAGATATTGATGGGCAGGGTGCTGATAGAGGCCATGCGGATGCTGGTTTTCGAGGACAAGAGCATAACGCAGATAGCCCACGACCTCGATTACGACGCCTCGGGCTTCAACAAAATGTTCGTCAAATGGAAAGGCATGACCCCCAAAGAGTTGAGGGTCAATTACAGAAAAGTTGTAACCTACGTCGAAAATGGCTACTGAGATCCCGCGCTACCAGTCGTTCGAAGTGCTGGACCCTTTCGGTATAGAGGTCAACACCTTCGAAGAGCTTTATCAACAGGAGATCGCACAAAAGACGATCTACGACGAGCACCGCGCCTCGTTTTTTCACATATTTCGCTATCGCGGCCCCGGCAATGTGCACTACATCGAAGAGCGGAAGATCGCCAACGATGGAGACAGCCTGCTGCTGGTCAACCGCGACGTGCAGCAACGCTACTCCAAACGCAAGTGTCGCGGCGAGATGGCGCTGTTCAGCCTCACGTTCTTCGGCGACACGCCCGAAAAGCTGGAATTTATAAGCAACTGCTCGCTGTTCAACAGCAGCTACTCCATCGTCCCGATACGCACGGAGGAGTTCGCCGCGGAGGTCGACCTCTATTTCTCGCTGATGCGGCAGGCCTGCCGGACAGGCGAGATGACGCACACCGAGACCATGATAATGCGCAACTGGGTGCACAACCTGATGATCGCCGTCGAGCGGGAGCTGTCGCAGCGCAAAACGCTCTTCTCTCTTCCCCCTGTCGGCACATGCGTCCACATGCAGCAGTTCAGGGAGCTGCTGGACGCCAATTTTCAAGAGCAGAAACATGTCGGTTTCTACGCAGGACAGATGGGCCTGTCGGAGAAGAAACTCTCGTCCATTGTCGAACATGCCCACGGCATCTCGGCCAAAGCGTATATCAAAGAGAAGCTGCTGGAGGAGGCCGTGAGACGTTTGCGCCACACCACGCTCAACCAAGGCGAGATAGCCGCCGAACTTGGGTTCGACTTCACCTACTTCGTCAAGTTTTTCCACAAACACGTCGGCGTCACCCCCGCAAAATTCCGTCAGGAGGGAGAGGGATAAAACCGCCGGCTGCGGGCCGTCGCAGTTCTCAAACCAGGCCCGCAGCCGGCAAAGGGGCGACATATTAAATTTTAGGCCCGCCGCGCAAAAAAATTGCGCGGCGGGCTTGTTTTTTTGCAAAATATTATCTACTGCATACAGGTTCGTATTACATGTGCTATCTTTGTCGAAAACCAAACCATTACGACTATGAAACCCGTACATTTATTGCTCATCGGCGCAACAATGGCCGCCATAAGTTGCGATAAAGATAAAGACAAAGACAATAACAATGATAATGGCGCAGACAAGGAAGATTTCGGCGCAGGGGCGACAGTCGATAATACGTTCAACGTCGGGAGCGATACACAATGGAACGCCGCCGTTGCCGCAATCAAAAATGGCGGCGATGACAAGAATTACGTTATCAATCTTTTAGGCGATTTTAGCCTGCCCTGGTCAACCGAACCGACATTCGGCAACCTCGCCGGTATCAAGGTCTCCATTCGCGGCAACAAGAAAATCGCCCTCACCTCCAATGGCCACCTGCTCAGGGTTGACTATGACCAGACCGTAATATTGCGGGGAGCGATTCTGGAGGGTATTGCTGGCAACGACGTATTAGACGTATTTTTTATTGATGGCAACTACTTTTCACTGGTGCGTGTCGTTGCCGGCGAACTTACCATGCACGACGGAGAGATCCGTAATAACATAACGCATATTTGGGGCGGCGGGGTGTATGTCTCCTCCTGCGGTAGTTTCACAATGACAGGCGGAACAATAAGCGAAAATACGGCCTATAGCGGCGGCGGAGTTAGGCTTGACGACAACAGCAGTTTCACCATGAGGGGCGCAATCTGTTAGAACGAGGCAAACTACGGCGGCGGTGTGTATGTCACCGACAGCGGCAATTTCATAATGGCAGGCGGAACGATAAGCGAGAATACTGCCTCTGACTCCGGCGGCGGAGCTGCGCTCGAC